>NZ_CP072334.1:660000-976718 GCF_018127805.1 Prevotella sp. oral taxon 475
AACGGGACTGAGACTATGGCTTAACTTATTTCTCATAAAGCAATAGTCGCGAGCAAATCAGGTTTTTTTGATGATGATGTTGCTTAGGTTCCATAAATATGTTATTATGGAGAGATTGAAGAAAATTGTATGTTTATGTTTTACAATTTTATGTTTATGGCCAGGCAAAGTCTTGGCGGAAGGAAATGAAGAGAAGGGCCAGGAAGGAAGATTTGATTGGACACCAGTGATGGAAGCCATCATCAAGGTAGAAAGCAACGGAAACAGACTGGCCAGATGTGGGCAATCGGTTGGGGTCATGCAGATTACGCCGATTTTGGTTGCAGAGTGCAATCAGATTCTCAAAAAGCTGAAAAAAAGCGGAAAGTATCGATTGGTTGACCGACTGAGTGTGTCGAAATCGAAAGAAATGTTTCTCTTGATACAGGCGATACACAATCCGATGAACGACGTTGAGAAGGCGATACGTTCGTGGAACGGCGGAATGAAGTACAGTGTGCGGCGTACGCAACGGTATTTCGAGAAAGTGAAAAAGGCGATGAAGATGACGGAATAGCGGTGTTTGAGCTGCATCCGGCATGAAGAAATGCAGAAGGGACGAGCCACTTTAGGCCCGTCCCTTTTACGTTGTAGAGGAGGGTTTGAACTGCAAGCGGGAGTCTGAGTTTGGCGATTTCTCGTCTTTGTGCTATCTTTGTGTCTGATAATCATTCAAAAAAAGATTTATGAACAACATGACATTCATCATCGCATTGGGCATTATTGCCGTGTTGGTGATTTGGGGAGTGAGTATTTACAACAATCTTGTGAAGTTGCGCAACAACCGTGAGAATGCTTTTGCCAACATCGATGTACAGTTGAAACAGCGTCATGACCTCGTGCCGCAGTTGGTAGCGACAGTGAAAGGATATGCCGAACACGAGCGGGCGACGTTTCAACGAGTGACCGAGGCCCGTGCTGCGGCGATGGGTGCGACGAGTATCAACGACAAGGTGCAGGCCGAGAATCTCTTGTCCAGTGCGTTGGCCGGACTGAAAGTCTCGCTCGAGGCCTATCCCGAGCTCAAGGCGAATACCAATTTTATGCAGTTGCAGCAGGAGATTTCCGATTTGGAAAATAAGTTGGCAGCCGTTCGGCGGTTCTTCAACTCAGCCACACGAGAGTTCAACAACGCCGTGCAGACTTTCCCGTCGAATCTTTTTGCGCGGATGTTCGGTTTCCAAAAAGAACCGATGTTTGAGATTCCGCAGGAGCAACGCGCCGAGATGGACAAAGCCCCCGAGGTGAAATTCTGACCGTTCAATGGCTCTTGCAGATGAAATACGTAGGAATGCAAACCCAAATCAGGCGCAACAACATGCTCAGCGTGTTGTTGTTGCTTTTGTTTCCGCTCATCATTCTGGTCACGGTGTGGGGCTTTCTGGCATTGGTCAACTATTTCGGCAATAGCAGTTATGATGCCTCGGGGCAGCTCATTCGGCAACTCGACATCGCCACGGTGAATGCCTATTTCCTGCAAACGCTACCGTGGGTGGTGGGCATTGTAGGCGTATGGTTTGCCATTGCCTATTTTGCCAATGCCTCGATGGTGAGTCGAGCCGTTCGGTCTCGTCCGCTCGAGCGTCGGGAAAACCCACGGGTGTACAACATTGTGGAGAATCTTTGCATGACGTGCAACATGGAGATGCCCGCCATCAACATCGTGAACGACCGGCAACTGAACGCCTTCGCCAGCGGAATCAACTCTAAAAGTTATGCCGTGACGTTGACAACGGGTATGCTCGACCTGCTTGATGACGACGAGCTCGCCGGCGTCATCGGGCACGAACTCACCCATATCCGCAACCGCGACACCCGGTTGCTCATCACCAGTATTATTTTCGTGGGCATCATCAGTACTGTGATGAGTCTCATCGTGCGGACGATGTATCATGTGATGTGGACCGGTAGCGGGCGCAGAGAGAAGGATAAAGGCGGCCTGTCGGTCTTCTTCGTCGTGCTGCTCGTGGGCATCGTGTGCTGCGCGATAGCCTATTTCTTCACCTCGCTCACCCGTTTTGCTATCTCGCGCAAACGCGAATACATGGCCGATGCAGGAGGAGCCGAACTTTGCGGAAACCCTTTGGCACTGGCATCGGCCTTGAAAAAGATTTCGAACAATCCGGGTCTCGACCACGTGAATCGAGAGGATGTGGCGCAACTCTTCATTGTTCATCCCGACGAGATGAATTCGGGATTGTTGGGCTTCATGAGCGGACTCTTCAGTACGCATCCCGATACCCAGAAGCGCATCGAGATTCTCGAGCAGTTTTAAGTCCTCTCCGTCTGTCTACGCTCAGAGAGCGGTGGATGGAGAGTCCCTGTCGGTCGATCTTTCAGTAGGAGATGACGAGGGGAGTTGCAGCCAGAACGGCATTTCCAGATGGACTTTCGTCCGCCTGGAAATGCCGTTTTTGTTTCTGGCTCCGTCTGTTTCCTAAACGGACGATGGCTCTCGACTGTACCATCTCTTAGCTTTTGCATGGCGTTTTCTTAGCTTTTGGGTCGTAAAAGCTAAGAAAACGCCATGCAAAAGCTAAGAGATGGCAACACCCTTGGGCCTCGTGCATCCAATCAAGGGTGACGGAGAGCCATGCAAGAAAGAAAAATATCCTTTGCAGGTGCCTGCCATTTCTCTTTTTATTATTAAATTTGCAGGGTACAACAAGTGCCCCCTGCGACGCATCGCAAGGGAGTGGCAGGAGGTGTACGAGGCAAAACCGTGAAACGAAATTCACATTACATATATAGTAAAACAGAAAAACGATGAAAGCTATCCTAACAGACAAAGCCCCCAAGGCCATCGGACCTTACAGTCAGGCTATCCAGGCCGCCGGCCTGATCTTCGCATCCGGTCAGCTACCCGTAGATCCCGCCACGGGAGAGTTTGTTCCCGGCGGTGTGAAAGAGCAGACTCGGCAGTCGCTTACCAATGCTCGCAACGTGTTGCAGGCCGCCGGAGCCGATCTCAACCAAGTGGTAAAAACCACCGTCTTCCTTTCGGATATGGACAATTTCGCAGCGATGAACGAGGTTTACGCCGAATTCTTTGCGCAGCCTTTCCCCGCACGCTCGGCCGTAGCAGTGAAAACGTTACCCAAAGGCGCACTTGTAGAGGTAGAGTGCATCGCCGCGCTATAGGAAAAAGCGATTCTGCTGCCGAGTCACCTACCCTTCAACGAACCGCATTATGATTGACATTAACCGCAAATCTGTTTACAGAGAACTCACCGACTATGTGATGATTGGCATCGGAATGATGTTCTACAGTCTGGGGTGGGTGGCTTTCTATCTGCCCAATCACATCAGTTCGGGCGGCGTGGCAGGCCTTTCTTCCATCATCTACTGGGGAACGCATACGCCGGTGCAGTTCACCTACTTCAGCATGAACGTGGTGTTGCTGGCCATTGCGTTGCGCATCCTCGGACTGAAGTTCTGCATCAAAACCATCTACGGCGTGCTGATGATGACGGCTTTCATTGCGCTCTTCCGCAATGTCTTCCCCAATCCTACGATTTTGCGGGGCGAACCGTTCATGGCTTGCATCATCGGGTCGTGTTTTTGCGGCATCGGACTGGGTTTCGGACTGTCTTATCACGGCAGTTCGGGAGGGTCGGACATCGTGGCCTCTATCATCAACAAATACCGAGACATCTCTTTGGGACGCGTCATCCTGCTGGTGGATATGATTATCGTGACGTTGAGTTACGTGGTTTTGCACAGCTGGGAACAGGTGATCTATGGATATGTGGGGCTGATTGTGGTCTCGTTTGTGCTGGATCAGGTGGTGAGCATGGGAAGAAAGTCGGTTCAGTTTCTCATTATCTCTGAACGGCATGAGGAAATCTGCGAACGCGTGATTCGAACTCCGCCCTATCGCAGTTGCACCGTTATCGATGCCACGGGCTATTACTCGGGAAATCGACTCAAGGTGCTGGTTCTCGTCACCAAACAACGTGAAGCCTCCGAGGTGTTCAGCATGATCGACGAAATCGACCCGCATGCCTTTGTGACGCAAAGTTCGGTGATTGGTGTCTATGGCAATGGATTCGATAAGTTCAAGGTGAAGCGTAGGTCGAAGAATCTGCAACCGTCGGTAGAACCAAAGAGCGATAAGACTGCTGAGAACGAGAGCGCACAACATTTGTAAGACGAATATTTGGGACTTCGTACATTTTTATATACCTTTGCAACCGTGAAAAGAAGCGGGTGCAAGGCATAGCGTGACCCTTGCAGTGGAAGTCTATCGGCAGGAGCCTTGGACATGATTCTCGCCTCCTTTTCATGGTTCCGTAGCTCAGTTGGATTAGAGCAACAGCCTTCTAAGCTGTGGGTCTTGGGTTCGAACCCCAACGGAATCACCAGGAGAGACACCCTGAGAGGGCGTCTCTTTTTCTTTAAATCAACTAACTGAAACAATAAATTATAAAAGATAATGAAGAAAAAAATGGGGGCTTTGATGGCGGCATGGCTGCTGTCGGCCGCAGCAATAGCGCAAAACTATACGCAATATGTAGACCCGTTGATCGGTACGGGCGGACACGGACATGTGTTCCTCGGTGCCAATGTGCCGTATGGTATGGTGCAAGTGGGGCCCACTCAGCACAAACGTGGCTGGGATTGGTGTTCGGGTTATCATTATAGCGACTCGGTGATGGTGGGCTTCGGACAGATGCATCTTAGCGGAACGGGAATCGGAGACTTGGGCGACATCGCTCTGTTGCCTTCTACCGTGGCCGGAGAAAAAGAGGTGGCGTTCTCGCATCGGGGCGAACGGGCCCGACCGGGCTACTATGCGGTGACCCTTAACTCGGGTGTGAGGGTGGAACTCACCGCTACCTGCCGTGTGGCCTTTCATCGATATTCGTTCCCGGCAGATGTTCGGAAGGGCTATGTGCTACTGAACCTGAATCAAGGTATCGGTTGGGATAAGATGACAAAGTGCCATTACGAACAGACTTCGCCTACGGAGGTGACGGGATTCCGTCTGTCTACAGGTTGGGCAAAGAATCAACAGGTGTATTTTGTGGCACGGTTCTCGCAGCCGATGCAGTTGAATCGTCATGAAGCCGACAGTGTGGTGGTGTTTGAAACCGATGTCCTCGATGCGCCGCTGATGGTAAAGGTGGGCATATCGGCTGTGAGTGTCGAAAACGCTCGGGCTAATCTGCAAGCTGAACTGCCGGCGTGGAACTTCCGTGAGGTGGCCGCCGAGGCCGATAAGAAATGGAACGGCGAACTGAGTAAAATCAGTATCGAAACTTCCGACGAGCATGCACGCCGCATTTTCTATACGGCGATGTATCATTCGATGTTTGCTCCCTCTGTGTTCAGCGATGTCAACGGAGATTATCGTGGGGCTGACGGTGGCGTGCATCGGGCCGACTTCCAAAACTATACCACCTTTTCGCTTTGGGATACTTATCGTGCGGCACATCCACTCATGACAATTATTCATCCCGAAAAGCAGCGAGACATCGCTCAAACGATGCTTCACATCTTCCAACAACAAGGAAAACTGCCCGTGTGGCACCTTGTTGGAAATGAAACCGACTGTATGGTGGGCAATCCGGGCATACCTGTCGTTGTGGATATTGCCCTGAAAGGCTATGACGTAGACCGTGAAGCGGTGTTCCAGGCAGCCAAAGCGTCGGCTCTGAAAGAAGATCGCGGACTGGGACTGCTGAAGAAATACGGCTATATACCAACCGATCTCGATCCTGAATTCGAAACTGTTGCAAAGGGTTTGGAGTATGCTTTGGCCGATGCTTGTGTGGCATTGCTGGCCAAAGAGCTGGGACATATGGACGATTATCGCTATTTCCTCAAGCGTAGTCAGTCTTATCGCGACCATTATTTCGATCCTTCGACAGGTTTTATGCGCGGGGTTACTTCGCAAGGGAAGTTCCGCGAGCCGTTCAATCCTTTTCACTCGGTTCACCGACAGGACGATTACACCGAGGGAAATGCCTGGCAATACGTTTGGTTAGTGCCTCATGACGTGCGTGGATTGGTGAAGTTGTTCGGCAGCGAGAAGGCTTTTACGCAGAAACTCGACTCGCTTTTCCTTCTCGAAGACACCGATATGGGGGCCGATGCTTCACCCGACATCACCGGACTGATAGGACAATATGCCCACGGCAACGAGCCAAGTCATCACATTCTCTATCTCTACAACTACGTAGGGCAACCTTGGAAGGCCGCACCACGACTGCGTTACATCATGAACAACCTCTATCGCGATGATATTGACGGTCTGTGCGGCAACGAAGATGTGGGACAAATGTCGGCTTGGTACATCCTTTCCTCGCTCGGTCTTTACCAAGTGGAGCCCGCTGGAGGGAAATATGTCTTTGGTTCGCCGCTCTTCAACGAGGCTACTCTTCATGTAGGAAAAGGAAAAACATTCCGCATCGTGGCGCATAACAATAGCCCCGAGAACATTTATATCCAAAGTGCGCGCCTCAATGGCAAGCCTTACACACGCTCTTATCTTCTCTTCCGCGACCTCATGCGTGGCGGAACGCTCGAATTTGTCATGGGCAATCAACCCTCTTCGTTCGGTGCAAAGGTAAAAGATCGGCCTTAATCCTTTAGAAAAGGAGATGATAAAAGACCTTTTATAAAGGAGATTTGGCAGCGTGAGATACCGAAAAAGAGAGCCTGATACGAAGAGTATCAGGCTTTTTTTACGCTCTTTTGAGGCAGAAACTTGGCGAGTGTTGATCAAGTTTAAAGCCTTTTTTCATACCTTTGTACCCGTTAAACGTACATGTTGTTTGATGAATCAACAACAGGATAGCAGCAAAAGAGTGTAGATCAAGTATGAAGTATCGGCATGTTGATTCCATTTTAAATCGCCAAAGTGTAGAAAAGAAAGGTTGTTTTTCTATGCTTTTTAATGCTTTATACTTGTATGTATCAGATATTTTGCTAACACACACACACACACACACACACACACAGGTGCAGACTTATATAAGGTTCGTGTACCTGCGCGCGTAAGTTACAAAATAAATAACAACCGACAAGACCTGCAAAGAGATTTTACGGAATCTCTTTGCAGGTCTTGTCGTGTTTGGAACTGAATGTATAGAAGAATCAACATTTATTTAAACAATAAAAAACAACAGAGTTATGAGAAAAAGACTACAACATCTTCCTTTGGCAGCACTGTTTGCTGTGCTGCTGTTGGCATTGGCTCCGCATAAGGCCGATGCACAAGTGCAAATAGGAAACTTCTCCTACACCTTTTCGGGCAATGAAGCCACGATAACGCAGTGCCATCTCTCGTCGGGGGCTATCGTTTTCCCTGAAACCGTGCAGCATGGGGGAAGAACCTACAACGTAACAGCCATTCAGTTTACAGGTTACAGTTTCATTTCAGGATCTCCTACTTCTATTACGGGCAATTCTATCAAAAGAATTACAGGGCCTGTAGATAGAGTTATGTATACCGGTAACGGTCGATTCTGTTATTGTGACAACCTTACCGCCATCTCTTTCCCTAAATTGGAGATCCTCTCGATGTGTGAATTGATCGGAAGTGCGCCGAAATTGACCTCTGTTAGTTTCCCGCTTTTAGAGAGAATCGATGGAGTTAGTTTTCTAAGTGATTGCGCGATGCTTTCTTCTGTCGATCTTCCCAAGTTGAGAGAGATGTACTCTAGCAGTAGTCTCAGTAACTTATCGAATTTAGCAACCCTCAATTTGCCAGCTCTGACTACTATCAAAGGGAGCTACAATATACAATATCTTCCTAAGCTCACCTCTCTTCAGCTCCCTGTTTTAAAAGTGATTGACTCTTCACACACTCTCTCCTCAATGCTGCTGCTATCCACATTACATCTCCCGGAATTGGAAAGAGCAACAACTCACGGGCTTGATATATTCAGTTCTTTGTCGGCTTTAACCGACTTGAAACTTCCCAAACTGATGCTGATAGAGGGACAGCAATTTATGCAAAACAGCAATCTGAGTGTCATCGAATTGCCTTACGGTTGCGAAATCAATGTGTCTTGGGGCTCTTTTACTGCAAATTCCTCTACTTCGCTTACCATTAAGGGTGTTACAAAGATTAAAGACAATTTCTTTACACCTCACTGTTACTCGCTCAAACACCTCTCTTTGCCCGATGTGCAGGAGATTTCCGGACAGATAGGGCATTATATCACTAACATCGAAAGGGTAGATATGCCTAATCTAAAGAAGATTAACAACTGTAGATTCTTTAATGCTGATCAGTATAACCAGCACCTCACAACCGTCAATATTCCTAAAGTGACAGACATTACGGGGTCGAATCTCTTTTTTGGAGCTCCTATCAAAGAGTTGACGCTGAACGGCAATATCACCGACGGCGGCTCCGGGCAGATTGATCTCATGGCTTATCCCACGGTAGTCAAGATTATTGATGCCGGAACGGTGAACGACAACTCGCAGATCTTTATGGATGTGAAAGGCGGACGCCTGATTGCGCCCGAGGGGAAAGCGGCTTTGTACGCTCAGAAATGGCACGTGCCCGTGTCGCGGATGATGGTGTATGCTCCGGGAAAGATAGCCAAGAGCACCGCCGGCACACTGTATGCCACGGGCAGCATCTCGCCCGCGATGACCGAAACCGTCTATGGCGGCACCACCTACACCAGTGCTTACGATCTGCGCAACGCCATGACGAAAGCCGAATGCCTCAATTCGGCAGTGCTGGGGCCCAACGACGTAGGTTTCACCCCTTCGCTTTCCAGTCTTGTGGTTTCAGCTTATAGCAGTCCGTTTACCACCTTCGATGCCTACATTGCCAAGCAATATGCCGACGACGGCGTCGATCCGCAACTGGGCGACCTCACCCTGGCCTCTCTCTCGCCTGCAGCCGTCGGTACGGTGAAGGGTTTTGGCACTTCGCCCGCTACCACCTACGAAGGTCTGAACGCCACCACCGGCGGATTCCTCTTCAAAGGCAACGCCGCCACCTTCGACGAACTCTATCTCCCTTACACCGCTACGGTGATGCCTACCCCCGCCACCAACTATCTCAAACCCGGCGAAGGAACCACCGTACCGCGCAAAACGGGCAGCAACTTCAACTTCTACTGGCATCCCGGCGATGCCTCTTACGACATGGGTTTCTATATGTCTGCGGGCGTCAACGTGCCCGAAGGCCGAGCTTATCTCTCGCTTCCCGCTTCGCTCACGGGCAATGCGCATGCCAAAGGCTTCCGTCTGATTTTCGACGACGGAGAAACAACCGGCATCTCCTCGCCCGTGGTTCGACACGAGCAGGGCGAGCAGTGGTTCACCCTCGAGGGAATCCGCCTCAAAGCACAGCCCACCCGCGCCGGGGTGTACATCCACAACGGCCGGAAAGTGCTGGTGAAGTGAGTTCACCCGATTGATTATAAAAAACCAGAAGTAGAATTTTAAAACCCCAAAAAGAATGAAAAAGCCATATACAGCACCCTTTATCGAGGTGATGCACATCGGTGCAGAAGGCGAAACCTGCGGTGTTCCCGTTTTCTTCAGCAAGAAACAAGGCCCAGGTCAGGCCGGCAGTAAGGAAAACTTCTATGACGAGGAGGAAGAATGGGACGAAAATGCCGACCCGGACAGAGAGATGCATCCCTGGGGAGAATGAATGGTAGACGCTGTCGATGCTTCGTAGCGATGCATCGACAGGGGAATCCCAGGTGAGTTGTCAGCATTTTTGTGCGCAAACAACCCCATAGCAGTTCTTTTTCAATAGCGAGAAAAGAGCTGTTATGGGGTTGTTAGTTTCCCCGAATTGATATCCTTGAGAATCAAGCATTTGCCAACCGTTTTGCAAAAGCTAAGAAAACGCAGTGCGAAAGCTAAGAAAACGCCTTGCAAAAGCTAAGAAAATGGAATGCAAAAGCTAAGAGATGGGAGAGAGGAGTGGGGCGTTAGGAGTGCTTTTTCAGCATTTGCAGATATTCGTACAGGCCTTGACGGACGGAGCGAAGCCCGAATTGCTCGGTATGAATGTCTTCGGGCGAGAGCCACATGCAGGCGGCGGCATCGTCCATGGGCGTGAGGGCCTGTTCGTCTTCCACTTCGCAGCAGAAGAAAAGGTCGAGCGTTTGCACTTGCATGCCGGAGTAAAGATAGACGTTGGGCTGACTGAAGAGGTAGCGACAGGAGGTGACGGTGAGCCCGGTCTCTTCTTTCACCTCGCGCTTCACGCCCTCTTCGGCCGTCTCTCCAAGGTCGGCAAAGCCACCGGGAAGATCGAGTGTGCCCTTGGCGGGCTCGTTTTTCCGCCGCTCTACGAGCAATTCTCCTTTCTTGTTGACAATGAAAGCGACGTTGGCACTGCTGGGATTGAGAAAGTATTCAAATCCACAGTTTTGGCATTTTTTGCTCTTTTCGGTGCAAGCCTCGAAGTGTGTACTGCCGCAAGAGGGGCAGTAACGGAATTTTTCTAATGGGTGCATATCCTTCAGACAATAAGTTGTGTGTATGCAATATTACAAAAAAGAAGCGAGCGGAGCAATGAAAAGGCCCGTTTTCTGTACTCGCTTGCTGGCGTTGATGAAATATCGATGGGTTGTGTTTCGCGGTTCGGTCGATAATCGTTACCTTTGCAACGCATGCTCATAGGGCGGCCATCTGCCCGTGTTGCGCCTGGCGGCAAGACATAGGGCAAAAGAAAATACTTATACATAAAAAACGGAAAGATGATAGAAATAGTAAAAGACACTTATTATGTGGGTGTGAACGACCGAAAGAAAGAGAAGTTTGAAGGACTGTGGCCGTTGCCTAACGGTGTGTCGTACAACTCTTATCTCATTGTAGACGAGAAGGTGTGTTTGATCGATACGGTGGAGGCCGACTTTTTTTCGCAGTTCATCGAGAATATCCGCGAGGTGATAGGCGACCGTCCTATCGACTATATCGTGACCCATCACATGGAGCCCGACCACAGTGGCTCGTTTGCGCTGATGCGGAAGTACTATCCCGAGGTGCAGGTGGTGGGAAATAAGAAATCGTTCGACTTGCTGAAGGGCTTCTATGGCCTCTCGGGCGGCGAGGTGGAAGTGAAGAATGGCGACACGCTTTGCCTGGGACGGCATACGCTGAAGTTCTTTCTTACGCCGATGGTGCACTGGCCCGAGACGATGATGAGCCTCGACGAGGCCAGCCAGACGCTCTTCACGGGCGATGCTTTTGGCTGTTTCGGCGCACTGAACGGTGGATTGGTGGACAGCGAAATCAATTGCGAGCCGTTCTGGTTGGAGATGGTTCGTTATTATTCCAATATCGTTGGGAAGTATGGAACGCCGGTACAGAACGCATTGAAGAAGTTGGCCGGCGAGCAGTTCGACTATATCTGCTCGACCCACGGGCCGGTTTGGCATGAGCATCTCCAGCGAGTGGTGGGCCTGTACGATAGAATGAGCCGATATGAAACCGAGCCGGGACTTGTCATTTGCTACGGAACGATGTATGGAAATACTGAGCGAATGGCCGAAGAAATAGCCCGCGCAGCCAGTCAGGCGGGGGTGAAGAATATCGTGGTCTACAATGTCTCGAAGACACACCACTCGTATATCATCCGCGATGTGTTCCGCTATAAGGGGCTCATCGTTGGGGCTCCTACCTACAACACGGGACTTTATCATGAGATGGATGTGCTGTTGAGCGAACTGGCCAACCGCGATATCAAGGATCATCTCCTGGGTTGGTTTGGCAGTTATGGTTGGGCCAGTAAGGCGGTGAGCAAGATTCGGGAGTGGAACGAAACGGCTCTGCATTTCGAAGCTGTGGGCGAACCCGTGGAGATGAAGCAAGCTCTGACGCCTGAAGTGACTGAACAATGTCGTGCCTTGGGTCGTGCCATGGCTGAGAAACTGGGATAGTTCTGGCCACCAAAGTTAAGGGGGTGGGGGCTGTCCCGTCGATGAGTTGACAGGAAACAGCCTCCCAGCCCCTTCATTTAGGAGGCTCACCTTTGTTGACAAACATCGTTGTCAACTCGTCAACTTGTTAACTCGTCAACTGATTCACTAAATACCATCATCTATGAAACTCTCTCTTCTTCCTCGAATTTTGATTGCCATCACGCTGGGAATTCTTCTCGGTGGGGTGATGGGGATGCCGTTGGTGCGGTTGTTTGTCACGTTCAACAGTCTTTTCGGCGAGTTTTTGCAGTTCTGTATTCCTCTCATCATCGTGGGATTGGTGACTCCGGCGATAGCCGACATCGGTCGCGGAGCGGGCAGGTTGCTGCTCATCACCGTCGCCATTGCCTATGTCGACACGATCGTGGCTGCTATTTTGTCTTACGCTACCGGCTCGGCTTTCTTTCCGTCGCTTATCGGCGGAGGTGGGAATGGACTTGTCGCGGTGGAGAAGTCGGCCGACATCTTGCCCTATTTTACCCTCAACATTCCTGCGCCACTCGACGTGATGACGGCTCTGGTGCTGTCGTTCATCTTGGGACTGGGCATCGCTTACGGTGGACTTTCTACCTTGCGCAACGTCGCCGGCGAAGTTAAGACGGTGATTGCTCGCGTCATCGAGCGCGTCATCATTCCGCTGTTGCCTCTTTATATCTTTGGCATCTTTCTTTCGATGACCGTTCGGGGTGATGTGATGCGGATGATGACGGTGTTCGCTAAAATCATTCTTGTGATTTTTGCTCTCCATATTTTTGTGCTCCTCTATCAATATCTCCTTGCGGGGAGTATCGTTCGGCGTAATCCGTTTCGGCTCTTGGCCACGATGTTTCCGGCCTATCTCACGGCGTTGGGCACGTCTTCCTCTGCTGCTACCATCCCGGTGGCTCTTCGACAGACGCTTAAGAATGGCGTGACAGAGGGTGTGGCCGGTTTTGTTATTCCGCTTTGTGCCACGGTGCATCTTTCCGGTTCGGCGATGAAAATCACGGCTTGCGCACTCACTATTGCTTTGATGGAGGGCTTGCCACATGGTTTCCCGCTCTTTCTTCACTTCATTCTCGTGCTGGCTATCTTTATGGTGGCGGCTCCGGGCGTGCCGGGTGGTGCCATTATGGCGGCTCTTGCACCGCTGGGAAGCATCTTAGGATTCGGCGATAACGAGCAAGCACTGATGATTGCGCTCTATATTGCTATGGATAGTTTCGGTACGGCTTGCAATGTGACAGGTGATGGAGCCATCGCATTGGTGGTAGAGCGATTGCAATCTTTGGGAGTAAAAGAGTTGAAAGAATAAGGAGTGAAAGAGGTAAAGATGTAAGAAGTAAAAGAATTGAAGGAGTGAGGAGGAGTGAAAACAAATGTTTTTAGGAGTAAAGAAGATCTTGTTAGGAGTGAAGAAGATCTTTTTAGGAATGAAAAAGTAAAGGATACATTTGTCTTCACTCCTCCTCACTCCTTCAATTCCTTCACTCCTAAAAAATATTCTTTTACTCCTAAAACACTCTTCTTCAGGCTTAAGAAGCTCAGATTCTCCCTCTCATTCGGTCGTCAAAGGCTGAAAGGGCGGCTTTAGCCCCTTCGCCCATGGCGATAACAATTTGTTTATAGGGCACGTTGGTACAGTCGCCGGCAGCATAAACGCCGGGGATGGAGGTTCGGCAGCAGGCATCTATCTCTATTTCGCGCTGCGGATTGAGTGGCAGAACTTCGCGGAAGACATCGGTGTTGGCCGACAAACCTATCTGAACGAAGATGCCATCGAGGGCTATGTCGCGTTCTTTGTCGTTGGTGCGATCCTTCACTCGCAAACCAGTGACGCGTTCTCCGTTGCCCAATACTTGCGTGGTTTGCGAAGAAAGGAAGATGTCGATGTTCTTCATAGCGGCCGCTTTCTCTTGCAGAACGGTGTCAGCACGAAGCGTGTCGGCAAATTCGAGCACAGTGACATGGCTGCAGATGCCGGCCAGATCGATAGCGGCCTCGATGCCAGAGTTGCCTCCGCCGACAACGGCGACACGTTTTCCACGGTAGAACGGACCGTCGCAATGCGGACAGAAGTGAACGCCGCGGCCCAGATGTTCCGTCTCACCCTCGACGTTAAGCCTGCGCCAGCTGGCTCCAGTAGCCACAATCACGGCGGGAGCACAGAACACTTCGCCGCCGGCTACGGCAATACGCTTGCGGGGTGAGGAGAGATCGGCCTCTCGGAGCTGTCGATTCTCATAGAGGTCGATGGGGTAGCGGGAAAGATGTTCGCGAAGATGATCGGCCAGTTGTGCACCCGTGGTTTGCGGAACGGAGATAAGATTCTCGATACCCACAGTGTCTTTCACCTGTCCGCCGATGCGTCCAGCCACCACAGCTACGTGCAATCCCTTTCGAGCCGAATAGATAGCGGCCGAAGCTCCGGCAGGTCCGCCGCCGAGTACCACCACGTCGTAGCTGTGCCCCACGGGCTGAACATCGGCCGAAGGTTCGCTACCGAACTTCTCTTCCAGCTTCGAAAGCAACTCGCCCAGGTCGCCCCGACCGATGTGAAGCAGTTCGCCGTTGGCATAAACAGAGGGTACAGCCTGGATGTTTAGCCGCGCCACCTCGTCTTGAAAGAGTGCACCGTCGATCATTTCGCTCCTCAAGCTCGGGTTGATCAGAGCCATTACGTTGAGTGCTTGCACCACGTCGGGACAGTTGGTGCAGGTGAGCGAGACGTAGGTTTGCAGTTGCAGATCGCCCCGCAGAGCCTGGATGCGGCGTGTGAGAGCCTCGTCGGGCAGATTCTTTCCCTTTCCATCGGCGTTGAGCACAGCCAAAAGCAACGACGTAAACTCGTGTCCGTTAGGGATTCCACGGAACCGAATGCCCGTGTCTTCTCCATTTCTAAGCAGTGAAAACACAGCGCGCGCTTCATCAGCCTCTCCAAACACCACCTCTATCTGGGGCGACGTAGAGGCGAAATCCTCTAAAAACGCCTTTAGATCGGCCGCGCTCGGATGCGCCTCGTCTATCCTTGCGGCCAGCGTATATCGGTTTTTCAGGTCAACGAAGAGACCTTTCACCTGTTGCAATGTATTTGAATCGAGCATAAGAACGATTTTTCTTTTGTGAAATATTTCTTTATAAAAAAACGAGGAGTCTTTCGTTTCTCGTCGGAAAGACCTTAGTGGATGCACACATCCCATCTTTCCGTGTCTCGAAAAATCGAAAAACTCCCCGCCAGTCGATGTCTTTTTAGAGCTTACCCACCAGGTCGATGCTGGGTTTAAGCGTCTCTGCGCCCTGCTTCCACTTTGCGGGGCATACCTCGCCGGGATGCGATGCAACGAATTGTGCTGCCGAAACCTTGCGCACCAGTTCTTCGGCGTTGCGGCCTACGCTGTTGTCTTGAATCTCGGCAATCTTGATTTTTCCTTCGGGATTCACCACGAACGTACCGCGATAGGCCATTCCTTCCTCCTCGATAAAGACGCCAAAGCCTTTTGCCAGCACGCCAAGAGGATCGGCCAGCATGGGATAGGTAATCTTCTTGATGCTCTCCGAAGCGTCGTGCCAAGCCTTATGAACGAAGTGAGTGTCGCAACTCACCGAGTAAACCTCTACGCCCATCTTCTTGAGTTCCTCGTATTTCTCGGCGAGGTCTACCAGTTCGGTAGGGCAAACGAAGGTGAAGTCGGCGGGATAGAAGAAGAACACGGCCCACTTACCCTTTACATCCTCGTTTGAAACGGTTTTGAACTCTCCATTCTGAAAAGCCTGTACCTTAAATTCAGGCATTTGTGCATTGATGATTGATTCCATAATGATTCTTTTTTATTTCTTTTTTGTAATCTGTTGTCTCTATATTTTGTTGTATGTCGCCCCATCTCCGATTGGGTGCAGGAGAGGGATGACAACTTATTTGAGTCGGCCTTCCACTACCGTCCAGTCGATAATGTCCCACACAGCGGCAATATGATCCACGCGACGGTTCTGATAATCCAGATAGTAAGCATGCTCCCAGACGTCCAATCCCAAGAGAGGTGTGAGTCCATGTCGCAGCGGATTGCCGGCATTTGCTTCTTTGGTGATGATGAGTTTGCCGTCTTTGTCTTGTGAAAGCCAGGCCCAGCCCGACCCGAAGAGCGTGGCAGCCGCCTGAGCAAACTCCTTTTTAAAGTTCTCTACGCTTCCAAAGTCTCTCGTCAGTACCTCGGCCATCTTTCCGGTGGGCTCGTTTCCCTTCACCGGAGCCTTGAACTGCTGGAAATAAAGGGCGTGATTCAGTGTCTGGCCGGCATTGTTGAAGATGGCACCATCGGGAGCCGACGTCACGATCTCTTCCACATGTTTTCCCTCAAACTCAGTTCCTGCAATCAGCGTGTTGAGCGTATTGACGTAGTTTTGCAGGTGCTTGCCATAGTGAAAAGCAATGGTCTGCTCGCTGATAACCGGTTCCAATGCGTTTTCGGCATAAGGAAGGGTGGGCATTTGTATATTCATAACAATCAATAATTTAGTTAAAAACATTTCTTTTTCTTATTCTGCACTGCAAAGGTAAGAACAAATCTCCGCGTTTCAAACAGATATTCTCTATCGAATCATAGATCTCATCTATACCATTCTTTTCTTCCTTATGACCTACTCTTTTTCTCCTTACTTCTCGTTTTCTTAGCTTTTGCACGCCAAAAGCTAAGAAAACGCCATGCAAAAGCTAAGAGATGGACGTGCAAAAGGATAGCTTTTGAAAGTTTATCTCTATCATGTTGATTATCAATGGATTGTAAACGCGATTTTCTAACTGGAGAAATCGCTCAGAGAAGGGCCTCCCCACAGAAGGAAACTGGACGACGGGCGGCGACTCCAACTGATTATTTTTCTAATTTTAAATTGAAGAAACGATGGCAGTATTCTTATCGTTGTATCAAGACAACCAGCAACTGCACCACGGTTGTTATTAACAAACGAATCTAAGACCTCTAAGCTAAGGGAGAGACGGGTAAGTAGACAAATGATTATCAGCGAGTTACAAACCCGATTTTTGAGTCCTTTCTCCTTCCCGTTTTTAACAATTGAAGAGGAACGGAAGGCGATAACGAAGACGCCTGAACCTGAACTGGGTGATGCAAGGAGAGGGCTAACCTCATTGGCTCTTGGTCTTAGAGGCGCAACCTGCCGAATCTTCAGGGAAAAACGCTATCTTTGCGTGGAAAAATCTAAGAAGATGAGAAAAAGAATCTGGAAAACTCTCTGTCGGCAGACCGTCTTTGTGGGTCTGCTCCTTGTGGTCTGCCTCGGAACCAGTGCGCAGAAGCTCATTCCCGCACCCGTAGAACTGAAACCATTGGGTGGGAAAACGCGCGTGAGAACCGTAGACGAGCGCATCGACTCCCGTCTCAAGTTACCCGCTGAGGGCTATATGCTCACCGTTTCTGCCGACGGACGGGCTGCCATTCGGGCCAAAGACCACCGCGGAATTCTTTGGGCCAAAGCCACTCTGCGACAGCTTGCTGCCGAAGACGGAACAACGCCCTGCGTGCGGATCAAAGACTATCCTGCCTTTCCTCTGCGCGGCTTCATGCACGACACAGGGCGCAACTTCCGTTCGGTGGAACAACTCAAAAAAGACCTCGAACTTCTCTCCGCCTATAAGCTCAATCTCTTTCACTGGCATCTCACCGACCATCCCGCCTGGCGCATCCAATGCCGAGCCTATCCGCAACTGAACGATGCCCGGTTTCAGCGTGCCGGGCGCGATGAGGGTCGTTTTTACACCTACGACGAGATACGCCACGTCATCGCCTATGCTCGAGAACTGGGCATTACCGTGCTGCCCGAGATCGATATGCCCGGACATAGTCAGTATTTCGAGAAAGCTTTCGGATTCTCCATGGCTTCAAAACAGGGGATGGAGGTGCTGAAGAAATGTCTCGACGAATTTTTCGGCGAAATCTCTCGCCAAGATTGCCCCATGATTCACATCGGAAGCGACGAAATCCACATCGACAATCCGCAAGCCTTTATCCGCTTTTGCGAAGAAGTGGCCCATCAACACGGTCGGCAGGTGGTGGTATGGGATCCCGGTTTGAAGGCCTCGCCAACGGCCATCGCTCAGGTGTGGCGCGAGAATCAGATGGGCGACGTAGATGCTACCGCCTATCCTCATCGTTACATCGACTCCTACATGGGTTATCTCAACAAAGGGAATCCCTTCTGCAACGTCGTTAAATACCTTTTGCACACCCCCTGCGGAGTGTCCTCCGCCAATGGAAAAGCACTGGGCGGCATCCTCTGTTTGTGGAACGATGTCCGCGTGGCCGATCAGCGTCTCCTCTTCCCCCACAACGGCATGCCGCAGTGTCTGCTCCCCTTTGCCGAGCGATTCTGGCGGGGCGGAACAGCTCTGCCCATGGGTGAAGAGAATCTGTTGCCTCCTGCCGGCAGCGAATGGCATCGGCGTGTAACCGAGTTTGAGCGTCGTCTTTCCTGGCACCGCGATCATCTGCTCTACGACTGGGACATGCGATGGGTGGCTAACGCCGATCTGCACTGGCGTGTCTCGCTGCCTCAGCCCCGAGGCACCCATCCTGACTCCCTCCGTTGGACCGAAGCTTGGGGTGGAACCGTCAACCTGATCGAACTGGTCAAACGCCACCACATCCCTCTCCTACCCACGATGGATGCCTGGATGGAAACCCAACTCTTCGTTCCGCGCGACACCGTTATCACGGCCTGGGTGGGATTTGAAACGCCGCCCCGCTCCTCGCGCATCTCCGACGGCATCGGCTACCAAGGCTACTGGGAGTCGCAGGGCCGACTCTTCGTGGGCCATCAAGAGATTTTCCCTCCCGAGCCTTGGGCCGAACCAGGGAAATATCGTTATCATGAACAAACCTGGAGACAAGCACCCTCGGAGATACCCTATACCAATGAGCAATTCTTCTGGATGCGTTCGCCGGCCCGACTACCTCTGAAAGCCGGCCGAAACACCATTCGACTCTATTGCCCACGCGTCTTTCCCAACGAATCGTGGTTCGTTTCCTTCATCCCCATTCACTTAGACGCCAACGGACACGTGTCGGAGGCACAGGGAATCCAATTCTATTGACCAAGCCGAAAAATGCTGAAGTTCACGCTTCCATACGCCCGATGTTCCACGAAATGAGGATGCTGAGAGAAGCAATCTTGTTTTCCATGCTCGAAAACAAATACGCCGCCGGGTTTTAGAAGGCCCTGTTGGAAGACGCGCGAGGGAATTTCGCTCAATTCGGGCAAGGCATACGGCGGGTCGGCAAAGATGAAATCGAACGACTGACGGCAGCTTCGGAGAAACCGAAAAACGTCTCCGCGAATCAAAAAGCTGCGGTTCGTGCCCAGCTTCTCGGTGCACTGACGGATGAACCGAGCGTGATCGCGGTCGGCTTCCACACTCGTCACCGAAGCACATCCCCGGGAAAGCAACTCTAAAGAAATGCTCCCCGTACCGGCAAAGAGGTCGAGCGCGGTGATCTCTTCAAAGTCGAGATAGCCCATGAGCACGTTAAAGATGTTTTCCTTAGCAAAATCGGTGGTGGGACGGGCCTTGAACGTGCGGGGAATGTCGAAGTGCCGTCCTTTGTATTGTCCTGTTATAATACGCATGGAGTAAAATATCAATAAAGAAAAGGGAGAGGGCGAGGGTGAATATCACTTCTCGCCCTCGTGTGTGTCTTTCAGAAAGAACGTCATCAAGTCGTAAGGCAGATGAGGGATGGTGGTGATGGGAGCGCGATGGAAGTCGGCCGAAGGATTGATGACATAGGTTCTTTTAACGAATTTCTGAAAAGCCGCCTTCAACCAGTCTCGTTCGGGAATCTCACCCACGAGGTGCAGTTCGTCGCTGAGCGCATTCATGCCCAGCTGTTTCCAAACATAAAGAACGAAATAGAGAGCATCGCGCGAGTTGCCTGCCTCGAAAACATTACAAAATCGGAATCGATTCTTCTCGAAAGCAAACACCTCTAATCGCTTGCCATGAAAGTAAGTATACAGCTTTCTACCTATTCCCGTAAAACTGCGGCGGTGCAAATGCGTCCACACACTGCGCATCAAGGGGGTGATGCGCACGTCGGCGAAGTGGTCGGTGAGCACCAATTGCAAGTCTTTGCTTACTGGAAACACCGCCACGGCATTCAGTTCGTTCAGCACCTGATGCCGAAGTGTATCGCCATCGCCCAGCACAAAGGTGTGGCGGTAAAGCTCCTCCACCTCTTCCTCGTGAAACACGTCGATCGGCAGCAGCATCACTGGCGCATCGATGAGCAGGTTCACCTTCTTATATCCCCGCATCAGCAGCATCGAAGTTTTAAAAGCCTCGCGCAGATTAGCAGCCATCGAAATACCGCTTCGCACGGTGTAAGGCTCGAAAAGGAGCTGTTTCTCCGTGCTACGGTCCACCACGGCAAAAGCCAAAGCGGTCCGGCTCAGGCGCACAATCAGTCGGGTTTGCTCCAATTGCATATCGTTTACGTTTTCCTGCATCGTTGTTCGAAAGGTTAAAAGCCGATGCTGCGGATGCTCAGAAAACACAGAACGACGAGCACCAGCACGCACAAGGCCAGGATGTAATTAACGAGGGGATTCATTCGAAGGTTCAGAATACTTTTCCTAACTTTGTCATCCCGTTGCCGCACGGGCTTTTTTAGGTGTTGCAAAAGTACGAATTTGTTTGCAAATCCCACCTCTTCAACTTAAAAAACAATGATGACCGACGAGATTCTCTTTCATATTCAACGCCACTTCCGTTTCCATCCCACTACCGAACAGGAAGAGGCCATCCAGACGTTTGCCCGTTTTCTCACCGCCCGCGACCCGCATTCGCTCATGATTCTCACCGGAAGTGCCGGTACGGGAAAGACCTCTATCGCCGGTGCCATCGTGCAAACGCTCACGCAGTTGCGGCAGAAGGTGGTGCTGATGGCCCCGACGGGCCGGGCCGCCAAGGTGTTTTCGATGAACAGCGATGGGCATCCGGCCTTCACCATCCACCGCAAAATCTACCGACAACGCACCTTCGACGGATCGGGCGGCCGTTTCAACCTCAACGACAATCTTTTTACCGACACGCTCTTTATGGTAGACGAGGCCTCGATGGTGGCCAATTTGGGTGCTGCCGACACCACTTTCGGCAGCGGATGCCTGCTCGACGACCTCGTGCAATACGTCTATGCCGGGCGCAACTGCCGTCTGCTGCTCATCGGAGACAAGGCTCAGCTGCCTCCGGTGGGCGAAACGGAATCGCCCGCACTGCTCGCACACGTCATGGAGGGTTACGGAATGACTGTCTTTCACTGCGACCTGAGCGAGGTGTTGCGCCAGAATCAGAACAGCGGCATCCTCTTCAACGCCACCCGAATCCGTGAGCTGATCACCCGCGAACATCTTACGCAGTTGCCCCAAATCCGCCTAACGGCTTTCGCCGACGTGACGCTTGTCTCGGGCGACGAGCTGGTCGACCGTCTCAACAGCAGCTACAACCAGGTGGGAACCGACGAAACCATCGTCATCACCCGCAGCAACAAGCGCGCCAACATCTTCAATCGGGGCATCCGCGGCATGGTGCTTGAGTGCGAAGAGATGCTCGTTCGCGGCGACCTCCTCATGATTGTCAAGAACAACTACTACTGGACCGA
Organism: Prevotella sp. oral taxon 475; assembly: GCF_018127805.1. Taxonomy (NCBI): domain Bacteria; kingdom Pseudomonadati; phylum Bacteroidota; class Bacteroidia; order Bacteroidales; family Prevotellaceae; genus Prevotella; species Prevotella sp. oral taxon 475. The sequence goes on from NZ_CP072334.1 coordinate 681,599, forward strand.
GCGCGAAAAATCCTCCATCTCTTTCCTGGCCAACGGCGACAGGGCGCGTGTGGTCCGAGTGAGTCACCAGCGAAAGGAGCACGATCTTCATTTTGCCGACGTGTGGTTGCAGTTCCCCGACTACGAAAACCTGGAACTGGAAGCCACCGTTGTGCTCGAGAGTCTCACTACCGAGGCTCCCGCACTTACCCGCGAGCAGAACGAACACCTATATAATAAGGTGATGGAAGACTATGCCGACATCCCCTTGAAAGCCGATCGGATGAAGAAAGTCAAGAACGACGTCTTTTTTAACGCCCTGCAAATCAAATATGCCTATGCCATTACCTGCCACAAAGCTCAGGGCGGACAGTGGGAACACGTCTTTCTCGACCAGGGCTATGTCTCTGCCGAGGCTCTCACCCCCGACTATCTGCACTGGCTCTACACGGCCTTTACGAGGGCGCGGAGCCGACTTTTTCTCGTGAACTGGCCCCAAGCGCAGTGCGAAGAAACATAACCCGCTTTTCAAAAGCTAAGAAAATGCATCGCGAAAGCTAAGAAAACGGCAGGCAAAAGCTAAGAAAATGCAAGGCAAAAGCTAAGAAAACGCACATCAAAAGCTAAGAGATGAGAAACGAATTTGTAAACGACTGTCTATCAAAGAGATAGAAACGCCTTTTTCAAAATAGTTTCCAGTAGATTCTTCGGTGAGTCTTCACGTCCAATGCACTCCGCCTTCATCGTGCTATTCATCGTTTTCTGTTCGTCGAACGACCTCATAAATTTGCGCATCTCACGAATAAGTGCTAACTTTGAGCCTCGAAATTCAACTCAAGAAGCCCCATCAAATGGAAGATTTCGTACACCTTCACGTACATACTTATTACTCAATTCTCGACGGACAGTCGAGCGTGCAACGTCTCGTAGACAAGGCCGTGGCCAACGGTATGCGAGGCATGGCCCTCACAGACCATGGCAACATGTTCGGCACAAAAGAGTTTTATAACTATTGTAAAAAGGTGAACGGCAAACGCAAAGAAGAGGGCTTGCCCGAGTTTAAACCCATCATCGGATGCGAAATGTATGTGGCTCGCCACCGAAAAACCGATAAGGTGAAGGAGAACGGCGACATGAGCGGCTACCATCTCATCGTCTTGGCTAAAAACTATCAAGGATATAAAAACCTCATCAAACTGGTTTCGCGGGCCTGGGTAGATGGTTATTACATGCGTCCGCGCACCGACCGCGAAGATTTGGAACGCTACCACGAGGGCCTCATCGTGTGTTCGGCCTGCATTGCGGGCGAGGTGCCCCGCAAAATTCTCAAAGACGACCTCGCCGGAGCTCGTGAAGCCGTGGAGTGGTATCATCGTGTTTTTGGCGAAGACTACTACTTAGAGCTGCAACGACACGAGGTAAAAGATCCTCATATCCGAGCCAATCGCGAGGCGTTCCCCTTGCAACAACGCGCCAATAAGGTGATGCTGCAACTGGCAAAAGAGTATCACATCAAGGTGGTGTGCACCAATGATGCACATTTCGTAGACAAAGAGAATGCTGAAGCTCACGACCACCTGCTCTGTCTCTCAACCGGTAAAGACTTAGACGACCCCTCGCGTATGCTCTACTCGAAACAAGAGTGGTTTAAAACCCGCGAGGAAATGAACGAGGTGTTCGGCGATCTGCCCGAGGCTATGCGCAATACGCTCGAGATTCTCGACAAGGTGGAGACTTATTCTATCGACCATTCGCCCATCATGCCTTTCTTTCCCATCCCCGAAGACTTCGGAACCGAAGAGCAATGGCGGCAACGTTTCTCGCCGGAAGACCTGTACAGGGAGTTCACCAGCGACGAAAACGGAAACAACCAACTACCTGCCGAGGAGGGAGAAGCGAAAATCAAGAAGCTGGGAGGCATCGATAAGCTCTACCGAATCAAGTTCGAGGCCGACTATCTGGCCAAACTCGCCTACGACGGAGCAATGCGTTTGTATGGCAATCCGCTGACCGACGAGGTGAAAGAACGCATCAACTTCGAACTACACATCATGAAGACGATGGGCTTCCCGGGCTATTTTCTCATCGTGCAAGACTTTATCAACGCAGCCGAAAACGAACTGGAAGTGATGGTTGGGCCTGGTCGTGGGTCGGCAGCAGGCTCTGTTGTGGCCTACTGTTTGGGCATTACAAAAATCGATCCCATTAAATACGACCTGCTGTTCGAGCGTTTTCTCAATCCCGATCGCATCTCATTGCCCGATATCGATACCGACTTCGACGACGACGGACGAGGACGCGTACTCGAATGGGTGGAAAATAAATACGGACACGATAAGGTGGCACACATCATTACCTATGGTACGATGGCCACCAAAAACTCGATTAAGGACGTGGCGCGTGTGGAAAAAGTGCCGCTCGACCAAGTGAATGCCCTCTGCAAACTCATCCCCGATAAACTGCCCGATGGTTTGAAGATGAACATTCCTAATGCTATCAAAAGCATTCCGGAGCTTCGCGAGGCCGAAGCTTCTACCGATGAGCGGATGAGAAACACCATGATGTATGCCAAAATGCTGGAGGGCACCGTGCGCGGAACAGGTATCCACGCCTGCGGAACCATCATCTGCCGCGATGCCATTAGCGATTGGGTGCCCGTTTCCACAGCCGAAGACAAGACAGACCCTGGACATAAGCTGCTGTGTACACAATATGACGGACACGTCATTGAAGAAACGGGACTCATCAAGATGGACTTCCTCGGTCTGAAGACGCTTTCCATTCTGAAAGAGGCGGTCGAAAACGTTCGCGTCTCTATGGGAACGAACATCGATTTGGAAAAGATTCCCATCGACGATCCCCTCACTTACCAGCTCTATTGCGAGGGACGAACCATCGGAACCTTCCAGTTCGAGTCTGCCGGCATGCAAAAATACCTGCGAGAACTGCAACCTTCGGTCTTCGAAGACCTCATTGCGATGAACGCTCTCTATCGTCCGGGACCCATGGACTATATTCCTGACTTCATTGCACGTAAACGCGACCCATCAAAGGTACAGTACGACATCCCGTGCATGGAGAAATACCTCAAAGATACGTATGGTATCACCGTCTATCAAGAACAAGTGATGCTCCTGGCACGTCAGTTAGCAGGTTTCACAAGGGGGCAAAGCGACACGCTAAGAAAGGCCATGGGCAAGAAGCTTATGGCCCAAATGGATAAGTTGGAGACGCTTTTCTACGAGGGCGGAACGAAGAACGGACACTCTAAAGAGACATTGAACAAGATTTGGGAAGACTGGAAGAAGTTTGCTTCCTATGCTTTCAACAAGAGTCACGCCACATGCTACTCGTGGGTCGCTTTCCAAACGGCTTATCTCAAAGCGCATTATCCGGCCGAATACATGGCGGCCGTGATGAGTAGGAACCTTGCCAACATCGCCGAAATCACGAAATTCATGGACGAATGCCGCTCAATGGGCATCAGAACGTTGGGCCCCGACGTGAATGAATCGCGTCTGAAATTCAGTGTTAACAAAAAAGGTGAAATTCGTTTCGGTCTTGCGGCCATCAAGGGAATGGGCGATGCGGCGGCACAAGCCATCATCAGCGAGCGCGAAACCAATGGTCCTTTCAAGGATGTCTTCGATGTTGTGCAGCGCGTCAACCTAAGTTCAGTCAACAAAAAAGCACTTGAGAGCTTGGCTTTGAGTGGTGGTTTCGACAGCTTTTCTATCGCTCGGGAACGCTATATAGGTACTGATGTCAAAGGAACGGCTTTCCTCGACACGCTCGTTCGCTACGGACAGCTCTACCAAGCCGAACAAACGCAGGCGCAGAACTCACTCTTCGGGGCTACCGATGCAGTGGAAATTGCCACGCCTCCCATCCCGAATGCCGACCCATGGAGCAGCATCGAGCGTCTGAATCGTGAGCGCGACCTCGTTGGCATCTATCTTTCGGCTCATCCCTTAGACGATTTCAAACTCGTTCTCACAGGCATGTGCAACACGCATTGTGCTGAATTGGACGACAAAATGGCTCTTACCAAGAAAGAAGAGATTGTGTTGGGCGGCATTGTCACCGAGGTGAAGTCGAAATTTACCAAGACCGGAAAACCCTGCGGTTTCGTTACGATAGAGGATTTTGAAGGTGCCGGCGAGTTAGCTTTCTTTGGTGAGGAATGGGGGAAGTGGCGTGGACATCTCTCTGAGGGCTATACGGTTTTCATCACGGCCAAATGCGTGCAGAAATATCCCAATAGCAACTACATCGACTTCCAGGTGTCGAACATCGAATACCTGCAAAGTGTGAGTGACAAACGCATCGAAAGCTTCACCATCGAGGCTGACAGCAACCATATCGACGAGACGGTGGTGAACGACATCTTAACGATGGTGAACGAAAGCCCGGGAAACACGCAGCTCTATTTCCAAATTCACGATAGCGAATCGAACAATACCGTGCTGCTCAGATCGAGAACGCGGCCCATCACCGTGAAACGAGAACTGGTGAACTATGTGGAGAGTCATCCCAATATGACGTATAAGGTGAATTAATGGTAAACAATGCCTCCGCAAAAGGACTGCAACAAACAGCAAGGCCTCTCTATCTGCATTTCTCCAATGGCTTTTTCACTTTTGACAGGCTTGTTGGATCGCCCGGGAAAACTGGCACATTCTTTGCAAAACTAAAAAATACGACAATACAAAACCCTAACAAAAAAACGAAAGGAAAAGAATCATGGAAGTAAAGATTACAACTGAAAACTTCGAGAATTACAAGAATGGCGACTTGCCATTGGTAGTAGACTTGTGGGCAACTTGGTGCGGACCGTGCAAAATGGTGGCTCCAATCATCTCCGAATTGGCAGCAGACTACGATGGAAAAATCGTTGTTGGCAAATGCGATGTGGAGGAAAACGATGAGCTTGCCGCACAATTCGGCGTTCGCACCATTCCTACCATTCTCTTTTTCAAGAACGGCGAAGTGGTAGACAAGTTCGTTGGAGCTACCAATAAGGCCACACTTGATGCCAAATTCCAGGCTTTGCTGTAAGCCAAGTCCTAAAAAGAAACCGGAAAAAGAGGGTTCTCCCATACGGAGTGCCCTCTTTTTGTTTTGCCCTTCCCCGTTTTCCGGTTTTCAACAACGAGTTCTATCAAGCACTTTTGCAACGTCTTCATGATCAGGCTCTTACAAACCGATTTTCAAAAGCTAAGAAAACGCAAGCTAAAAGCTAAGAGATGGGGATGCAAAAGCTAAGAAAACGTAGGACAAAAGTTAAGAGATGGAGGAGTAAGGAGGGAAGTAGTAAGGAGTAAGGAGGGAAGTAATGGGGCTGCCAAGGTTGGCAATAATCCGTAAGAGTTGGTCTATTGGTAGGTATAGGTTGGCAAGTGAAGCACGCCAACCTTGTCTAAACGACATCCATCAATAACAGTCCTAAGGAGGTTAGTCTGTTTCACATGATAAAAGTATTTAAGAGTGATGTTCAACTACGATAAGCATTTCAACTCAAAGGAAAAGAGAATTCATCCTTCGCGATAAAAGTCGAGTGCGTCTTTGATTTCCTCTTCGGTGGCCGTTTGGTCGATGAGGGGAGCTCCGATGTCAGCCAGGAGGGTGAAATGAATGTCAGTCGAGATGTTCTTTTTGTCATGGTGCATGAACGAAAGCAGAGTAGGATAGTCGTTGCAAGTGAGTGGCAAGGTGCCGTAATAACGACGGATGAAGTGTTGCATCTGGCGAAGTCGGTCCGTGGGGAAGCCTGTTTTCAGAGCTGAGAGATAGAGTTCTACAATCAGCCCATAAGCCACGGCGTAGCCATGCAGCAACAGTTGACCGCGCTGAAGCCAGAGAGCCTCGAGAGCATGACCAATGGTGTGCCCCAGATTCAAGACCTTGCGAAGCCCCTGTTCGTGCGGATCGGCAGCCACTATCTGTTCTTTCACTTCTACAGACTGGGCTACCAAGCGTTGTAAAACAGCGAAATCGGGCTGTTCGAGGGGAAAGTTGAGATGTTCGGCCCACATCTTTTCGTCTTTAATCAGAGCGTGTTTAAGCATTTCAGCATAGCCTGAACGCAGATTTTCCGCATCGAGCGTGTCGAGAAAAGTCGTGTGGAGCAACACATATCGGGCATTAGCAAACGTTCCGACCTCATTTTTCAGATGATTGAAGTTGATGCCCGTCTTTCCGCCTACAGCCGCATCGACCATCGCCAGCAGAGTAGTGGGAAGGTTGATGAAGGGAATGCCACGCTTGAACGTCGAAGCAGCGAAGCCTCCAAGGTCGGTCACCATGCCGCCACCAAGGTTCAACAAGCACGAATGGCGGGTGGCTTCACCATCGCTCAAGGCCTTCCACACCTGCGAAAGAGTGTCGAGCTGCTTGTGAGCGTCGGTTGGAGGGATGACAATCTGTCGGGCCTTGTCGATGCCGGAAACGGTTTTCAGTTTGGGAAGACAGAGCCGATGAGTCGTCTCATCGGCAAGAATGAAGAGCCGATCGGGGCGAATGGCGTGCAGAGCGGTGAGAAGGTCTTGCTCAATATGGTTGGAAAGGATCACTTCTTGCTTCATGTTTGGGAAAAATAAACAGTGAACATCGTGTTGATCAGAGCTGCATCGGTTGGTTGATTTTTAGCGAAGGTCCCCTCTTTTCCTCTCTTGGAGGAGTTGCACCATTCTTTGGGCGGCATTCTTGGGAGCCGATTCATGCCCCAAAAGACGATGAAGATGAGCGTAATCGGTCAGCATCCGGCTCCGAGAAGTTCCGCTGGGGAGAATCCGAAGGAGTTCGGTGGCGATGGAATCGACGGAGAACCGATCGGCAAACAGCTCGACAACCACCTCTCGATCGGCAATTAAATTCACCAACGAGATGTATTTCACGCCTATAAAATGGTTGAAAGCGAAACGGATCAGACGGGGGAACGGCGTTTGATAGCATACCACTTGCGGTACGGAAAAGAGGGCTGTCTCGAGCGTTGCCGTGCCACTGGTGACGAGAGCAGCGGTGGAATGGGCGAGCAAGGGGTAGGTTTCGTTCTGCACCAACAGCGCGTTCGACTCGCCAAGAAACTGCTTGTAATACTCAATGGGGATGGATGGCGCACCGGCGATCACCGTTTGATAGTGCGGAAACCGACTGGCCACCTGAAGCATCGTGGGCAGATTGTCTTTAATTTCCTGCAATCGGCTACCGGCAAGCAGAGCGATGATGGGCCGGCGGGCATCCCATTCGTGCCTGCGACAGAAGCTCTCGAACGTTTCTTTGTAGTCGGCAAGGAAGCCTCGAACCTCGTCTGCTGTGGGATTCCCTACGTAATGGATGGGATAATGATGCCGATTTTCGAAGAAAGGCACTTCGAAAGGCAGGATAGAAAAGAGCTCATCGACATCGCGTTTGATGCTTTTGATGCGGTATTCTTTCCACGCCCAGATCTTTGGCGATATATAATAATAGACGGGAATGCGAGTGTTGGCCCGAAGAAACTTGGCGATGCTGAGGTTGAAACCGGGATAATCGATGAGTATCACCACGTCGGGTTGCCAGTCGACGATGTCGCGTTTGCACATCGCCATGTTCTTAAAGATGGTTCGCAAGTGCAGCAACACAGGGACAAAGCCCATGTAGGCCATCTCTTTGAAGTGCCGAACGCGTGTTCCGCCGACAGCCGTCATGAGGTCGCCGCCCAGAAATCGAAACTCGGCCTGTGGGTCTTCGCTCTTCAAGGCCTGCATAAGATGCGAGGCATGGAGGTCCCCCGAGGCTTCACCCACGATGAGATAGTATTTCATAATTGGCAATTGAGAATGGACAATTGAGAATGGAGAAAGGGGAATAGATGGCTGAGCGGGAGTAGAACGACTGACAACCGATGGGTCCTTACTCCTCTCCCGCTGGGGAAGAGGCCTCCCACCAACTGCTTTCCATCCATTGTAGCCGTTCCATAGACGGATAATCGGTGACATCGATTCTCGTGGGAGTCACCGCTACAAAACCGTTATTGAGAGCCCACAGGTCGGTATCGGCGGCATCAGGTTCCTCACTTTGGAAGTGGCCCGTTATCCAATAATAGTCGAATCCGCGCGGATGGAGCTTCTTTTCGCACTCGTTCACCCAGCAACCACGGTTCATTCGACACACTTTGATGCCCTTCAACTGCTTCGTTGGTGGGAAATTGACGTTCAGACACACATCCGTGGGCAGTCCGTCGGTGAGAACCCGGCGCACGATAGCCCTTATCACAGGGCGCAGGGGGGAGAAATCGGCCTCCTCGCTCTCGTCGCACAGCGAGAAACCCACAGCGGGCACATGCTTTAAGCAGCCTTCTATCACTGCGCCCATCGTGCCAGAGTAATGCACATTCACAGCGGCATTACCGCCATGGTTGATTCCACTGAGAACGAGATGAGGCTTCCGACCGTCGAGAAGCTCGCTAAAGGCCAGTTTGATACAGTCTACGGGCGTTCCGCTGCACGACCACACCGCGGCAGTCTCAATGTCTTTCCGTCGTTTCAGTCGTAAAGGTTCCGCCACCGAGAAAGCTCCCGCAAAGCCAGAACGGCCCGCTTCGGGTGCGCATACAATGATATGGGCCACGTCGGCCAGCATCTTCACCAGCGAACGCAAACCCTTGGCATGGTAGCCATCGTCGTTCGAGATGAGAATAAGGGGCTTTTCTTCTTTCATTTCCGTTTCTTACCAGTTGTTATTCCTCTACAAAAATACGCAAAATCGCCGGAATAACGACAGTCCTTCTTGTCCAAAACACATTTCTTGATCCGCAACCAACGGCATAAACGCACGCCTCCCATTTGCAAAAGCTAAGAAAACGAAGGCCAAAAGCTAAGAAAACGAGGTGCAAAAGCTAAGAGATGGGAGTCTATTTTCTTAGCTTTTGCAAGATGCTTGATCATCGTCTGATTGTTAAGTACTTTCTCTTCCTCTTGAACAAATCCGTAGAAATAGGCCTATCCAATGGTATCGGCGAGAGAAAAGAACAAAAAGAGGCCGCCCAACGGAAGGCCCGAAAGCATTCCAAGGGGCGGCAGTTACCCTGTTTCTTCTTAATACCTTAACTAAGTTCTAATCCAATTGAGCGTTTTTACTCTTTTTCTAATTTACCTAAACTATGAACTATATTCCTATCTATAGAGCATTTCTATTCTTCATTGGATGGGACAAAACCTGCAAAGGAGGCGGTTTTCACAACCTTCCCGGCAGGCGTTCATGCTCCCGTGAGTCGGCGAAGCTCGCTCAAAAGCCGCTCTAAAGGCACGCCGGAACGGTCGCTCATCATCTGCACATCCACCTTACCGATCATCAGTTTGCCCAGTGGCGTATTGAGCATCTTGAACTGTGGGGCTATTTCGGGCAAGCGTTTCTTGAGATCGGGATATTGTTTGAGCAGATCTTTGAGTCGGGTTTGCGGCGTTATCTCGCCCACAGGTTGTGTGGTTTCCTCTTTCTCGGCGGTCGGAGTGTCGGCTGTTTCGACAGTCGGAGCTTCGGCGTCGGCGTGGCTCCAGGTGAGTAATGTCTGCGAACCTTCCAGCGAACGGATGTGCGTACAGTCCTGCATCATCTCGAGCACACCGCGGAAGCGACCCTCTTTGTCGCGAACGGCCACGTAGATGATGTAGATGAAGAGGCCCGGCTTGTTGATCCAGAACTCGGCACGGTCTTGTTCGCCGCTGCGAAGCTTGTCGATCACCTCGCGAACGATGTGTGCACTCTTCCTCGGATGGCAGTTCATGACCTCGCGTCCGATCACATTTTTACTGCGTGGGAAGACGCGATGGTCGGTGTCGGAGTAGAAACACACCAGTTCGTTCTCGTCGACGAAAGAGATGTCGATGGGCAGATGTTGATAAATCAGGTTGATTTGCTCGAGCGAGAGCCGGCCGGTGGTCACGTCCAACTTCTCGCCTGCCCCTGCGCTATAGCCGTATTTGGAGAGGAGGGCCTGCAGTTCGCCAGCCAGTCCGCCGGCGGCTGCTTCCGATGCGGCGGCAGAACGGCCTGTGGAAGTAGAGGAAGCGGCCTTTGGCTGATGGGCTACGGAGAAGAAGGCGAAACCAATTTCCTGATCGCCCGACTTCATATCCTCAAACTCCTCTTCACTGATCAGAGCGAGCGAAGTAGGGTATAGAATGTATTCTTCCTTCTCCATGAGGTCGCGCGCATACAGAATCACCCGTTCTTGTTGAGCGATGAACTCCTCTTCGCGGTCTTCGCGCAGTAATCTTTCGGCCTCTCGAATCTCATCGCGCACCATATCGTCGAACGTCCACATCGTGGTCGTGGGCCGGGTGAATCCCTTTCGTTCCAACATGGGGTAGAGTTGGTTCTGCTTGCGTTTGTAGTGCAGCGGATATTGTGAGATCTGTTCGTAGAGCTCGAGCCATTGATTCTTGATCATCGGATATTGCATCAGGTCTTCCACGGCCAGCAAGAGCCGCTTCATCTCTTTGTTTTCGTTGAGATAATGCATGATGGGATGATCTTCGGGCAGGTTGGGCAGCGTATTGTCGAGCTGATCTCCCAGCATGCCGATGACAGAGTGGATGTCTTCCCGGATGCACTCGTCGCTGGTTTCCTCGGTCATGGTCTGCTCGATATAGGCCACATGATAGGCACTCACCTTTCCCACTCGCTGCCGAATCTGCTCTTGTGCCTCCTGGGCAGAGAGTTTTCCAGCCTTGAAAGCAGTTTCTATCTCGAAAAGAGCCTGCATTTTCTCTGTATCGAGATGGGGCAGATAGCTCTTCATTTGATTTTCCATTTCTCTTGTTTTTATTGATTGATGATGTCGCAAAGTTAGACAATCTATGTCAAAGATTAGGTAACAAATGTTACCCTATCGAATTAAAAAAGGTTAACCTCTCTCGGTTCCATTTGCAAAAGCTAAGAAAACGCACACCAAAAGCTAAGAAAACGACATGCAAAAGCTAAGAAAACGACATGCAAAAGCTTAGCTTTTGCAAGCGCGCCTCGCAACCAATGAAAAATCAATACTTTGCAAGGGATGAGTAGAAGAGCTGTCATAGTTCGCCAACGGGCACAAAAAAGGCATCCTTTCAGGGGGGTGCACTCTGCCGATGGCTGCCAGAAGAGAGGCTCTTCTTTTCACCATCTGGCGACACTCGGCCTTGAAAGGATGCCCGTTGAAAGGGTTGATTTACTTCACCAACTTCAAGTCGTAGTTATTGGCACTGGCTGCTTCTTCGAGCTGATCGTTGACAACGCGCAACGTAGCGTCGTCTTTCACGAGCAGATAGAGCGCATTGTCTTTGTCCATCGCCAACTTATAAGCCGTTACGGGCTGGCCTTTCACGTCTTTCTTGATCACTTCCACCTGGCCGGTATAGCTCTTTGTATCGTCTTTTCCGTCTTTGGCTTGCAGGTAAACTTCTTCCAAAGTAAACGTCTTTGCAGAGTCTCCGGCCAAGGTTACGGTGTATTTGATGCCCGGACCGTCGGCAGCGGGGATGGTTCCGGCATAGGTGAGCGCGGCGGTTGCAGCCGAATCGGCCACCATGGTCGTGTCGTTGGCGTTCTGATCTGTTGCGGTCTTGCCCTTCTGTTGGCAAGAAGCGATGACTGCACAAGCAGCCACAATCATAAATACTTTCTTCATTTTACGTCTTATTTGATTAAAAACTGAGTGCAAACTTAGATATTTTACATTGAAAAGAAAGCAGATCCTTTCATAAAAGTATTTAAAAGCCCCACTGTAGCCACAATTATAACTACCTTTGTGCTTCATTCAACAATAACAACACGAAAAGAAATAGCCGCTATGAGTCAAGTGATCATCACTAATGTCACCGATCCCGTTTGCCCGTGGTGCTGGGGCGAGGAACCGTTTTTCAGAAAGTTGGAAACCCATTTCCCCGGCCTCATTGCCTGGCGCCATGTAATGGGCGGACTGGTGGAGGACATGAACAAGAACAAACCCGCCGACATCGATGCCGACACCTATTATAATAAGGAGAACAAAGACTTCATTACCCACTGTCTGGAGACTGCCGAGAAACACGGGATGCCCATTCGGACGGAGAGGTTCAACCTGTTTTCCGAAACAGAGAACTCGTCGTTCCCGCTCTGCATCGCCTTTAAGGCGGCACAGATAGCGAATGCCGAAAAGGCCGATCTCTTTCTCTATAATCTGCGGGCAGCCGCGATGGCCGAGGCCCGACAAGCTATCGCCGAAGCCGAACTCATTGCCATTGCCGACGAAAGTGGCATCGACATCGCCGCTTTTCTCGACTCATTGAACGATGGTTCGGCCGAAAGGGCTTTCTGGCAAGACGTTGAGGAGGCCAAAAAACTCAAGGTAGAGGTGTTCCCCACCTTTGTTTTCGAGTATGAAGGCAAGCAGATGCCCCTGAAAAACTTCCGCGACTACAACACGATGGCGGCCATGATCAAGGCCGTTAGCGGCGGAAAGCTATTGCCGCAAGCCGTTCGTTTCTCGTCCGAGGCTCTGCTCGAGTTGATGGAAACACACCCACGCCTGTCGGCAGAAGAGGTGAAAGAGGCTTTCGACTTTGCTTCTCTTCAAGACATGGAGGCTGCTATCGCTCCTCTCTTGGCCTCGGGCGAACTGCTCAAACAGCCCGCCGACAACAGCTATTTCATAAGAAAACCCGCCAAAGGCATGGCCTGCGACTTGACAACGGGCATCTGCAAATAGAATGAAACAAGAGAGAAAAGGCTCTACAAAAAGTATTAAACAACGCTAACAAATACATTTTTCGCAAACAAGGTTCGTCCTTTTGTCGTATTTTTGCAAAGCAGATGATCGCGCGGAATAAAAAAACGCGCGCATGACAAGTGGCCAATAGGCATAAAACAAGCATTTTGCACATGAACTGTAACAAACACCTCAGACGTTTTTTGGCATGGATGTTCATCGTAACATTCATGTCGGTGTTTGCTATCAAAGACTTTCATGTGCACGAGGATCATCCTTCCAAGGTGCACTTCGCTTGCGATGGCACCACGAAGGCTTTCCAATCCTCGTGTTTCATCTGCGACTTTATTCTGCATAAGGCAAGCGCACCAACGCTGCAAACCTATCAGCCCGCGGTGTTTGCCACTATTCTTACGCCTTATGTCTTTACTCAACAAACGGTTTACCGCCACGTTGAAGCGGTAAACACTCACTCGCCACCCGTGCGCGGATAAGTTTTTTCACACCCATTATCCTCCTATTGTATCTATTCGTGAGGGCAAATACGCCTTTTCGGATGGTATGATGGGCTACATTCACCTTTTTATCACTGGAGACCGAACGATGTTCGGTGACTCCTCCCATCAGTAATGAACAACTGTTGGACGGGGCATGCTGCCGCTATCAACCACGGTGCACGCCAGCCAACACACATAGATGTATGGTTAAAAGAACTTTTCTTTGCATCGCACTCGGTGCGAGCATCGCGCTATGGACTTCTGCAAAGGCATCGATCGCTCAGAAAGCGACTTCGCTCAGTGAACAAACCGACACCACAAAAACAAAAAACAACAAGAAAAACGGTGGGTCGGAACTTGGAAAAGAACACAATATCGGCGAGATTGTGGTAACGGGCGTGCGCCAGCAAGCCAGCGTCAACAGCGTAAGCGACAGGATAGGCGAAAACCTGATCGACCGTTCTATGGGCAAATCGCTCGCTTCCATCCTCGAACATGTTAGCGGTGTCAGCTCTATTCAGACGGGAACCACAGTGGCCAAACCTGTGATCAACGGCATGTATGGCAACCGTATCCTCATCGTTAACAATGGAGCGCGGCAGACAGGACAGCAATGGGGAGCCGACCACGCTCCCGAAATAGACCAAAACAGCAGTGGGTCTATCGAGGTGATCAAGGGTGCTGAATCGGTAAGATATGGCTCTGAGGCTCTCGGCGGTATCATCGTGATGGAGCAAAAGGCTTTGCCTTACGGGCAAAAAGGCGTTTCGGGACATCTGCGGACACTCTATGGCAGTAATGGTAAACGCTATTCTGTCGTGGCACAAACCGAGGGAACAATGCCTTTCTGCAATAGTTTGGCTTGGCGACTGCAAGGCACCTATGCTAATTCGGGCGACCAAAGTACGGCCAAATACTTGCTGAACAACACGGGTTATCGCGAACACGATTTCTCGGCGGCATTGGGTTACCATCGCCATGCACTTCAATTGGAAGGGTATTACAGTATGTACAACCTGAAATTGGGCGTTCTGCCCAGTGCACAAATGGGTAGTGAGGATCTACTTAAACAGCGTATTGCGCTCGGACGACCCGTGGAAGTCGAACCCTATACTCGCCACATCGACTACCCTTTCCAGCATGTTGTTCACCATACGGCCATCGGTAAGGCTTCTTTCGATGCGGGCAAGTATGGTCGTTTTCAATGGCAGACTGCCTTCCAGGCCGACGATCGCAAGGAAAATCGTATCCGACGAATGAACCTCTCGAGTATTCCGGCTGTGAGTATGTACCTCACCTCGTTTCAAAACCAACTGAAGTGGAATTTGGCCTACAACAGATGGAACACTGAAGCAGGTGCCTCTTATCTGCACATACGTAACCGCAACCAAGAGGGAACGGGCGTTGTGCCACTGATCCCTAACTACACGGAGTACGACTTGGGCGTTTATGCCATACAGAAGTATCGCCATGAGCATTGGACGGCAGAGGCTGGCATACGCTTCGACAACCAAGAAACGCGTGCTTCGGGTTATGACTACACGGGAAAGTTGTATGGCGGACATCACATTTTTAGTAATTTCTCGTACAATCTCGGGACAAGCTATCGCCTGAACGAGCAATGGAAGATTACCTCCAACGTAGGTTTGGCGTGGCGGGCACCACATGTGCACGAGCTTTATAGCAATGGGAATGAGCTGGGATCGGGTATGTTCGTCATGGGCGACTCAACCATGCGCTCCGAACAGAGTACCAAATGGGTTACGTCGCTATCCTATCGCACGGCCTTTGCCGAGGTCCGGATGGATGCTTACCTACAATGGATCAAGGGTTACATCTACGATGAACCGGAAAAAGGCAAGTATATCACGGTGATTTCAGGTTCTTATCCGCTGTTTCAATATAAGCAAACCGACGCTTTCTTCCGCGGAATCGACTTCGATGTACGGCTCAAGCCGATACAACACTTCGAGTACCATCTGCTGTCGGGTCTGATCTGGGCCAACGAAAAGCGGACAGGCAACTATCTGCCTTATATTCCCTCAGCACGCTTCGACCACGACTTGACGTGGGAAGACATTCGGGTAGGTAAGGCAAACGCTTGGTTGCAATTGAAACATAGACTGGTTTTGAAGCAGACACGCTTCCATCCTGCCAGCGATCTTGTCGACTTTACGCCGCCAACCTACAACCTCTTCGGCTTCGAAGCTGGCATCGAATGGCCGCTGAGTAGACAGAACAAACTGCGGATGCTCCTCTCTGCCGACAACCTTTTTAATAAAGAATATAAGGAATACACCAATCGCTCGCGCTACTACGCCCACGATATGGGGCGCGATGTACGCTTTTCGGTCGGTTGGTTTTTCTAAAAACGACAAAACATTGACAATTAAACAACAAAAAATAATAAGGTTATGAAAAAGAATTTCTTTCAATCAATGCTCACATTATCTTGTGCTGCATTGTTTACTTTGGCATTCACTGCTTGTGACAACAAAGTAGATACGCCTGTCAACGAGAATGATCACAAACTGCACGAAGACCCGACGAAGGTGACTGTACAACTGGTTCAGGGTCACATGCACGCCAATTGGCGTACGGTTGACACGAATGGAGGTTTTCATCAAGACTCTGAATCGGGTGCCAAATATCTGAAACGCATCCAAGAAATCACCTATGAGGTAAAGCCTGGCACGGGATGGACACTGGCAAAGGGTAGTGCTGACAAGTTCTATGTAGTGAAAGCGCACGACTATAGCACGGAAGTGGATTTCGAAAATCCTGCTCCCGTGTATCTGCTGTTCATCAAATACTATAACGCTAAGGGTGAACTCATCAACGAACAGTTCGTCAAAAATGGACAAGACGCTATTCATCAACACTTCTTTACTGTTGAGAATCAAAAGGAGATGATGAGCGGAAAAACTATCGCCGGCACCCAAAACACCACCGACTATATCGATTATAAATACGCAGACACGACACCTTGGGACAAAACGCAACATTTCGATGGTGCTCAACTTACCGGAAAGACCAATCCCATTGGATTCAAAGGTGTGATGAAGTTCTTGAAAGACGATGTCACGATGGATCTTCGCATCCGCCTCTATCATGGCTATAAAGGCAAAAAAGACCCAAAAACGGGTGAATTCAGTCCCTATTACCGCTTCTCACCGGCACAATTACAGTTGGGCACATGGGACATTAACTTCACCATTCCTGTTGTAGTGTATGCCGATAGAGAAGATTATATCTCTGATTCGGCCTTTCAAGAGAATATGGATATCGACCATTTCCCCGAGAATGGCTTCTCTGATGCTGTCAGCAATAAGGTGATTCACCGCATCATGAAGGCCTACAACCTTTCCTGGATCGAGGCCCTGCGCGACTATCACGCCTCTTTCTATAAAGCTGCGCCACACGATCTGGGTAAGGGTATTTGGCTATAAGTTTCGCCATGCCTTATGAGCAGAGGCTAAAAAATAAATAACGTGCGTTCCGTTTATTTCGAAACGCACGTTATTGATTGTTCTCCCAAAAGCCTTCAAGTATACGTTGAAGGGAAGACAGGCCTCTTTTCAGATCCTTTTCTGAGTCTGTCTCAATGTCAACATGTCTTTAGGTATGCCCGCTTGGATCTCTTCGACCAGCAGACTGCGCAGGGTTTTACGGATAAAGTTTTTACCAGTGATCATCACAATCTCGCGTGTTGGTACGGGAATGGCAAAGGGACGCACCAAGCGTCGTTGCTTCTCTTCCAGCTGATACACGGCTAACTCCGGAATAAAGGTAAGTCCTTTTCCACTCTCTACAATACGCATAAACGTCTCGATGCTACCCAGCGTATAGGCTTTCTTCGCAGCTGAAGCGGCTTTCAGGTGGCAAAACTTCACTAATTGGTCGCGAAAGCAATGTCCTTCATCCAACAACCAGAGATATTCTCCCGTCAAGTCGGCCGTCTTGATGCTTTCTTTGTCAAAGAGAGGATCGCCTTCTGCCACGTAAGCAAAGAACTGTTCGTAGAACAACGGTATGCTCTCAAACTCGTCCAGCCCTTCTAATTGTGCCAGAATACCAGCATCTACATCGCCACGCACCAAAGCTCGCTTCATGTCCTCTGTCTTCATTTCCACGATACGCACGTCCATATCAGGATATGTTCTCATGAGTTGCGGAAAAAAGCGCGGTATAAGGTAGGGTGCAATGGTGGGTAAGATGCCGATGGTAAACGTTCCTTGCAACGAATGTTTCTCTTCTTCCACCGTCTCTTTCAGCTTTCGTGCACGTAGCAATACTTTCCAAGCCTGCTCTACAACCAATCTTCCGGTGGGCGTTGGGGCAATGGGCTGACTCTTCCGGTCGAAGAGTTTCACACCCAATTCGTCTTCCAGCTTCTGCACCATCGAACTGAGCGTGGGCTGTGTAACGCCACAATGTTCGGCAGCCTTGGCGAAATGCCGAAAGCGAAACACTGCCATTACATATTCCAATTGTTGAAGTGTCATGTCTTTTCTTTATTGTTTTTCTTGCACAAAGGTACGGGGATTTTGCCATCCTGCAAAAAGCCTTTCCTTCTTACCGAACGTTGAGCCGATCTATCTGTATTTCTCCGCTGCCATGCACGGTCTTATCCAACGACCGAGTCGAACCCCATAGCTTGATATCGCCGCTTCCAAAGAGTTCAGTCTTCACCGCTCCGCAATTCTGTAAGCCTGCTTCTATGTCACCACTACCGTAGAGTGAAAACTCTATTCTATCGGATTGAAGCTGTTTCAGGGTCATATCGCCTGAGCCTTTAAGCCGAACCTCGGCGCGTTGACAACTCACTCCATCGAACTTTACGTCGCCACTACCATTTAGAGAGACCCGGAGCTGATCGCAAATCACCTGTCCAAATTTGACATCTCCACTACCGATAAGCGATACTGTCAGTACATCTGTGTCCATCTTCCTGATGACAGAGAAGTCGCCTGAGCCTTTCATCTCTAAGGAAATGAGGTCAGGGGATGTCAGATAGATGTCCACTTCCGAGTCTTTTCCAAAAGAGAATCCTCTTTTCTTCACCCGTTCGATGTACAAAGTCTCACCACTCACTCGCAATATGATATTCTTTAATTCCTCTTGCGTACCGATCATCTTCGCTTCACTCTTCCCACCTTGTACAAAATGCACGTCATAAGGTGCTAAAAGCACAATACGTTTAAAATAGGTCAACTCTCGCGTTGTCGTCATACGTAGCTTCTTTCGGTAGTTCGTACCGTAAGAACAAGAGGCAAAACCCACACCCGCGATACATAACGCGGCCATCAAAACAAAAAATCGATGTTTCATATTTTCTCCTTTTTAAATAAATAATCATCCGTAAGACGAACCGGACAGACGGATAGTTGCAAGAAAACATTTTTTATAGAATCAAGTAAGGATTTTGCCACCAACATCACAAGAGGCCTTCACTCCCAAAGCGCATCTCCGACTCTCCTCATTAACTCCTCGTTAGAAGCATGTCTACCACATAAGCAATAGCGGTTCAGGAGACGATTCTTCCCTTAACTCTTCGCTCCACGGGCTTCGATGGCCCCAAAGGCATAATAGGAGACGAAGAGAGCCCAAACAGAGATAAAGAGAAAGAGGAGGGTGCAGAGTGCAACACTTGCGAATTGCAATAGAGGAAAATAAGTCGGCAAGCCCGATGCATCACCTATCGACTGCCCCACGGCAGACTGTAGCTGAGCCAAAAACAAGATGCTCACGGGCAAGAAGAGTAGTGCTCCCACCACCACAGCGATGAAAGTTGTGAAGAAACTGATACCGAAGAGAAAGCCCCAATGCCTCAATCCCGTGACGTAAAAGGGCAACAAGTGTTTCCGCAACTTTGCTTCCCGACAAAAGAAATACTTTATTGTCACGTAATGAAAGGGCACTAAAAGCAACAGTCCTCCCGTTGCAATGATCAATAAAGCCCACATCCAGACAGAAGAGGAAGCTCCGGCTATCGTCACTCCCGTCGGTGCAAGTCCGAAACCTCCGATAGCCAGAACAACAATCTGTCCTATCGCAAAGAGGAGTGCACCCAAGAGAAAACTTATCTTCATCGCCTTCATCAGATTAGCCTTGACACCGTTTTCCTGAAGCAAGCCCATTACTCCGGCTAAGACATACCCGAAGAGAGCCACTATTGCCATCTCGCCTCCCAAAAAGAGGAGACTCTCGGCAAGCCTAATGCCTTCAGCTGCACCTTCGCCCAAGAGTGTAGTTGTGAACAGCAGGTAAAGCCCGCCCGACACCAGAGCATAGAGCAGGCCAGGGATCCAAAGCCGACAAATAAGAGTGGAGAAATGAGTCAATAGCAACGCTGCCCCTGCTTTGATACAGCCCGAAACACTTCGGTCTTTATACAATTCTGTTTCCATTTTTATTTTGTTTATCGATTGGTCAAATAGAGATTCTTCTGCCTTGTCCCAATCCAAAGAATCTATGAAAAATAACTTTAGGGATTGCCGGCGACACCCCTTCGCCGCAATTCTGCACAGACGATAGCTGTTGCTACAGCCACGTTCAGACTCTCAGCCGTTTCCACTCCTTTAGGGAAAGAAGGGATCAACAAGGTCTGTTTGATGCGTTTTCGGATAGGGAGCGAGAGACCGCGTCCCTCGTTTCCCATGACAACGACGCCGTGGGGCACAAGAGAGGGATGTGCAAAGAGGTCTTCACCGTCGAGCATTGTCCCATAAATAGGGCAGTTTGCAGGGAGAGCATCGAGGAGAGCGTCGAGATCTCCGTATTCTACCCTGACGCGGGCAATGCTTCCCATTGTAGATTGCACCACTTTAGGATTGTAGACATCGGCCGTGTCGAGACTACAGATGATGCGACGGATGCCGAACCAGTCGGCAATACGGACGATTGTGCCGAGGTTACCCGGGTCTTGTACGCCATCAAGCATCAACGTCAAATCTTCCGTCTCGATGGGTTTGAGATTTTTTTCCTCAGTCGAGAACTTCGGAAAGACCCCTACCACCTGTTGCGGAGTTTTGAGAAGACTCGCCTTTTGCAGTTCCTCGTCGCTCACACAGAGCACTTCCGTCTCTGCCGGAGGGTGATTCTCCCGAAGCCAGGCCTCGCAGGCCACCACCAATCGAGGTGAAGCAACGCGCATCAGTTCTCGTACCACCTTTGGACCTTCGGCTACGAAGAGCCCCTCTGCCGTCCGATTTTTTTTCAGTTCCAGCGAGTGGATGAATTTGATTTTCGCTTTACTAATCATCTTCTTTGGGGGCAAAGTTAGCATTTTAATCCGACAAGCTTCTCCTTTTCTCATCTTCTACGTTCTGCCTCTTTCGTCCCTTCCTTCTTCTCTTCCTCTACTTATCGTTGATAGAGATAGCGTTTGATACTCTTTTTGGGTGTCTTTTCAAACTCCTCGTTATGAATTTCGATGGCGGCGAGTTTGCAGTAGGCAGGCAGTGTGGCGTTGAGTTGTTGGCGATTCTGTTCCATCAAGCTGACCAAGTCGTCAGCATTGAGTCCCAGATTCTGTGCTTCATCGTAGTCGGGGAAGACCAAACCCACGAGCTTATCGCCCTCTTGCACCACCAAACTTTCGGTAACGAGCATCATCGAGTTGAGTTGGTCTTCTATTTCCTCGGGATAGATATTTTGTCCGTTCGATCCCAGCAACATATTCTTCGACCGACCCTTGATAAAGACGTTGCCCTGAGCATCCATCAAGCCCAAATCGCCCGTATGATACCAGCCCTCGGCATCGAGAGCCTGCTGCGTAGCCTCCTCATTTTTATAGTAGCCCAACATCGTGTTGGTGCCGCGTGCGAGAATCTCTCCAGGCGTATGCTGCGGGTCAGGACTATCTATCTTCACCTCCATATGCACCACTGGCCGTCCACAAGATGTGGGAACGAAGTCGTGATAGTCGGCATAGGTGATGATCGGAGCGCATTCTGTGGCTCCATAGCCCACGGTGAAAGGCAGGTCGATGCGTTTTAAGAAAGCCTCGATCTCACGATTGAATGCCGCCCCACCGATAATAATCTCATAAAACCGGCCACCAAAGGCTGCGGCCACCTGCTCTTTGATTTTCTGATTCACCTTTTTACTAATGACAGGCATATTGAGTAGCAGTCGCATCTTGTTGTTCTGAATCTTGGGGAACACCTTTTTGCGAATGATTTTCTCGATAACCAGCGGCACAGCGATAATCACCACGGGGCGAATCTCGGCAAAAGCCTGCGCGATAATGGCCGGACTGGGGATGCGACTCAAGAAATAGATATGGCATCCGTGACAAAACTCGAAGAGAAACTCGAACGCCATGCCATACATATGGGCCATAGGCAGAATGCTAATAACAGGATCGCCGCTCTTCACATGTGCACCGAGCACCTGAAAGGCGAAGTCGAGATTGCCCCACAGGGCGCGATAAGGCAGCATAACGCCCTTAGAGAAGCCCGTGGTGCCACTGGTATAGTTGATGAGAGCCAGTTCGTCGGGGTGCTCTTCGATGTAATACTGCACGTGTTCGCGACGGAAATACTTAGGATATTTCTTTCCGAAGATTTCGTTGAGATGTTCTCGGGCATAGGTAAGCTTATCGGTGCGCGACAGCACCAAAGAATAGTCGGGCAGATAGATGATGCCTTCGAGTGCGGGCATCTTGGTTGCGTCGATCGTTGTGGCCACGACATCGCCCACAAAGAGCAGTTTTGCTTCCGAGTGATTGACGATGTTGTGCATCTGATCGGGTGTAAACTCATGCAGAACAGGCACTGCCACAGCTCCATAGGTGAGCGTAGCCAGGAAGGCCACCGCCCAACCGGCACTATTTCTCCCGGCAAGAGCCACCTTGTCGCCCCGTTTCACGCCGCTATGTTCGAAAAGGATGTGCAGCTTTTCAATCTTGCGGGCCACATCATGGTATTGCAACGTCTGTCCTTTAAAGTCGGTCAATGCATCCAAGTCCCAATTGTCTTGAATACTTTTCTGGATGTATGCGTTAAAACTCGGTATATTTTCCATTTTATTGGTGTGTTAGAGATGTTGGTATAAATAGCGTTTGATGCTGCGTTTGGGTGTCTTTTCAAATTCGGTCTCGTGCAGACGGATGGCCGACAGTTTGCAATAAGAAGGGAGAAGCAGGTTCAGCTCCTGTCGATTCTGCTCCATCACGCCCTCGAGGTCGTCGACAGAGAGGCCGAGAGCCTCCATCTCGTCGGTGTCGGGATAGACCAAGCCCACCAATCGTTCGCCTTCCTGCACCACGAGGCTTTCGTTCACCATCGCCATCGAGTTGAGTTGGTTTTCAATCTCTTCGGGAAAGACGTTCTGCCCATTCGAACCGAGCAACATATTCTTGATTCTTCCACGAATAAAGATATGTCCGTCGGCACTCATCGTGGCCAAATCGCCCGTGTGGAACCAGCCTTCCTCGTCGATCACCTGGCGAGTGGCCTCCTCGTTTTTATAATATCCGTGCATCACGTTGAGGCCTCGTGTCACGATTTCGCCCGGAACGTCGGCCGAAACACTGCCTGCAATCTTCACGTCCATATGTCTGACGGGCATACCGCAAGAGCCGGGCACGAATTTCTTGTGGTCGGTAAAAGTAATCACCGGTGCCGTCTCCGTCGTTCCATACACGATGGTGATGGGAAAGCCGATAGACGTAAGAAACTCTTCTATCTCTTTATTCAGACTGGCACCGCCGACAATCACCTCATAGACGTTCCCACCGAACACATCGCGCACCATTTCGCACAGCCGTTGCCGCACTTTCCGACCGATAACCGGCATGTTCAGCAACAGTTTTACCCGATTGTTCTGTACCTGTGGGAAGATTTTCTTGCGCACAATCTTGTCTACCATCAACGGAACGGCAGACACCAGCGCGGGTCGCACCTGCTGCAAAGCCTCGACGATGAGCGTTGGCGAGGGTTGACGGGTGATAAAGAAGTTGTGCGCCCCGATGCAGAAAGCCAAAAGAAACTCGAACATCTGCCCATACATATGCGCCATGGGCAGAATGCTCAAGAAGTGGCATCCCCGCGGGAGGTGAGGCGCGATGTCATGGAGCAGAAAGTCGAGATTGCCCCATAAGGCCCTGTAGGGCAACATCACCCCTTTTGAGAAGCCCGTCGTACCGCTTGTATAGTTGATCAAGGCCAATTCTTCTGCCGTGTCTCGATGATAGGCCACGTGTTTCTTGCGGAAATATTTGGGATATTTCTTTCCGAACAGTTCATTGAGGTGTTCGCGAGCAAAGGAAAGTCGCTCGGAGCGGCTCGCCAGCAGAGAGAAGTCGGGCAGATAGATCAGTGCTTCAATGCCCGGCATAGGCTCTGGCTGAATATGAGGAGCCACAAGGTCGCCCACGAGCAGCAGTTTCGCCTCCGAATGGTTCACGATATGATAAATCTGATCGGGCGTAAACTCGCTCTGTATCGGCACTGCCACCGCCCCATAGGTGAGCGTAGCCAGAAAGGTCACGGCCCAATGTGCGCTGTTTCGCCCGCAGATGGCAATCTTGTCGCCCTTGCAGAGTCCGCCATTTTCGAACAGGATGTGCAGTTTTTCAATCTTTCTGGCCACATCGTGAAACTGTAATGTCCGGCCTTTATAGTCGGTCAGGGCATCTTGTTCCCAATGTTCTGTGATGCTTCTTTCGATATACGAATTGAAGCTCGGTATCTCTTTCATTGCACACATTTCAAAATTCTGTGCAAAGGTACAGTCTTATCTGCGCATTTCCAAAACTTATGTGCAGTTTTGTATACGGTAAAAAAACAAGAGAATTCATAACGCACGGCATGCATCGATTCTCTCTCGTTGAGCCTAACATGAGTTTAATTGTCAATTCTCAATCGCCAATCACGATTTCATCTCTTACCTTTTGCATGGCATTCTCTTAGCTTTTGAAGTCTGTTTTCTTAGCTTTTGGCTTCTAAAAGCTTAGCTTTTACAGATCGTTCCGCAAATGTTTAATAATCAACAAGTTACAGTGCTTACCCAAAAAGAAAAAGACGTGTCTGCAGAAGAGTGAACCAGCGTTTTATCAAAGAACAAAAAATAAAGACAATTTTCTTTCGCCGCAATCAATATAATTAAGTAAATTTGCATATCTAACTTTCAAAATACAATGTATATGGCACAATTATCTGACAGACTCAACCGACTTTCACCCTCTGCCACCTTGGCCATGTCGCAGAAAAGCAGCGAGATGAAAGCCCAAGGGATAGATGTCATCAACCTGAGCGTGGGCGAACCCGACTTCCCTACGCCCGACAACATCAAGGCTGCGGCCAAAAAAGCCGTGGATGAAAACTACTCGAAGTATTCTCCTGTCCCTGGCTACGCAGAACTGAGACGGGCAATTGTGGCCAAATTGAAAAGAGAAAACCAACTGGAATATACCGTAGACGAGGTGATGACCTCTAATGGAGCCAAGCAATGCGTCTGCAATGCGGTGATGGCTTTGGTCAATTCGGGCGACGAAGTGATTATCCCTGCGCCCTACTGGGTGAGCTACCCTCAGATGGTGAAGCTGGCCGGAGGAAATCCTATCTATGTGAACGCCGGATTTGAACAAAACTTCAAGATGACACCCGAGCAGCTGGAAGCTGCTATCACGCCGAAAACCAAACTGTTGATACTCTGCTCGCCCAGTAATCCAACAGGTAGCGTATACTCCAAAGCCGAACTAAAAGCATTGGCAGAGGTAATCAAACGACACGAGAATCTGTTCGTTCTGGCAGATGAGATCTACGAACACATTATTTATATAGGGAACCATGAGAGCATCGCTCAGTTTGAAGGAATGAAAGAACGCACCATCATCGTCAACGGGGTGTCGAAAGCCTACGCCATGACGGGTTGGAGAATCGGTTTCATGGCGGCCCCGGAGTGGATTGTGAAAGGCTGCAACAAACTGCAAGGGCAGTATACCAGCGGTGCGTGCTCTGTGAGTCAGAAGGCGGCAGAGGCAGCTTACACCCTCGATCAAGGCTGCGTGGAAGACATGCGCCTGGCTTTTGAACGGCGAAGAAATCTCACCGTGAAGCTGGCTAAAGACATTCCGGGCTTGGAAGTGAACGTGCCCGAGGGGGCTTTCTATCTGTTCCCCAAGTGCAGCAGCTTCTTTGGTAAACGTTTCGATGGTTATGCGATTAACAATGCTTCCGACTTTGCCATGTACCTCCTCGAAGTGGGACACGTGGCAACAGTGGGTGGCGATGCCTTTGGCGACCCCGAATGCTTCAGAATCAGCTATGCCACCAGCGATGACAACATCCGCGAGGCCATGAAACGCATCAAAGAAGCCCTGGCACAGTTGAGATAAAACGACGGTTTTCAGTCTCGATGCAGTCTGGTGGGCGGTGTCTGTGCGCTCCGTTTCTGCTCCCAGGATCCATCTTTTGGTATGACGAAGCAGCACTTAAGGTGTTAATAGGATAGGAAAAGCGATAGAACACTAACAAATGGCAGGCAAATCAGAACATAAAACTGCTAATTGCGCAAAACAAGCCCTACTTTCGCAGCTTTTACCCGTTAAAACTTCTTAATTGAGTTCCGCATTATGTATAAATTATTATCTTTGCGAAACCATTAAGGGCGTTATTCCCTAAATGTGCAAAGGAAAAGGCATGAGCCGAACACCTCTCAAAGACAAATATAAGCTTAAATATTTATTAACAATTTAAAAATTAAACATTCAATTATGGCAACACAAAAGACAGCCAGCCCTGCTAAAAAATCACAGGGCTTTCAAGGTATTAGAGCAGCATTTTGGGTAATCGTTTGCTGTTTCATCGTAGCAGCATGCTTCTTCAAGTTCTATCTTGGCAATCCTATTCACTTCCAAGGTGGCGATCCCGAAGGACATCCGCTGGACATCTGGGGCACCATTTACAAAGGTGGTTTGGTGGTTCCGGTGATTCAGACCTTGCTCTTGACCGTGCTTGCACTCTCTGTAGAGCGTTGGTTGGCTCTGCGTAATGCTTTCGGAAGAGGCTCCTTGACCAAGTTCGTGGTGAACATCAAAGCCGCCCTCAATGAGAAAGACTTCAACAAGGCACAACAGCTCTGCGACAAGCAGAAAGGCTCTGTAGCCAATGTCGTATCTGCTTCGCTGAACGCTTACAAGATGATGGAAGCAGCAACCGGCATTAAGAAAGCCCAGAAGATCGCTAAGATTCAGCAGGCTCACGAAGAAGCTACACAGCTCGAAATGCCTACGCTGCAGATGAACCTCCCGATTCTCGCCACTTTGGTAACACTGGGTACGCTGACGGGTCTTCTCGGTACGGTAACGGGTATGATCAAATCGTTCCAGGCTTTGGCTGCCGGTGGTGGTGGCGACTCTCTCGCATTGTCTGCCGGTATTTCTGAGGCTCTGATCAATACGGCCTTCGGTATCACAACATCTTGGTTTGCTGTTATTTCTTATGGCTTCTTTACCAATAAGATTGACAAGCTGACTTACGCCGTTGATGAGGTTGGTTATTCTATTGCTCAGACATACGAAGCCAATCACGAAGACGAAGTTTAATTTTTACTAACCCTTTAATCCTTATATCACTATGGGTAAAGTAAAAATTAAGAAGAAGTCTACTTGGATAGACATGACTCCGATGAGCGACGTCATGGTACTTCTGCTGACGTTCTTCATGTTGACCTCAACATTTGTAAAGAACGAACCGGTAAAAGTTGTGACGCCAGGCTCGGT
This sequence comes from Prevotella sp. oral taxon 475, assembly GCF_018127805.1. Classification (NCBI taxonomy): domain Bacteria; kingdom Pseudomonadati; phylum Bacteroidota; class Bacteroidia; order Bacteroidales; family Prevotellaceae; genus Prevotella; species Prevotella sp. oral taxon 475. Next base: position 708,516 of record NZ_CP072334.1, read on the forward strand.
ATCGGAAATCAAAGTCCCCGAGAAGAATGTTTTGAATATCTTGGTCGATAAAACCGGGAAGATATTCATGAGCATGGACAACCAAAACGACACACAAGCCGTTCTTGAAGGGATGGCTGGTCAATTTGGTGTAGAGCTGACAAAGGCCCAGATGCATAAGTTCAAGAAAGACGCTATGTGGGGGGTACCCATGAGCGACCTCTCTTCTTATCTCAGTCTTTCTGAAACAGAGATGGCTGGTGAACTGAAAAATCATGGCATCCCTACAGACAGTATCGACGGCAAAAAGAGTGAGTTCCAACTCTGGGTAGAACAAGCTCGCACTCAAAACCCTGATGTCAAACTCGCCATCAAGGCAGACGAGAGTACTCCGTACGCTGTTGTGAAGAAAGTAATGTCAGAACTACAGGACATGAGTGAGAACCGGTACTATTTGATTACATCGTACAAAAAGGTGGAGGAATAAAGAATGGCAGAATTAGTTGAACAAGGCAAAGGCGGCGGAAAACAAAAAAAGAAAGACGTCCGCGTTGACTTCACCCCTATGGTGGACATGATGATGCTTCTTATCACGTTCTTCATGCTTTGTACCTCGCTGGCTAAGCCACAGACGATGGAATTGAGTATGCCGAGTAACGATAAGAACATGCAAGATGCAGATAAGTCGGTAACAAAGGCTTCACAGACCATTACGATCTATGTAGCCGGAAACAACAAGATTTATCACGTCGATGGATTGCCCAATTACAGCGATCCCTCCATTCTTCAAGAAACGACATGGGGCGCAGACGGTATTCGTAAAGTGCTCCAGAATCACCAAACGGAAGACGGATCGATTCCTGTTCAGGCAATTATGGCTGCTAAGAGAAAACTGGATCAAAAGAAGTTGAACGACTCCAAATTTACACAGGCAGAGTACGATAAGGCTCTTTCCAAAATTAAAGGCGGAGAAGTGGATGGGCAGAAAATCCCAACCTTGACCATTATCATCAAGGCCACCGATAAAGCTTCTTACAAGAACTTGGTAGATGTTCTCGACGAAATGCAGATATGCAGTATTGGTAAGTATGTCATTGACAAAATCAATCCCCAGGATCTTGAGCTTCTCAAGAAACGAGGAATTGAGTAATGTTGTGACCTCATTAATTAATAATTAAAAAGGAAAGAACAATGTCAAAGATAGATTTGGTTGCAGGCGATTGGGTCGACTTGGTGTTTGAAGGTAAGAACCAAGCTTATGGTGCTTACAAACTCCGCAAGGGAACTACCAAGCGAAACATTATCGCTATGTTCGCTGTACTTGCTGCTGCTGTAGTCCTGTTCTCGTTCGTTGCAATTAAAAGCGTGATAGAAGCGAATCAGAAGGCAGTCGCCGTTACACAGGCCAACGAACTTTCTGCTCTTGATAAGGTAAAGAAGAAAGCAGAGGTAAAACAGAAACCGAAAGTGAATGTTGAACCCGAGAAAGTGGTTGAACGTGTGAAAAGCTCGGTGAAGTTTACCGCACCTGTTATCAAGAAAGATAGTGAAGTAAAACCTGAAGACGAGCTGAAGACGCAAGAAGAGATTATGACCACCAAAACCGCTATCGGTGCGCTTGATGTAAAGGGTAACGATGACGCTAATGGTGAAGTACTCAAGATTAAGGAAGTGGTGGCACAACCTGAGCCCAAACCCGAAGTGGAAACAAAGATCTTCGAGGTGGTGGAGCAAATGCCTACCTTCCCCGGAGGCGATGCTGCCTTAATGGAATTCTTGAGAAAGAACGTTGTATATCCCGTTGTAGCACAAGAGAACGGTGTTCAGGGACGTGTCGTTATCTCGTTCGTTGTAGAGCGTGATGGCTCTATCACCGACGTGAAGGTGGCTCGTTCCGTAGACCCTTCATTGGATAGAGAAGCAGCCCGTGTGGTAAAGAGCATGCCTAACTGGATTCCCGGTAAGCAAAATGGCTCTTCTGTACGTGTGAAGTACAACGTTCCGGTGTCATTCAGATTGCAATAACAGGCTTTTATGAAGAAATACACATCTTACATCTTAGTAGGATTAACACTGTGTGCTTACGTCTTGGCTTCCTGCGGAGAGCGGAAGCGCAAAGACGGGCGGACAGATACATATTCGTCAGGGGTGATTCGTTTCGCCTCTGACGAAAGTTTTAGTCCCATTATCGACGAAGAACGGAATATTTTTCAGTCTACATATCCAAATGCAAAAGTAAATCCCATTTACACAAACGAGTCGGATGGGATTAATCGGCTTCTTAAAGGCAGCGTGAATTTGGTCATCACCAGTCGCGACCTAAAGAAAGCAGAATATCAAAACTTTATCGATCGACAGTTCCGTCCACAGACCATCAAACTGGCATACGACGGATTGGCGTTGATTGTTAACAAAAACAATAACGATACTTGCATCTCTGTGAAAGATTTTGCCAGAGTGCTGAGAGGAGAAGTAAGAACGTGGGCCGATTTATTCCCCGGTTCGAAAAGAGGAGACATTATTGTAGTCTTCGATAACAGAAAGTCGAGCACTGTACACTTTGTCGAAGACTCGGTGTTAGGTGGGAAACCGATCATCAATCCCAATGCGGTGGCTACTAACAAGACTGCAGAAGTGATCGACTACGTGGAAAAAACACCAGGCGCCATAGGTATTATCGGTAGTAATTGGCTGAACGATAAGCGAGATACCACCAACCTCACCTTTAACAAGAACATTCGTTTAATGTCGGTAAGCAAAAAAGACAAGGGCACACCTGCCAATAGTTGGAAGCCTTACCAATATTATATATATAACGGGAATTATCCCTTGATTCGCACGATCTATGCCTTATTGAACGACCCTTACAACGGATTGCCTTGGGGATTTGCCCAATTCATTGCCTCACCAAAGGGACAAATGATTATTCTTAAGTCGGGGTTGCTGCCCGTACAGGGTAACATAACCATAAGGGATGTTAATGTTAATCAATAGACAAAACATTTATCGCCCTGCTACGTCTTAATAACAATCAACATGTTGAACAAACTTTAGAAAATAAGATTATGAAAGCAATTAAATATCTACTCATCGGTGTATTGGCGACGGGTCTCCATGCACCATTGAAGGCACAGGACAACAAAGCCACAATTGATGCCATCTCGAAAGTGATTAAGGAGAATCCGGCGGCCGCAAAAGACCAAGTAAAAGAAGTATTCAAAAAGAACAAGAAAAATGCAGAGGTGCTTGCAGGTATAGGACGTGCCTATTATGAGGCGAAAGACACTGCCAATGCCAAGGTTTACGCCAATCTCGCCATTAAAGCGAACAAAAACTATGCGCAGGGTTACATTCTCCTGGGCGATCTTGAGGTGCTGAAAGATGATGGTGGAGCTGCAGCCAGTTGGTACCAACAGGCTATTTATTTCGATCCTAAAGAGCCGGAAGGATATTTTAAGTATGCCAATATCTATCGCGGACGCAGTCCGGAGGAAGCTGTTGCTAAACTGAACGATCTTCGTACGCAGCGGCCGGACATCGCTGTTGATGCTTTGGCAGCCCGCATCCTTTATTCTTCAAACCGTCTTGATCAGAGTTTGCAATACTATGACAAGGTGACCGACAAGAATAAACTGGAAGATGTCGACATCACCAACTACGCAACAGAGGCCTGGATGCTGCAAAAGCGCGACAAAAGTTTGGAGATGGCCAAATATGGTTTGACCCGGAATCCCCGGAAAGCTGCTTGGAATCGCCTTGCCTTCTATAATCTCACGGACATGGAGCAGACCGCTGAAGCCTTGAAATATGCCGATGCTCTTTTCAACGCTTCAGACAGTGCCAAACTTTCGGGTTTCGACTATACCTATTATGGTACGGCCCTGAAAAACGATAAGCAATACGATAAGGCTATCGAGATGTTTAAAAAGGCAATGGAAGAAAACAAAGACAACGCCGAACTGCTGAACAGCAACCGGAAATCTCTCTCCGATCTATATCTTGCTAAGGAAGATTTCGAGCAAGCCACCACCTATTATGCAGCTTACCTCGAAAACGCTTCGAAGAAAACGGCAAGTGATATGGCCGGCTTAGCTACTATCTACATGAATATGGCCTCAAAGCAAACCGGTGATAAGCAAAAGGAAACGTTGAAGAAGGCTGATGAGATCTATGCTCAATTGGGCGAGAAGTTTCCGGCCAATATCGACTTTGCTAACTTCATGCGTGCCCGTATCAATTCGAATCTCGACCCCGAGACCAAAGAAGGACTTGCAAAGCCTTTCTATGAAGCCATTGTTACGTCTCTCGCAGATAAAGCCGATAGAGACCGAGCCGACACTGCTCGTTTGATGGAAGCCTACCGATATTTGGGCTATTACTACTTGGTGAAGAATGACAAAGCCACGGCTGATGGTTATTGGAATAAACTCTTGGCTATCGATCCCAATAACGAAACGGCCAAACAAGCTTTGGGCATCAAGTAAAGTTGATTTCTATCGGGGACGATTCGCCCGATATCCCATTGCGTTTCTATAAAGAAGGAGCGCGGCAGAAGAACCTTTTGCCGCGCTCCTTTTTTCCTTTTTACAGTAGGAATTCCTTTTGGGGCTCCATCCTTTTTGTAACAGGAAAGGGTATTCAGATAAAGCCAGACGAGTCGACACTCTTCATTTACCGTTTCCTGTTAGCTCTTATATGGTAACATTCGTCCAAAAGGGGAGGCGAAACAGGCACGACTGGTAGGCAAGGAAAGGGAAACACGGAGACTATTCGTCGTTTTCCTCTTCCTCTCTAAGCTCAGGACAAAACGGATATTTTGGACACCCCACGAAGAGCATCAATGCGATGGGAATAGAACTGATGAGAAGACCTATCGAGAGTTCTCGATAGTCGTCTATAAAAAGCCCAATAACAAGGAGGCTAAACGCAAGGTCGACAATGACAAACAGACTGAATTTCAACCAGAATATAAATGTTTTCATTTCTGGAAGTTTTGAGTTTCTGAACGGCTAAGATACAAAAAAGAGGCAGAATAAGAAACGAAGGAGACTAAAGAAATGAAAAGCAAAAGGTCCAAACAGGTTGTTCCTCTATAGGGAAAGAGGTGTCCATATGCGAATTTATCACTGTGGGGCATTGTTATCCACGGCAAAAAGCGTACTTTTGCACTAAGCGACACTTTGAATGAAGTTTTTAGAATTCACAACGAGACTCTTCCGCGGGGTGTTTTGGCCCTTGCGGGTCAATGCCACTTTCTTTTTTTTCATGTACGTACTGGGTATGGTCTGTGCCTGGTGTACACTTCCAGTCGGCCGCGGAGCACATCTTTATGAATATCTCTATGCCGAACTATTGGTAGATGTCTATGTGTTGTGCGCAATTCTTGCGCTCATCCCTCGGTGTCTGCGATCTTGGCTGCGCGCGCTGCTCTACCTTATTATATATGCAACAGCAGCGATAGACGTGTATTGTTATGCCCAATTCGGCTCGACCCTTACGCCAACAATGCTACTGTTGGTAGCCGAAACCAATGGAAGAGAGGCCGGCGAATTTTTGGCAACCTATCTTTCTTTCGACCTTCTCTTCAGTAAAGTAGGCTGGATTTTGCTCGTCGCAGGGGTGCATACACTGTTTGTATTGCGCCATTTTGCACCGGAACGATGGCGAGAAGAAGGCCGCTTACTGATAGACAAACTCAAAAAGCCAATTCTTCAACAGGCTATGACGACGACATGGGTCGGCGGTGTCCTTTTCACGGGGGGGCTGATATGGAGTGTTTGTCTGTCGGCACATAACAAGACTGCGATGATACGACTGATGTCGGGACGTAATATCGGCGAAGTGGAGCACCGATTGACCGAAGATAAACATGCCGTTCTCTATCAGCCTGTTTACCGATTGGTCTTCAGCTTGTATGCCAATACGCTTGCTGCACAGCAAATCGACCAGCTCATAACTGCCTCCACCCGAGCAACAGTAGACAGCTGTGAATATAAAAGTCCACATATCGTGTTGATTATCGGCGAAAGTTACGGCAAGCATCATGCCCAGATGTACGGTTATACCATGCCCACCACGCCGCGACAAATACGCCGAGAGCGGAGCGGAAGACTGATAAAGTTCACCGATGTGGTGTCGCCTTGGAACCTGACGAGCTTTGTCTTCAAACATCTTTTTTCGCTTTACGATGTAGGAAGCAAAGGCGAGTGGTGTGACTATCCGCTTTTCCCGGAATTGTTTCGCAAGGCAGGCTATCACGTTACGTTCATCACCAACCAGTTTTTACCCAAGGCCCGTGAAGCGGTCTACGACTTCAGCGGCGGTTTCTTCCTCAATCATCCGGTGCTGAGTCAGGCTCAATTCGATACACGCAACGATCGAGTATATCGTTTTGACGAGAGTCTGCTGGGCGAATACGACCGTTTGCGAGAGCAGAACACCGCGCACAACCTCACCATTTTTCACCTCATGGGACAACATGTGACGTACAAGCAACGCTATCCTACCAACAGAGGACGGTGGACGGGGACCGATTACGAAACCCTGCGACCCGATCTGACGAGACGACAAAGGCAGGTCCTGGCGGAGTATGACAACGCCGTGCTGTACAACGACTCGGTGGTAGATCAGGTGATACGCCGTTTTGAGCGTGAGGAAGCCATCGTCATCTATGTCCCCGATCATGGAGAAGAATGTTATGAAGGCAACCGTGGCTTGATTTGTCGTAATCATTCGGCAGAAATCGACTACGACTTGGCCAAGTATGAATTTGAAATTCCGTTTTGGATATGGTGTTCGCGTCGTTACGTGCTTCGCCATCCCGAGGTCTATCGGGCAGTGATTGAGGCTCGCCACCGCCGATTCATGACCGACGCTTTGCCACATCTGCTGCTCTACCTGGCTGGCATCCACACACGAGATTACAAAGAAGAGAACAACCTTCTGAGTCCGACGTACAACGAACGCCGACCGAGAATTTTGAAAGGAAAAACCGATTATGACACGCTTCATCCCTGATCATCCGCTTCGCAGTCCCGAAATAACGCGTGCCGAGGGAGCCTTGTTGCGCGGAATGGCTATCATCGGCATTGTGTTGCACAACTATTGTCATTGGCTCGGCTCGATTGTGCGGGAGAACGAATACACCTTTCGACAGGGAAACGTAGACGGATTGCTCTCTGTGTTGCAACACCCCGATAGCCGGTTGCCTCTGCATCTGCTGTCGTTTTTCGGGCATTACGGCGTGCCCATCTTCCTTTTTCTGAGTGCATACGGACTGGAAAAGAAGTACGCCGGCAAGCTTTTACAGTCGCCCCCAAGAACTCTCACCAAACGGGTGCGCAGCGTCTTGGGTTTCATGGCAACCCATTACCTTAAACTTTTTCGCCTGATGGCTGTGGGCTTTGCTATTTTCCTTCTCGTGGATACCCTCACACCGCATCCCTGGCACTATGATATAGAGAAGATCGGAGCGCAATTGTTAATGCTAAACAACCTCTTTTCGCAACCCGACCGCATGATTTGGCCCGGACCTTATTGGTTCTTCGGGTTAATGATGCAATTCTATCTGCTCTATCGACTGGTGCTCTATCGGCGGCATTGGGCTGTGACGGCGGTGCTGATCGCGGTCTGCGTGGTGGTGCAGGGACTGCTTCCGCCCGACGGAGATGCCATGAACCGGTATCGGTATAACTGGATGGGCGGAATGTTGCCTTTCGGTTTCGGACTGCTCTACGCCCGATTCGAAAAGTCCCTTGGCACCATTTGTCAGACAAGCATTCGGCTCTTTGTAGGCGTTGCGTTATGCGTCGGATTAGTGTTTGCTATGAGTCTGAACTTTGTGGGGTGGACCTTCGCCCCCGCTATCGTATGTATGGGCGGCCTCTTGTTGGCAAAAACACTGACGAGTGCTCCCTTTTTCGGTCTTCTTTCGCAGATGTTGACCTGGTTAGGAAGTATCTCGGCTGCACTATTTGTGGTTCACCCTATTGCCCGAAAGGTCATCATCCCCCTTTCTCATCAAGGCCATCTGTACACAGGACTGTTGCTTTACGTCGTCGTGTCTATCATTTTGGCATGGTTGCTTCATCAAGTCATCCGGCGCATTCCGCTGCCGCGCCTCAACGATTAACACCGTAGGAAGATGCAGTTGAAAGAATTTCAGTGGGCAGGAATCAGCCGATACCGCAGCGAATTGATGGGGCTGGCCATTCTCTTCGTCATTCTCTTCCATGTCTCGTTGCCCCGGACGGATGCCTTTTTCGGCCTTCGCCGCATGGGCAACATCGGTGTCGACCTCTTCTTCTTCCTCAGCGGCGTAGGCCTTTGGTTCTCGCTGGCAGAGCGGACGGGACTTAGGAGATTTTTCCGCCGTCGCTATCTACGCATCTATCCCACTTGGTTGATCGTGGCTTGTCTTTATTACATTCCGATCTATGTCAAGGGGGGACACAATATTCGGGCCACGATTGATCTCCTGGGCGACATTCTCGTCAACTGGAATTTTTGGTTGCACGACGAGCTCACCTTTTGGTACATCCCCGCCACGATGATGCTCTACTTTCTCGCGCCGGGCTATGTACGACTTGTGTCGCGTCATCCCGTCTACCGATGGCTGCCATTAGTAGCCATTGTGTGGTGTTGCGCGGTGCAGTGGGTAAAGCCCTTGAATGATGCGGTGGGGCATTTGGAGATTTTTTGGAGTCGCATTCCCATCTTTCTCCTCGGGATGAACTGCGGGCAATGGGTGCGTGACAGTCGAACCGAAACCGGTAGCGCATTGTGGCTTCTTCTCCTACTGATAGTCCTTCCGCTGGGCACGTGCCTCTACATGGAGCAGCAGTTGCATGGGCGGTTCCCACTTTTCGCAGAGCGAATGTTGTACATCCCGCTGTCAGTCTCAAGCCTATTATTGTTGAGCAAGTTGTTTTCAGTTGTCCCCGAGCGGGTAAGGCACGCCTTGCGATTCCTGGGCAGTCTGAGTTTGGAGCTCTATCTCCTTCACGCCCACTTCGTGTTAGTGCATGTGGAGCGTTGGAGACTCACCTATTGGGGAACGGCACTCGTCTGCCTTTTATTGTCGCTCCCCCTGGCGTGGATGCTCCACCGTACCGTGCATATTCTAATAAAGAGATTTGAAAAATGAGAAACCTCTTGCGCCTTCTCCGTCCACAACAGTGGATCAAGAATGGATTTGTGCTCATCCCGTTGTTCTTCGGCGGAAAGCTCTTCTCCCCGTCGGCCTCCCTTTCTGGGATTATCGCCTTTTTTGCGTTCAGTTTTGCGGCCTCGGCCATCTATTGTTTCAATGATATAATTGATGTGGAGGCCGACCGTCGACACCCCGTCAAGCGTTCGCGCCCTATCGCCTCGGGCGCGGTGAGTCTGTCGTGGGCGTATGCGCTGATGGGTTGGATGGTTGTGCTCTCAGTTCTGCTCGTGACGCTGCTTCCCATCGGTCGAATGCAGGCGGGGATCGTTATCGCCTTCTACTTTGTACTCAACCTGGCCTATTGCGCCCGACTCAAGCGTTATGCCATTGTCGATGTATGTGTGGTAGCCTTCGGATTCGTGTTGCGCATCTTTGTGGGTGGATTTGCCACGGGCGTAACAGTGAGCAACTGGCTCGTACTGATGACCTACCTCCTGGCTCTGTTTCTTTCCTTTGCCAAGCGACGCGACGATGTACTGCGGATGAACGAGACAGGTGAACCTCCCCGGCAGAACACCATCCGATACAACCTCACCTTCATCAACCAAGCCATCACCATCACGGGCAGCGTCACGTTGGTGTGCTATATCATGTATACGGTGTCGCCCGAGGTGATGACCCGCTTCCATGCCCCCAACCTCTACCTCACGAGTATTCTTGTTCTCGTCGGACTCCTGCGATACATCCAACTCACAGTGGTAGATCGACGCAGCGGCGATCCGACTAAGCTTCTCCTGCGCGACCGCTTTACGCAACTCCTCGTCGCGGCCTGGCTCCTGACGTTTGTCGTGATTATCTATTGGGGATGAGATTTTCGGACTTGTCAATTAGTCAACTATGTCTATAAACGTCTCTCTATTCGACTTCGACGGCACCCTCACCACTCGCGACACGCTGCTCGCCTTCATCCGCTTTGCCAAAGGACGGCGACGACTGTTGTGCGGGCTCCTGCTCCATCTACCCATGCTTCTGTCCATGAAGCTACACCTCTATCCCAATGGCCGAGCCAAGGAGCGGCTCTTCAGCTTCTTCTTCGCAGGGACGACCGTCGCGCAGTTCCGCCAACTCTGTATCGCATTTGCCCGTGAGCATCGTCATCTGCTGCGGCCGCAGGGCCTCGAGACGCTCGAAAAAGCACAGAGCGAGGGGCAAATGGTGTTCGTCGTCAGTGCCAGTATTGAAACCTGGGTGAGGCCATTCTTTCCGCAACTGCCCGAGGGGCATGTCGTGGGAACGCAGGTAGAGGTGATCAACGGCCGACTCACGGGTCGATTTGCCACGCCCAACTGCTACGGTCCCGAGAAAGTGCGTCGCATCCAGCCCCTCCTGCCCCCGAGACACGAATGTCATATCACAGCCTACGGCGACAGTCGGGGCGATCAAGAAATGTTCAACTATGCCCATCAAACGTTTTTTCAACCCTTCCGAACCCGGTAGGCCCCAGCGAGCGGCCGAAATGCTGCGCTTCGCCCTCGTGGGAACGGCCGCCGTACTGATACAATACGCCATCTACGCCCTCCTCGTCTGCGCCATCGACCACAACCTGGCCATGAGCGTAGGCTATGGTGTGAGTTTCGTGTTCAACTTTTTGGCCAGCACGCGCTTCACCTTTCGGGTGGAACGGACGGTGAAACGTGGTGCGGGATTCGCCCTATCACATACGGTGAACTGGCTATTGCAATTAGCCGTTCTCAACCTTTTTCTGCGTTTGGGCCTGAGCAAAACTCTGGCTCCCTTGCCCATGTTCGCCATCTGCGTACCTGTAAATTTCGTGATGGTGCGTTTCTTTCTCAAACAGAACGGTGTGCGCATTTTCGCGCTCTTCCAACTGCGCCGAGAGGAGTTCGCCCCTGTCGCCCTGTTTTCGGGACTACTCCTGCCGCTCCACGCCTTGCTCATCGCTCACTACTGGACGCTTTTTACACCACTACGGGCTGAGTATGGCACGATTTTCATCCGCCATTTCCACCTCTCGGGCTTCGACCCCATCACCTATTCGGTCATCAGCGAGTGGTCGGCCGGCTACAACGTCTACCGCCACCCCCTGCTCGCTTTCTTCGTTTATCCCCTCTCCCTGCTGAATCAGGGACTGATGCAGCTCACCGGAATCAACTGCGCCGTCTTCCTCACCGCCGCCCTGTTGCTCTTCTGTGCCCTCTATTCCTTTGTTTTTCTGCATCGCCTGCTGCGCGATGTCTTGAGTTTATGTTTGGCAGATGCCCGTCTGCTCTCAGCCTTTTTCTTTTCCCTGGCCTACGTGCTGCTCTCGGCCATCGCCCCCGACCATTTCCTCCTTTCCCTCTTCCTCCTCCTGCTCACACTCTACCTCTCGGGACTGTATCTGCGCCAGCGTGCTCCCCTCCCGACCGTGACCACCCTTCTGCTCTTCATCCTCACGGCCGGCGTTTCGCTCAACAACGGTCTGAAAGTATTTCTTGCGGCCCTTTTTACACGAGGCCGCGGTTTCTTCCGTCCCCATTTTCTCCTGCTGGCTGTTTTGCTTCCAGCCGCTCTGCTGTGGCAATTCTCGCGTTTCGAATATCGACAGTTTGTCTGGGCAGGCGAAGTGGCTCGGCATGAGGCGCGCGCCAAGCAGAAGGCCGTACGACAGAGGCAGCTCCCCACACTGCAACGGCAGAGCCCACCGCCAAAGACGGCTCCGAAAATGGGTACGCCGATGATGCAGGGCGAGTTCATGCGGTGGACGGACGTGTCCACCCCGCGCCTATCGTCCACCGTAGAAAATCTCTTCGGCGAGAGTTTTCAGCTGCATCGCGACCATCTCCTGGAAGACCTCTTCGGCACCCGTCCCGTCATCCTGCCTTATCGCTGCGTTGTCAATTACGTCGTCGAAGCCCTGCTCGTGTTGCTCTTTCTGGCAGGAGTGATATGCGGCCGCTACAACCGGCTCTTGCAGCTGGCCCTCTCCTTTGCCCTGCTTGACTGGGCTTTGCATCTGGGCCTGGGCTTCGGACTCAACGAAGTCTACATCATGACGGTCCATTGGGCCTACGTCGTCCCTCTTGCCCTGGCCTGCCTTTTCATGAGGCTCCGCGGCGGCTCGCTTCGCCTTTTGCGCGTCCTCGTACTGCTGCTCACCATCTGGCTCTATGGTTGGAACCTTTCTGCCCTCGTTTCCTATCTTCTCCCGGCATAATCCTCTCCACCGTCACTTTATCCCAATCGCAACGCATGAATAAGTTCAAACTCAAGAAGGACGAACGCCCCATTGCCCTGGTGGCTTTCCTCGTCTTTGCCTGTCAAAACGCTCTGACGCTGTATCGCTATCACGAGGAGTTCACCCGGGTGGGATACATGGGACTGTGGACGCTTTTCCACGGTCGGTTCCACGTTTCCGGCTTCGATGCCTTCTCGTGCATCTATCTCTCCAATGGTAAGATTTTCTACGAACTCTCCCGTCACCCACTCTTCGGCCCGATACTCGCACCCCTCTATTGGATCAACGCCGCCATCATCCGTCATTTCGATTTCAATGCCGCTATCTATCTCATGGCTGCCCTGCTCACGGTCTGCGCCACATGGTCTTTCCTGCTGATGCACCGCATCCTGACCGAACTGGTGGGTCTGCGCCGTACGGATGCTCTTCTCCTCTCGGCCCTGCTGTTCTCCTTTGCCTCGGTGATGCTCGCCGCCATGCTCCCCGATCATTTTCTCTTCTCCCTCTTCCTCCTCCTGCTCACCCTTTACCTCGCCGGTCGAAACCTCCTCCGTCATCGCCCCATGCCTTGGTGGCAAACGGCTCTGCTCTTCTTCTTCACGGCCGGCGTAACACTCAGCAACGGAGCGAAAACCCTGCTCGCCTCTCTCTTCGCCAATGGGAAGGCCTATTTTCGACCACGCCACCTTCTCCTCTCCACCCTCCTTCCGCTGGCTCTTCTCGGAGCCGCCTATTATGCGCAGTATGTTTTCCAGTTGCTGCCGCGGCAACGCGAGTCGGCCCATATCGAGGCGATGCGAATCAAGAAGGATAGCATTTTTGTGCAGAAAAGTCTGGAGCACGAGGCGCGTAAGCATCGCATCATCGGCAGACCAATGGGCAACGATGCCTTACTGAAGTGGACCGATAAAGACACGCCGCGACTACAGAGCCTGATCGAGAATGTCTTTGGCGAGTCGATACAGCTGCATCGCGAACACCTGCTTGAAGACATGTTCGTGTCGCGCCCCGTCATCGTGCACTATCATCATGGGGTTTTCTATGTTGTCGAGGCAGCCATTTGTCTACTCTTCGTTCTCGGTCTATGGTGTGCGCGGCACGAACGCCTGCTGTGGCTCTGCCTCTCGTGGTTGGGCTGCGATGTCTTTCTACATCTCGTCTTGGGCTTTGGCCTCAACGAGGTCTACATCATGGGAGCCCATTGGCTCTTCATCCTTCCCCTCGCCATCGCTTTCCTCTTGAAGCGGTTGCCTCCTCGGTCCGCCGTTGTCCTGCGCCTTGTTCTGTTGCTGCTCACCCTTTACCTCTGGGCATACAACGGCACCCTCATTGCGGGCTTTATGCTGGCGTAAAATTTCTTACGATGTGCGAGAAGTCATCTCTTGTGGTGTCAATGATGCTCGCGCACAGAACACCAAGTACTCTTTTGCTAACAACCGCATAGCGGTTGGTCCGTTGGGTAGAGCAGGGTAGGCGAGTGAAACGAGCCTACTCTGCTCTACCATCTGCGGAAGCTACTGAACTGTTCAAAACCATCGCGGAGACCAAAATGGAGCTACTGAACTGTTCAAAACGGCCACGGAGACCAAAATGGTGCCACTGAACTGTTCAAAACCGCCACCGAGACCAAAATGGTGCTACTGAGTCGCTCAAAACCGCTGCGGAGGCAAAAATGATGCTACTGAGTCGCTCAAAACGGTCGCGGAGACAAAAATGGTGCTACTGAGTCGCTCAAAACCGTCAGGGAGGCAAAAATATATGCAAAGAGAAAACAAGGCCGTAGGTCTTGGTCTCTCCTCTATCGCATAGTGATTGACCCATTGGCAACTTATTCAGAACAGATGCCAAACACCCCTCGCGCTAACAACCGCGTAGCGGTTGGTCTGTTGGCAGGGCAGGGTTGGCGAGTGAAACGAGCCTACCCTGTCTACGACGTGCAAAGAGAAAGCAAGGCCGTAGGTCTTGGTCTGTTTAAATCCCTTAAGTTAGAAGGTTGGAAGGATTATTTTGATCTCCTGAGTTAGAGGGCTTTTCTATGAAAACAGACCAACCCCGTTGGGGTTGTTATGGGTGGGTGCCGCTTAAACAGGGTAGGCTCGTTTCACTCGCCAACCCTGCTCTACCAACGGACCAACCCTTACAGGGTTGTTTGCGCACAGTGTTCCCAATAGGTGACAAATACGAGTTCGATATATGGTAGATGACCTCATGATGCATGAGAAATGCGATTCCGATGCATAACAAATGGCCTCGCGATGTGAAAGAGTGCTTTACGATGTACGAGAAACCACCTCTTGCGGTGTAAATGATGCCTGTGCACAAAACATCAAGTGCTCTTTCGCTAACAACCGCGTAGCGGTTGGTCTGTTGGTAGAGCAGGGTTGGCGAGTGAAACGAGCCTACCCTGTCTACGACGTGTAAAGAGAAAGCAAGGCCGTAGGTCTTGGTCTGTTTAAATCCCTTAAGTGAGGCGGGTCGGGGAGAAGTTTTGCCCTCTTGAGTTAGAGGAGTTTTTTATGAAAACAGACCAACCCCGTTGGGGTTGTTATGGGTGGGTGGCACTTAAACAGGGTAGGCTCGCTTCACTCGCCAACCCTGCTCTACCAACGGACCAACCCCGTTGGGGTTGTTTGCGCACAGTGTTCCCAATAGGTGACAAATACAATTTCAATATATGGCAGATGACCTCCTGATACACGGCAAACATAAATCCAATGCATAGCAGATACGATTCCAATACATAACAAATGATTTTCTGATGCATGGCAGATGGTCTACCAATGTATGACAAATGCTATTTCGATATATGGCAGATGACCTCATGATGCGCGGGAGATGACCTCCTGATGTGCGGGAGATGACCTCCTGATGTGCGGGAGATGACTTCCTGATACGCAAGAGGTGACTTCCCGCATATCGGGAAGTCACCTCCGCTATTTTTAATGGTGATGGCACGCAGCGATTGTGCAGATGATTCCGGCAGAAGAGCATTCCGTCAGAACCTAATAGCTCACCTCTCCCCAGGGCTTTTCTTCCGAGGAGTCGAATGTTTCTTCGTCTTCTTCTTCAAAGAATCCATCCTTGGCTTGTCCGCCACCGCCAGGGCCGCCACCCTGACCAATGGGAATGGATAGAATGGTTTGGCAGATGAAGCCTTCGGAGACGGTGTTCAGTACGCTTGTGGTGGGGCGGATGTATGTTTGTTTTTTCATTGTTGGTTCCTCCTAAAGATTAAAATTTATAGAATTTCTTGCCATTCACGACGTACATCTGGCCACGCTCGAGGGCATCATAATTGGTGCCCATGCGCTTACCGTCGATAGAATAGAACGTATGACGGCCGCTTTTCACATCTTGCTCCGTCTCGTTCTCGAGCTGGTGGATGTCGGTGGTGGTATGGTCATCGTCTAACACCATAAGGAAACTCTTGGCCGGCGTGGTGCCGTTGGGACTGGAGATAAAACAGCGGAAGGGCGCGATATAGTCGTTGGTCACACCGTTCTGCACCGCCCACCACTTGTTGCCATTGAGATAGTAGGCCTTCTTGGCATAAGCAGCGGTATTGCCCATAAATTCAGTCGTGCCGTAGAACTTCCAATCATTGTCAGAAGAGGCCACCAAAGCAGATGTTTCAATATCCGGTGTTACGGGCACTTGCACGTTCTGCATCACAGGCAGGGTGTGATTCTGTCCGTCGGTGATGCGCACGAGATAGGGTTTGTTGGCTGAGAGGCGCGTTCCCTGCGGTACGGACGAGAAAAAGAAGGCTTTATCGCCGTTTTCGTCGATCCCCTTTTGTGTCAAGGTGTAGGCTTGCATACCTGTGGGTAGGTCCGTGGGATAAGGTAAATAGAGCGTGCTCACCGCTTTGCCTGCCACATTGCTGAAGGTGCGGTTATATGTTGCTTTCTTGGCTGTAAAGGCGCGGGGAGCGCGGAACGACATATCGTCGCTAATAAGCAGGCTGTCGCAATAACCATCGGCACGCACGATGTTGGTTTCGTCTGCGGTTTGATCTATACTTCCACCATCCTGTCCATTCTTGTTTAGTTTGCCACAGGGATAGACATCGAAAGTAGCAGGGAGATAGATGAGGATCCGCCCTTGCAATAGGAGATACATAAAGAATTGTTGACCGGGCAATGAACCATTCTTTTGAAAAGAGGCTGCCTTTAATTGCGTATTGGAAAGGTCGTAATACTCAATGTTGTATTGAGAAGACGGTGTAAAAGTAGAACTCCATGATTCCGATGCGGGGCGGTAGGTTCTAAAGGCTTTTGCGCCTAAAAAAGAAAGTTGAGAGCCCGCCTCGAAAGACAAATGCTTAATCCGATGATTCATAAAAGCATCCGCTCCTATTTTTTGTACACTGGCAGGGATCACTAAGTTGTCGAAGGAAATGTCGGAAGTGTTGGCATTGAAGGCATTGTCTCCGATCTCTTTCAGGGTGGAGGGCAAAGTGAGCGAGGAGATGCCGCAACCGGAAAATGCTGACTGTCTTATTTTAGTGACAGTGTAAGTGTTTGAGCCAACAGTCACTGTTGCCGGGATGTTGACAACGCCGCCGTTGGTCAAATCGTAACTACCACTCTTTCGTGGATTAGACACCTTATTCGGCGTACTGATGATGGTGGCCTCAGTGCCACTGACGGTAAATAGGAGGGTGAGTCCCTCGGAAACGACGCTGTGAGTCTGCGCCGATGCGTTGCCGGGCACGAGCAGTGCCGCGAGCAAAAGTAAAAAAGTAAGAGTCTGTTTCATAAATCTCTAATATTTAAAGGGTGAAAAAATCGGTGTAATTTCTCCTTTCGCTACCACGAACAGCGGGCACGAAAAGAGAAGCAAAGGGAACTCCGAAGAGCCCTTTGCCTATAGGGGTTGCGCTCGCTTCGCGCGCGCGTAAGAGAAGGCTAAAAAGTGTTACACTGCAATAGGTGCGAACATTGTGTGTGTGTGTGTGTGTGTGTGTGTGTGTGTGTGTGTGTGTGTGTGTGTGTAAGGTAGCGAATTCCTGCGACACTACCAAACAATCGGCGTTAAAAGATGCAGAAAAGTTCGCCCTTTTCTGCCCCGCTGTTATACCTGTATGGAGATGCACGCTACACATTATATCATATATATCCTTTACGATATGACCTAAAACACGGCGGCAAAGGTAGCACAATCTTTTGAAATGAGCAAATATGAGGAGAGGAAAGAGAAGGCAGGAGGGAGGAAGCCACCTATAGAGAGCGAGCAGCAGTACGAATTTCGGTGCTGCGAGATGGGCGGTAAGCCGAATATTTTTCGTAAGTTTGCAAGGTAATCATTTCCACACATACTTTTGACATGACAGAAAGAACGCAACACACAGAAGAGAACATACAGAGATTGCAGACGTTTTTCGAGAACGAACTGTCCGTTTGGCAAGATGCACGGCAGCGATTTGAAGACCTCAGTCGGGTGCAGGTGCGAGAAATGGATGTCGACGGGTTGCAGCTGAGTCTACAATTCAACCCGGCACGCATGGTGTCGACGGGGGCGAAGATCGACCGCGAGGCATTGCAAAAACGCCCTTGCTTCCTATGCGCCGAGAATCGACCGCAGGTGCAGACACAGCTACCTCTGAACAATGACTTCTGCCTGCTCGTCAATCCCTTTCCCATCCTTCCCCAGCATTTCACCCTCCCGGCCAAACGACATCAACCGCAACTCATCCGTCAGCACTACGGATTGCTGCACGAGTTGCTATCGCACTATCCGCATCTCCTGGCTTTCTACAATGGGCCCAAGTGCGGCGCGTCGGCTCCCGACCATCTTCACTTTCAGGCCGGAACATCAGGTCTACTACCTCTGCAACGAGATTGGGCCCGGTTGTACGAGCGACGGAAGACGTTGCTATGCTTTGACGACGGCGAACTGTCGGCCATCACGACGTTCGTCGTTCCGGCATTTGCCATCAGAAGTCGCAGTGCACTAACCGATGCGCGACTCTTCAACCGCCTTTATGAGGTTTTGCCGCAGCGCGAGGGTGAGCCTGAACCTATGCTCAACATCCTGGCTTGGCGCGAGGGTGAAGACTTTCTCTCAGTGGTCATTCCTCGCGAAAAGCATCGGCCCGACTGCTACTCGGCTCAAGGCGAAGAGCAATTCCTCGTGAGTCCCGGTGCACTCGACATGGGCGGACTCCTCATCACGCCACGCCAGGAGGATTTCCGCCGACTCACACCCGAACGGGTTGCGGCTCTCTATCACGAGGTAGGCATGCAGCTCCAAGACTTTAACAAAGTGAAAGAACAACTTTGTTCTTCTGGCGAACGCGACGCCTCGGCCTCATCCGAATTGCGACTACGTCTTGACTACAGTCACACACCGCAGGTGTCGGTGGGCATCTTGAGCGGACAAGAAGTGAACTTCGAGCTTCACGCCGACTATCGTCTCTTGCGCACCGACGACGGCGCACAGGAGCCATCCATCACAGGCCAACAACACGTCGAACTGAAAGACGGACTCATCCTTTGGAACGGGCATTCCTATGCAGAGCTCTCGTTCGTCCCCACCGACCCGCGCGCCTCGTTCTCGTTGCACAACGTCACCATTGGCGTGAACTTCCATTGGGAGCAGCAGCAAACACAGACCTTCATCGGGAAGTTGCGGCTCGCCGTGGCCGACGGGAAGATCTACGCCATCAACCACCTCTCGGTAGAGGACTATCTCACAAGCGTTATCTCGAGCGAGATGAGCGCCACCTCGAGCCTCGAACTACTCAAAGCGCACGCCGTGATTTCGCGCAGTTGGCTACTCTCGCAGATGGAGAATCGGGGCAAGACCCGACAAGCCTGCACCTGCCAGGAAAGCGAGGACGAGCGGATCAGATGGTACGACCGTGAAGACCACACGCTCTTCGACGTCTGTGCCGACGACCACTGCCAACGCTACCAGGGCATCACCAAAGCCAGTCGCAGAGAAGTGGCCGAGGCCGTTCGCGCTACCGGTGGAGAGGTGCTCACGGGCGGCGGAGAGATTTGCGACGCGCGATTCAGCAAATGTTGTGGCGGAATGGTGGAAGAATATCGCTACTGCTGGGAAGACCTGGACAAACCCTACCTCAAGGCCTTGCGCGACGCGCCCGATGCCAGGGTGGATATCGATCTCACCCGCGAGGCGGCCAGCGAGGCCTGGATAAGGAGTTCTCCCGAGGCATTCTGCAACACGCACGACGCCCGCATTCTCTCACAGGTGCTCAACGACTTCGACCAAACCACGCACGACTTCTACCGTTGGCGCGTATCCTATACCCAGGCCGAACTCTCCGAGCTCCTGCACCGCAAACTCGACCTTGACTTCGGATCCATCAGAAACCTCATCCCCCTCGAGCGTGGCAAGAGCGGTCGGATCTCCCGACTCAAAATCATCGGTACCCACCGCACGCTCATCGTGGGCAAGGAACTCGAGATTCGCCGCGCCCTGAGCGAGAGTCATCTTTACAGTTCGGCCTTCATCGTAACGTCTGAAGAGCCCGACGCCGAGGGCATTCCGCAGCGATTCACCCTCACGGGCGCAGGATGGGGTCACGGCGTAGGTCTTTGCCAAATCGGGGCCGCCGTGATGGGCGAGCGGGGATACACCTACGATGCTATCCTAACGCATTATTATCCCGGAGCAGAGCTCAAACGGCTCTATTAAAGCCATCAAACAGGCATTCTACGCTTCCCGCCCTATGGGGTGGACAGAACCGAGCAAAATAGAGCTTTTAACCAGTTGGACGGCTCAATCATTCATTCACAACAGCCCCCAACCCCCTCAAAGCACGCAATGACGAAATCTCCTTGGAAATGGGTTCCTACCCTCTATCTCGGAACCGGACCGGCGCAGGTGGCCGCCACCACCCTCTCGATGTTGCTCTACAAGCAGCTTGGACTGACCAACGCCGAGATCACTCTCTACACCGCCTGGTTTTTTCTGCCCCAGGTGTTGCGTCCCCTTTGGGCCCCGCTCATCGAGCTCACCAAAAGTAGACGCTGGTGGGTGGTGGCCATGCAACTGCTCGTCGGGGCTGCCTTCGGCGGCGTGGCTTTCACCATTCCCACAGCCTATTGGCTGCAAGGCACGATTTGCTTTTTCCTACTGTTGGCCTTTTCGGGAGCCATCTACGACACGGCCGTCGACTCGTTCTATTCTGTCTCCCTTGACGACGATGCCCAACAACACTTCACCGGCATCCGAAGTGCCTTCTATCGCTTCTCGATCATCTTTGCCCAAGGCTTCCTGGTGATGGTGGCCGGCAATCTGCAACTCCTCTATCGCAACAGCATCAGTCTGTCGTGGAGTTTAGTGTTCTACGCTGCCGCCGGACTCTTCATCGCCCTTTGGCTCTGGCATCGCGCCATTCTTCCCCATGCCCGAGCAGACGAGGGGCGATACGACTGGAGCGGCGATCTGCCGGCCGACCTCTCTGACCTCTGGCACGAGATGCGGCGGCGACTTCACTCGTTCGTCACAAAGTACGAGCGACGCAGGGTGGTGGCTACACTCTTCTTCATCGTAGCCTTCCTACTGCCCGAGGCTCTACTCTCGAAGGTGTCAATGCTCTTCTTGGTCGATGCCGAACACAACGGTGGACTGGGCCTCTCGCCTCAGGAATTCGGTTGGGTGCAGGGAACCGTGGCCGTCGTGGCTCTGAGCTTAGGCAGTCTTGCGGGTGGCATCGTCGTCAATCGCGACGGTCTGCGCCGCTGGCTCTGGCCGATGACTGCCGCTACCAACCTCCCCCATCTGCTCTATCTCTACCTGGCTCTGACGCAACCCGGCGGTCTATTGCCCATCACGCTTTGCATCTTTGTCCATCAGTTCGGCTGTGCCTTCGGCACCACAGCCTATCTGCTCCAGCTCATCCACTACAGTAGGGGGCCGCACCAGACCACTCATCACCTGCTCTGCACGGCTCTTATGACCGCTTCGTTCGTACTGCCGTCGATGTTCTCGGGCGCGCTACAAATGGCGTTGGGTTATCCCGCCTTCTTCTTAATGGTGCTGGCCTGCGGAGGATTTTCCTTTCTGTCGATGGCTCTACTGCCCAAAAGATAAAAAAGGTTCCATGCACATAGTATGCATGGAACCTTTTCTCTTCTTCTTTCTCTGAGAAATGTTTCTTTTCAGTCGTCGATGAATCGGCGAGTCAGTCCCTCGTAGGCATCGATACGGCGGTCGCGCAGGAAGGGCCACCAACGGCGAACGTGCTCGCTACGGGTCAGATCAAGGGATACTACGCTGCGACACTCCTCGCTTTCGGGAGCTCGAAAGAGTAGTTCGCCCTGTGCGCCGGCCACGAACGAACTGCCCCAAAACTGGATGCCGGGCGTCTGCGCAGAGGGGTCGGACTCGTGCCCGACACGATTCACCGCCACGACGGGTAGCCCATTGGCCACGGCATGCCCACGTTGTACTAACGTCCAAGCCTCGCGCTGCCGTTGCTGCTCGTCGGGCGCATCGGAGGCGGCATAGCCGATGGCGGTGGGATAGATGAGGAGCTGAGCCCCGCGAAGGGACATGAGTCGGGCTGCCTCGGGAAACCACTGATCCCAACACACCAACACTCCGAGTCGACCCACACTCGTATCGATAGGCTGGAAACCCAGATCGCCGGGTGTGAAGTAGAACTTTTCGTAATAGGCCGGATCGTCCGGGATGTGCATCTTGCGATACTTGCCGGCGATGCTGCCGTCGCGCTCCAACACCACAGCGGTGTTATGACAGAGGCCCGGGGCACGCTGCTCGAAGAGCGAGGCAACAATGACCACGCCCAGTTCGCGAGCCAGACGACCGAAGAAATCGGTTGACGGACCTGGAATCGATTCGGCCAAGCCGAACGTATCGACATCTTCCGTCTGGCAAAAGTACAACGAGTTGTGCAATTCTTGTAGCACGATGAGCTGTGCTCCCTGGGCAACCAACTGCCGAATTCCCTCGGCCAGTCGACTCATATTGTCGGCTTTCTCGGCTGAGTTGTGTTGCTGAATGATTCCCACCTTCAGCGTCTTTTCTGTTTCTTTCGTCATGTTGTTCTTCTTTTTCAAAACTGTTGTTCCTTATTTTAATATGCCTTGAGGGAACTGCATCGTCAGGCAATGAAGCGAACCGTGCTGAAGAATGACAGCGCGTGCGTCAATACCCACCACCTGCCTATCAGGATAGGCTTGGCCGATGGTGCGCAGGGCTTCGCGGTCGGTCGCCTCCTGCCCGTAGGTGGGACAGAGCACCGCTCCGTTCACCACTAAAAAATTGGCATAAGTGGCCGGGAGCCGTTCGTTCGCTTCACGGATGGCATGCGGCATAGGCAGAGGCAAGAGGCGATAGGGCCGTCCGTCGGTGGTGCGAAGAGTTTGCAGCTGTCGCTCGAGGGCGACGAAATCAGCGTATTGTTCGTCCTCGCGGTCGGCGCAACGGACGTAGAGCAGGGTGTCGTTGGGAGCCGTGCGAACGATGGTGTCGATGTGTCCGTCGGTGTCGTCGCCCATCAAGGAGCCGTGGTCGAGCCAAACGATTCGGTCGGCCCGCAAAGCCGTTCGGAGCTTTTCGTCGATTTGTTGCCGAGTGAGCGGCTGATTGCGATGCGGAGCCAAAAGACACTGTGAGGTCGTGAAGATGGTTCCCCGCCCATCGCTTTCGATCGATCCGCCCTCGAGTACAAAGGAGTCGTGCCGTTCGAGCCGCCCGCAAAGCCTTCCGGCGGCATACAGACTTTGCGTGATGGCGTTGTCTTTCTGGGCGGCAAACTTCTCGCCCCAACCGTTGAAGCGGAAGTCGAGTAGTGTCGCTTCTTTCGTTTCTCCGCAAACCTCATCGCCTGTCAAGCAAATGGGGCCATGATCTCTTGCCCAGGTGTCATCGGTGTCGCAGCGATGAAAGCGGATGTTGGCCAGTTCCTCTGGTCTGAGATGCGAGGCCAGCGTGGCCTTCACCGCCTCTGTATCGGGAGCTACAATCAGCAGCAGTTCGCGCTGCGCTATTTCCTGAGCCAGCCGGATGAACACAGTCGTTATCTCTTCTAAATGTGGAGCCCAATCGGTGGCGGCATGCGGCCAGGTGAGTTGCACGCCACTCTGTTCTTCCCATTCGGCGGGCATCCGTAGTTTTGTGGTGCTTTGTTTTTCTTTCGTCATATCAATTTTTTCGTTTCTCCCCTGGTAGAAAGCTCAATCTGTTGCCGGTTTTGCGTTTCCCCCCGGAGGGAAAGCTCATTCTGTTGCCTGTTCTGCGTTTCTCCTCCGGGGGAAGCTCAATCTGTTGCCCGTTTTTCGTTTCTCCCCTGAGGGAAAGCCCAATCCATCGCCGGTTCTGCATTTCCCCCTGGGGGGAAGCTATTTCAAGGCCTGCCAGAGGCTGTCTTCGGGTAGAGGAGCCTCCAAACGGATGATTTCTTTCGATACGGGATGAACAAACTCGATTCTGCGCGCCAACAGCGAGATGCTGCCATCAGGGGTACTGCGGGGCGCACCGTATTTCAAGTCGCCGCGAATGGGGCAACCCATGGCCGCGAGCTGACAACGTATCTGATGGTGTCTGCCGGTGAGGAGCTGGATTTCGAGGAGAGTGTATCGGTCGGTTTGCCCGATGACGCGATAGCGCAACACGGCTTTCTTCGAGCCGGGCACCTCGTTCCGGTAGGCATAACTTTTGTTCTGCCGCTCGTTGCGCGTGAGCCAGTGGATGAGTTCGCCCTCCTCTGCCGGCGGCGGAGTCTGCACCAAGGCCCAGTAAGTTTTGTGGATGCTGCCGTTGCGGAACATCTCGTTGAGTCGCGATAGGGCTTTCGACGTTCGGGCGAAGACCACAAGCCCCGACACGGGCCGGTCGAGGCGATGCACGACACCCAAGAACACCAGTCCGGGCTTGGCATATTTCTCCTTGAGATAGGCTTTCACGTCTTCCGTGAGCGGACGGTCGCCGCTCTTGTCGCCCTGTACAATCTCTCCGCTGCGCTTGGCAACGACGATGATGTGATTGTCTTCGTAGATGACCTGCATTTCCTTTTCTTGAAGGTTTTCTCGAGAAAGGATGGAGGATGAATGTCGATGTGCCTTGCCTTTTCATGCAAAAGGGCACACGAACATTCATCCCCCATCCCTTTATCTTTCGTCTGAAATTACATATTCATTCCGCCGTCTACCTGGATGACCTGACCGCTGACGTAGCTCGAGAGGTCGGAAGCGAGATAGAGGGCGCAGTTGGCCACATCTTCCACCGTTCCGCCGCGACGCAAGGGGATTTGTTTCATCCACTCGTTGCGCACTTCTTCAGAGAGTTCCTGCGTCATAGCCGTGTCGATAAAGCCCGGTGCGATGGCGTTGGCACGGATGCCTTTCGGTCCCATCTCTTGTGCAACCGACTTGGCCAGGGCTATCATTCCCGCCTTTGAAGCGGCATAATTGGCCTGACCAGCATTGCCATGAACGCCCACCACTGAGGCCATGTTGATGATCGAACCGCCACGCTGGCGCATCATCACCGGTACGCAGGCATGAATGAAATTGAACGCGCTCTTCAGATTCACTCCGATAACCGCATCCCACTGTGTTTCGGTCATGCGAAGCATCAGTCCGTCTTTGGTGATTCCGGCATTGTTCACCAGGATGTCCACAGCTCCGAAGTCTTCTTTCACCCGTTTAACCACCTCTTCGCTTTGTGCAAAGTCGGCTGCATTGCTCGCATAGCCCTTGGCTTTCACGCCGAGCGCGGCAATTTCGGCCTCGGTGGCCTTCCCGTTTTCATCGATCACGAGATCGGTGAAGGCAATGTTGGCACCTTCTTGTGCAAACTTCAACGCGATGGCTTTGCCGATACCGCGGGCTGCACCCGTGATGAGTGCCGTTTTACCAGATAATAATCCCATATTCTTTTTGATTTTATTTGATTGATCTTTCTTTTCCTCAGTCGGCGATTCACCGTCTTTTAACATCAGAGATCGCCTTTTCTTAAAAACCGTTCATCGCCATTTCTGTCGCCATCATCGTCCTCTTTTCGAGCGTTTTCTCATCTCTCGTTGAAAACGAAGTTGAGTCCGTGACCTCTGTAACGCGAGAACTTACGATCAGAACTAATAAGAGGCACCCTGTCTGCAATGGCTTGCGCAATAATCAACCGGTCGTTTGGGTCGCGATGGTCGCCCTGAATCGGCAGATTCGAATATTCCAACAAATGCTTTGGTGTGGTTTCACGAATGACAACACCCACATCTTCCAACCAGGACAAGATCTTGCATGCATCAGTTATAGGACTATGTCGGCCAATACGAACCCTTCCAATCTGAAAGATGTGTATCAGTTCGTGAACAGCTACCGTACTTGTATACAAAATATGATAAGGATCGTCGATAAGATTCTGAACATCTGCAGATATGCTGTTGGTGTCCCGAACCAGCATAAAGTACAAAATGTTGGTATCAAGATAATATCTCATTTCAAGACCGCTTTCATCAACGATCTTCTTTCCTGCTCTGTCAGCAAAGACAAGTCGATAATAGGCGAACCTTTCATTCGCATCCACTCCCCAGCCTTGCTTATTTTCTTCTTCAATACCTCTGTCTCCATCACATCTTTTATATTCATTTCATTTTCCATCAAACACCATCTGCTTGACTCTATCTATGTAAAGCCTTTACAAACGATGATTTGATTTCGATTTTTCTACGTCTTTCAGCCTCGCAAAGGTACGAACTTACTTTGATATACCCAAACGAATGTCTACGCCATGCTGTGTTCAGGATTTATTGATACGCTTGCCCAGCGCACCATACACCACCTTTGCCACCAACGGTTTGCTGGCTTCCTCGGTCAGACCGTGCCCCAATCGCCCGTAGATGAACGGCACCTCAAGTCCCTTAATACAATAATGTGTAATGTCGGCCACGAGTTCTACGTTATCGATATCGAACTCTCCGTCGGCCTTACCCTCGGCATACACCTTACGAAAAAGTTCGATTTCATCTTCATCGAAATTCTTGCGCATCTTCTCCACCGTCCAAATATTGCGAAAAAACTCAGCACGGAGGTTTCCATTGCGCACCACCGTCTCCTTAATCATACTCAGATGGGTATAGATCAGTTCGATAATCTTATCTTGCGGACTAATTTTCTTAGCCGCCACCTCGTCCAATCGGTCGGAGAGACGTTCCAGTTCGGCCTCTATCACGGCATAATACACATCCTCCTTACGGTTGAAATAGGTATAGAGCGTGCGTCTTCCCTTGCCCGAAGCAAGGGCTATATCATTCATCGTAGTATTGGCCACGCCGTTGCGGGCAAACAATTGCCGAGCCACATCCACGAGTTTCTGTCTGGTTTTCGAGATAGACATGTCTTTTCTCCTCTTCTTTGATTGTCATTGCACACCATTGTGCAACTGCGCAAATTTATCCTTTTTCTTCGGGTTATGCAAATTCTCTGTGATATATTGTTGCAAATGGGGATGGCCGATCTTTTCAATCGCACCATACCATACGCACAAAAAGAGATCGAAACACCCCTTCAAACAGACCCTAAAATGAACGAAAAAGAAAAATATTGCGCCCAAAATTTGCACAAACCAAGAAAAACCCATACCTTTGCAACCGCAAATCGGGCTTGAAAGACAAGCCATCACATCGCGGAGTGGAGCAGTTGGTAGCTCGCCAGGCTCATAACCTGGAGGTCACACGTTCGAGTCGTGTCTCCGCAACTTCAGAGGTGCAAGGACATATCCTTGCACTTTTTTTTATTCATATCCCCGAAACGACGATGGGTTTTCAAGTTGATCATTCGTCTTTGCAACGTACTGACGGACAGGGCCTTTACAAAACCAATTCCCATCTCTTAGCTTTTGCACGGTGAAAGACGTCCTATTGAAGTGCGAAAGGTGTCCTATTGCATGCCAAAAGCTAAGAGATTGCAAGCTAAAGGGTGTCCTCTCGCTCCGCAATAGGACACCTTTCGCACTTCAATAGGACGTCTTTCCTTTGTTACACCCTGTTCATCTCGTCATTTTAGAGTCCATTCTCAATGACCACTGCTCAACGGTTAATCGTTCATTCTCCACAATCAAATCCCAAGAGGAAAGAATCCCTGTTGTTGTTCCTCCTCGTCGAACTCTTCTTCGTCGAAATGACCGGGCTTGGCCAGTCCTTCATTCTCGCCTACGGAGTGCGAACTCACAACAAATTGGGCGATATTGTCGTCGGTCAAGAGTTGGATAACCTTAATCTGCGGGGTGATATATCTTTGTTTCATTGTTTACTACTTATTACTTAATACTTTTTCTCCTTACTCCCTCACTACTTTCTTGCCGTTGACGATGTAGATACCACGGCCGGGATTTGTCATGCGGCGACCCTGGAGGTCATAGACGACGTCTTCTTTCGCAGGTGTTGTAGGCTTGACAGTTTGGATACCAGTCGTCTCAGCCTCTTTGCGGGCGGCCTCGAAGTCGATAGTAAATCCTTTAGCAGGCGCAATAGCTTCGGCCAAACGCAGACCCGCACGGTGAGCTTTCAACTTGATGGAGGTTCCTTTGCGCGTACCCTGCTTGTAAAAGCCGATACCCTCGTTGCCGTTGGCCAACACGTAATATTTATCGCCGGCCGAAGAGAACTCCCGTTCGATGGCGGTACCTACAAGCAAGTTGCCGGTCACGTCTTCCTCTGTGCCTGCTACGGCTGCCTGATAAAGCAATGTACTGTTAGCTGGCCCTTGCAGGATAAATCCCGTCTGCTTGGGGATAATTTTGCCTGCGGTGAACGCTTTCACCTGGGCTTGGTCTGGAGCTGTAATGCTACTGCTGGGCGTGACGCCGGTGATGATGTAGGCAGTGCAGCCCGCGGGCACGAGGAAGTTCTCATTCTCTAAGTAGTAGGTGGTGTAGCCGGTGGTGCCGATAGTGAGCTTCTCATAATATAGATTTTTAGTCTTTTCCCAACACATTGCGGCCTTGTAAGCTACTGACGATTCTACAGGAACATGCACTACTTTCAGATTTGGACATCCTTCAAAAAGTTGGTCTCCTGTTGGGGATTGCGAATACATAGAATGTCCTTTAACAATTGCAGCTGGCGTTGGACTTTCAAAAATAAGTTCTTCCAATTTTTCCATGCGCTGGAAAGTATATTGGGTAATCCTCTCTAAGCTGGCAGGCAGAGTAAGTGTTTTAATGGGGTTCTTGCCGCCCCATACCATATCGTCAAGCTCTTTAATACAAGGAGAGAGTTTAAAACTATTCAGTTGAGGATCATTCGCTCCTACATTATATGCAAAAAAGGCCATAAGGCCGATGAAAGTTACCTTTGTATTTGATAAATCCACCTCTCGCTGTTTAACCACATAATCACATGACTGTTGCCCTATCGTTTCCAATTCTGTATTCCAAACGATTTCCTCTACATCATATGCGGCATGAAATATGTTGTAATCAGGTATTTCCTTCAAATATTTGGGAAGTATTACCTTCTT
Source organism: Prevotella sp. oral taxon 475 (assembly GCF_018127805.1). Lineage (NCBI taxonomy): Bacteria > Pseudomonadati > Bacteroidota > Bacteroidia > Bacteroidales > Prevotellaceae > Prevotella > Prevotella sp. oral taxon 475. The sequence goes on from NZ_CP072334.1 coordinate 737,341, forward strand.
AACACCAGAAAACCCGTAAAGGTTTATATAAAGTTCCGTCACTTTATAGCCATTATAGAAATCCGGAATTTTTATAACTTGCGGTGCTGGAGATGGTAATACACCATTATATAAGCTTACATACTTGTTTGTTTCATCTATTTTCGTTACCTGATATTTTATACCTGTTTCTGGATCTGTCCACTCTTCGCTAAAGCAGGCAAACGGAATGATTAGAAAAATAAATGTAAGTAGAAATTGTTTCATTGTGTTACTATTATAAATTATCGAATAAATGATTACATAATTATGTATTGGTAAAATATAAATAATTGCACAAAGGGAACTCCGAAGAGCCCTTTGCTAATAAGGGATGCACTCACTTTGCGCGCGCGTAGAAAAAGGTGAAAAAGTATTACGCTACCAATAGGTGCGCATATGGTGTGTGTTAGCAGATTATTTGGATTGACCAAATAATCGGGTACAAAAACGCAGAAAAGCGGAAACTTTTCTGCACTGGCATGGTGCCTTGTACATTGCTATATGTAACACACTTGCGTTTCACGGCGGCAAAGGTAACACAATCTTTTCGAACTGCCAAATGATGGTTGATCATTGAGAGTTGGCTACCAGACTTTCATCTTTTCTTCGGAAAGCGGGTGTGTTTTATATTTTTTATTTACCTTTGCGCCAAATTCAACGCGTAAAGACAAGAGAAGAGAATAGATTTTAATTCTTTCCATTTAGCCTGATTCTTCACGGGCGATGGGTAATATTCATTTAATTTTAATCATAAGTATGAAGAAAATTTTCTTTGTGGCATTATTAGCCATGTTTAGTGCGTTTGCTTCCGCACAGGTATCGATTGGCGTGCACACCCTTTATGGCACAGAAGTAGAGAATTTGGGCTTGGGCATTAAGGGCCGTTACGATTTCACCGATCATATTCGTGGTGAAGCTAACTTCAACTATTATTTCAAAAAGCACGGACTGGAGTTCTGGGACATCAACGCCAATGCTCATTATCTGTTCCCCATCGGCGAGAAGTTCACGGTATATCCCTTGGCCGGAATCGGTTATGTGCATGTAAAAGGCACGCAGATTGTGCAAACGGGTCCGTTGAGAGCAGAGTTGAGTACGTCTGATGGTAAGTTCGGTTTCAATGCCGGTGGAGGTATGGACTATCTTCTGACAGAAGACCTCTATTTGAATGCCGAACTGAAATATCAGGTTGTCAGTGGTTACAACCAGGGTGTTTTCAGCGTAGGTTTGGTTTACAAGTTCTAAACGAAGACCGCTTCAGCAGAGCTCTCAGAGAGCGATGCTGAACTCTAAGAACAAAGCCCGGAGAGTGGACGCACCACTTCTCCGGGCTTATTTTATCTATTCGGGGCGAAAGAAAAAAGGTAAAAAGGATGCGACTGTTCCCTACCGTGCCGTTGTTACTCATCTGTAGAAATGTAGAAAGACAAGGGGTAGAGATGTTAGATAATCACTTTCGTCTTTCGGTAGTTGTGTCTGTATTCCGTTGGTGAGCAGCCTTTCTTTCGTTTGAAGATACGATTGAAGTTGCTCATATTGTTATATCCGCACTTAAAGCTTATCTCGGCGATGGTCTCGGTGGTGTCTATCAGCATGCGTGCGGCATATCCCATGCGTATGTCGATGATGTAATCGCTAAGCCTGCGGCCTGTGTGTAGCTTGAAAAAGCGGCAGAAGGCACTCTCGCTCATGTTGGCAAGGTCGGCCAGAGTTTTGAGTCGGAGTTCGTACATGTAGTTATCCGAGATGTATTTCTTTACGCGAAGTACCCGTCTACTATCGTCTTCGATGTTCACTTTGGCGTAACTGGTGGTGGCCAACGTGCGCACACCAGTGCTAAGCGACAGCGTGTGCAGTATGTCGAGAAACTGTATCAGGGCCTGAAAGCGGTCGGTTATGCGGCTCATCTCGTCCAGTTTGCCATACACTTTCATGATGGTGGCCATGGGAAAGGCTAATCCCTTCTGCGCTTCTTTCATCATTCGGCGTATGCTTTCGAAGGGTGTTTTGCCAAAGAACTGGTCGGTTTCGGCCATTCCAGCCCCGAAATTAAACTGAATGGTTATCTCGCGGATGTCTTCGCTCTTGCATTCGTGCTGCTCCCAAACGTGTTCTAGCGTGGGACTGGTGATGAGCACGAGGTCGAAATCGCCAATCACTTCGCTATTATCGCCCACCGTTCGTTTCACCCCCGCAGCGTTTTCAACGAAATTTAATTCGAAAACGTCGTGGTTGTGCACGGGATAAGAGAACTCTTTCTTATGCCTGTCTGCGATGTAGAGGGCATCGGTCTCCATCAACGGGGTTATTTCGTGTAGTACGTAAGTGTCCATAATTTTTTTTTAAGGAGTAAAGGGAGTAAGTAGTAAGGAGGAAAAGGGAAGCGAACGGTCGGTGAGTGAGGACCAGGGGAGAGACAGCGTAAAGAAGGAAGGGGGGAACGAAGAAGCTGTAGAAACCATTAGGTGAAAGGGACGAAGACTCTTGATTTTTACTCTTTGTTACCTTACTCTCCAAAAGCTAAGATATTGCCTTGCAAAAGCTTAGATATTGGAGTGCAATCTCTTAGCTTTTGCACTTCAAAAGCTAAGAGATGACTACCTGCTTCTTCTACCCTTACTATTTACTACTCTCCTCCTTTCATTCTTCTTTCTATCACCTCCAAACACATTCTTGCATTATGATAGGGGCATTTCCAAAAGCCGGCCTTATCGTCTACAAGGTTTGGGCGTGCGTTTTCGTCGCATCCCCAGAACCATTCGCCTTGCTCATGGTCTACAATATGTTCGCTAGTATATTGCCAACAGCGGCGCGCGATGTCGAGGGCAGCAGTGTCGCCGAAGTGTTGATAAAGGTCTATGTGTCCAATAACACACTCGCACATCACCCACCATTGACGTTGAGTGTCCACTTTGCCAGTGTCCGTCCATCGTTCGTACACCATCGAGCCATCCGCTTGCAAACCCTCGTCGGCCGCTTTGGCAATGGCTTTGATGGCATGCTCAACCCTTTGTAGCACGTTGGGGTCGTTCAACTCCAACGCAGCCTCGTGTAACAACCACACCGCCTCGATGTCGTGACCAAAGCTTTGTATGTTGCGACGGCCCTGCCAACGGTCGTCGAAGAAGAGGTCGAGGTGGTTTGTCTGTGGATTAAGCAAGCGCGTGAGGAAGATGTCGATAAGGTTGGCGATGCGTTCGGCCAACTGGGGCGTGCGCCACACGCGGTAAAGATTGGTGTATGGTTCGAGAATGTGCAGGTGCGTGTTCATCGTTCGCGACCCGTTCTCGTCCTTATCGCTCAGTCGCATGTCGGCAATGGGCTGCCAGTTGCGCGTTAGGGCCTCAACGTAGCCATTGTTTTCGCGGTCGAAGGCATGCCGTTCGATGTCGGCATAGAGGCCTTTGGCCTGCTGTAAGGCCGCTTCGTCGCCCGTGGCTCGTGCATATTCGCTCAATCCGTAGATGGCAAAGCCAATGGCGTAGGTTTGCTTTTTGGTGTCGAGCGGACGCCCTTGGGCATCCAAACTCCAAAAAACGCCACCCTCTTGCGGGTCGATGAAGTGGGCCACGAAATAATCTTTGGCCCTGGTTGCAGCCTCCAAGTATTCGGGTTTACCCAAAACGCGGTAGGCAGCAGCAAACGCCCACAATATGCGCGCATTGAGTACGGCTCCCTTTTCGGCATCGGGTAGGGGATTGCCATGGCCGTCTATCCGCCCAAGAAAACCGCCATGACGATGGTCTATCATCCTATTGAGCCAAAAAGGCATGATGTTTTGGGTGAGTTCGTCGTGCAACTCGTTCTTCAGTTTGTCCATAATTACTTCCTTTTTTCTTGTAGTTCGGCAGTTATTTGCTTCATCTTCGCTTCCGAAAGAGGGTAGAAATAGATGAATGCCAACGAGAGGAAGGCCCCTGCGGCAGGCAAGAACGAGAGGAACATCTTGATGCCTTGGATGGTTTCGGCCGACTGAACGGCATTGGCTTGGAAACCAAATTGGGCGAGCATCCAACCTGTTACGGCCGTGCCGAAGGCCCAACCGAACTTCTGACTCATTGAAGACGACGAGAAGATAAGCCCAGTTGCGCGGTTGCCTGTTTGCAATTCGCTGTAATCGGTACAGTCGGCATACATGCTCCACAGCAAGGGGAAGATGCTGCCTGCGCAAACACTGATGAGTGCTTGCAAGATAAAGATGAGCGCGAGCTGACCTTTATCGAGCCAAAAGAAGCCTATGCTGAGCACTGTTGCTACTGCCATGGCTGCCATAAAGGTGTGACGTTTGCCTATTCGGTTGCTTATTGGGGCGGCAAGTATAACGCCTACGATGTTGGCGGCTTGTCCAACGGCGAGGTAAAGACCACTAAGCACGAAGGGCAGACCAAGGAACGAGATGTTGCCCACGGCCGTTTCGTCGATGTAATACTTGAAATAGTAGACCGTTGCGCCATCGCGAATGGAGTTGAACACAAGCGATGCCACGCCCGCACCCAGCAAAATCCACCACGGACGATTGTGCAACAGGTCGCGAAGGTCTGTCTTGAGCGAGTTTTTCTCTTGCTTCACGGGTTTTACGCGCTCTTTCGTGAGGGCGAAACAACCAAGGAAAAGCACCACGCACACTACGGCAATAACCACCACGGCCATAAGCCAACCGAACTGTGGAGCGGTGAGCCAGCCACGCATTGGACCTTTGGGGTCGCCTCCACCGAAAGCGTTTACCAACGGCATAAAGAGCAACAAGGCTACGAACGAGCCAAGATAGGCGAAGGTCATGCGGTAAGTGGCCAGCGTGTTGCGGTGTGCAGGGTCGGGACTCATCACGCCTAGCAGCGAGGCGTATGGCACATTGATGGCCGAATACACCATCATCATCAGTCCGTAGGTTACGAAAGCGTAGACGATTTTTCCCGTTTCGTCCATCGGTGGGGTAAGAAACGTTAGCACACCGATAGCTCCGAAGGGCACAGCCAGATAGAGCAGGTACGGACGGAAGCGTCCCCAGCGCGACGAAGTGCGGTCGGCCACGGCTCCAACGATGGGATCGAAGAACGAATCCCATACGCGAGTGATGGCGAACATGGTACCAACGATGGCGGCAGAGATGCCAAACACGTCGGTGTAGAATATCATCAGATAGGCTCCGAAGAGTTTCCAAAACATCGACGACGACATGTCGCCCAGTCCGTAACCTATCTTTTCGCTAAGCCCTATCTTCATAATGCGTGGTTTTTGGCAATGAGTTTCTTGATGGTTTCAACACTAGCAGCGGTGGTTAGTCCGTCTTGCGGCGTGTGCAAGCAATAGTCTACCAGTCGCTCTACGGTCGAAGTGGCCACATGCATGCGTGTATCCGACGAGGCATAATAGATAAACACGCGCCCATCTTCATCGGCAATCCATCCGTTAGAGAAAACAACGTTCATCACATCGCCCACATATTCGCCACCTTGGGGCACCAAAAGGTAGCCGCCAGGCTGAGCAATCATCCGCGTGGGGTCGTCTAAGGCGGTCATGTACATATAGAGAACGTAGCGCAATCCGCTAGCGCAGCCCCTCACGCCGTGTGCCAAATGCAACCAGCCTTGTGGCGTTTTGATGGGATGAGGCCCTTCGCCGTTCTTCATTTCCATGATGGTGTGGTAGTGGCGAGGGTTGATAATGGTTTCTTCGTGTACCTCGGCGTGGGTTATATCGTCGACTAATGCCCAGCCAATGCCACCTCCCGAACCCGTATCGATAAAGCCGTCTTGCGGACGGGTGTAGAAAGCGTACTTGCCATCAACGAATTCGGGGTGCAGAACGACGTTGCGTTGCTGACTCCGCGTTTTGAGATCGGGCAGCCGTTCCCACGTTTTCAGGTCGCGGGTGCGTGCTATTCCGGCCGTGGCCGTTGCTGCCGAGAGGTCGTTGGGCTTGCTGTCGTCGTGGCGTTCGGCACAAAACACACCGTAGATATAGCCATCCTCGTGCTGGGTAAGGCGCATGTCGTAGATGTTTGTTGCGGGATTGTCGGTTTCGGGCATGGTTATCGGCTCGTCCCAAAAGCGGAAATTGTCTACGCCATTAGGGCTTTCGGCCACGGCGAAGAAGCTTTTTCGGTCGGCCCCTTCAACACGAACCACTAGCAGATACTTGTCGCCCCACTTCATTGCGCCTGCATTGAGCGTGGCATTCATCATGATGCGTTGCATCAAGTGGGGGTTGGTGCGTTCGTCTAGGTCGTAACGCCACTCCAAAGGCGTGTGTTCGGCAGTGAGTATAGGGTTCGCGTAGCGTTCGTAAATGCCGTTGCCGTTTTCCAATATGCGGTTAGGCGTGGTGAGCAATGCCTCGTGGCGTAGGCGAAGTGCATTGAGTTTTGAATTGAATGTTGACATCTTTGTGAGGTTATGAGGTTATGAGTGGGTGAGGTTATGGGTTTATGAGGTGTTAAGTTTTTAAGTTTCTAAGTCTTTAAGTTTATGAGTTGGTGAGTTAGTTGGCTTGCGAATTTTTCCTCCTCTTTATCTCCTTTAAAAGCAGAATAAAGCCTTCACACTTATCAACTTAAAAACTCAGAAACTTATTTCTTACGTTTCTTTGATACCATCCAACACGACTTGTTTGGTTCGCTTTTCAGTTTGCTACGGAAAAGGAACACGCCCTCCTTGTGTATCTTCCTGAAATCATCCGCGCAGGTTTTGTCGGGTGCAGGGCCGAAGTTCTCTTCCGCTTTATCCCATGCGTTGCGCCAAAGCAGCACGTAACTGGGGGCAAATCCCTTGATGGCGGGCACCAAGGTTGAGCTGTACCATTGTGCATCGGGCGTGTTTCGGTAGCCAGCCTCTGTTAATGCGTACAGCTTATTGTGGCTTTTGGCATACTCCGACATGATGCGCATCTCGTTCTGGCATTGCTCGATGAAGACCGCACTGCCGTTATACTGATACAAATCAATGCCGAGCACATCCACATAGCTATCTCCGGGGTAAAAGAGAAAATAGTGTTCGGGCGTGTCGTTGGCCTGTGCGTTGGGCGAATAGCTCCAAACTAGGTTGCGCAAGCCTGCTTGCATCATGGCGTTGAACGTAAGACGGAACAGTGCCTTGTATTGTTCGGGCGTGCATTGCTTGCTTCCCCACCAAAACCAAGCACCGCTCATCTCGTGCCACGGACGGAAAATAACGGGCACGGCACGGCCTTTATCGTCTTTAAGCGATGCCATGAAGTCGGCCAAACGCTGGTGCCAAAGTTGCATTTTGGCCGATTCTTTACCGCCAGGCAACACAGCCGTAACGGCATCTCCCTCCGTGTTCCAGGCATCTTTGCCCGTAACGGGGTTGTAAGGATGCCAACTGATGGTTACGATACCGCCTTGTTGATGGTGGGCAATAATCTGTTGGCGCATCTTATCAAAGGGAACACCATCCAGATTTTTGTCGTTTCCCAATTCTAGTCCGCCCAATTCGCAACCTAGAACGGCAGGATAATCGCCACAAACGTCGTTAACGTCACTTCGTCCAAACTCCCATTTCCACGTCGTTCCGTAGAAAAGGGCATCTTGATGACCGAACATTACGCCGCGCTTTTGTAGCGTTTGAAGGCGTTCGATGAGGCTTTGTGCAGGCGTATTTTTTGCCTTTTGCTTTGCATTTGCAGTAAAAGCGAACATTGCTATGACCATAGCGAGGATTATTTTTTTCATATCATTGAACATTGAAAGTGGCTTTTTGCAGGTCTTCGTCGCGGCTACTTCCGCCCACCAGCACTTCAAACGCGCCAGGTTCTACGATTGGTTTCATGTTCAAGTCGTAGAAAGCGAGCTTGTCGGGCGTGATGGTGAACGCGATGGTTTTCTTTTCTCCCGCCTTCAACGCTACACGACGGAAGTCTTTTAACTCTTTTACGGGTCGGGCCACAGATGCCACCACATCATTAATATACAGCTGACAAATCTCCACGCCATCGCGTTGGCCCGTGTTTTCAATCGTTACGCTAGCCGTTATGGGCGTCTTGCCATCGTTGGGAATGCTAGACTGACTAAGCTGTAAGTTGGTGTAACGGAATGTGGTATAACTTAAACCATGCCCGAAGGGATATAGCGGCGTGTTGTCGGTACACACGGCAGGATGGAAGAATGCCGAACGTTTATGGTTGTACCACGTGGATATTTGCCCTACATGGCGCGGCATGGTCATGGCCAATTTGGCTGATGGGTTCACCTTGCCGTATAGTATTTCGGCAATGGCTTGCCCGCCATACTGCCCTGGTTCCCATGCGTTGACGATGGCAGGAGCATGTTCGGCCGCATAACGAACACTGAGCGGACGGCCACTGATGATAACAACGACCGTGGGTTTGCCCGTCTCGTTCAGTCGACGTATCAGCTGTTCTTGCAGCCCAACAAGGTCTAGGTTATCGCGATCGGTATCTTCGCCCGACGTGCGTTCGTTCCAACGAAACCGCATCATGTATTCTCCGCAACACACAATGTTGAGGTCGCAATCCTTGGCTGCTTGCACAGCGGCATCCACTTGGGCTTGCGACATGTTGCGCGGGTCCCATCCTTGGTCCACGAAACAAAAGTCGGTGGTGGGCGCAACGCTTTTTAACCCGCGCAAAACGGTCCACACTTGCTCCTCAGGTTGTGGTTCGCTCCAATCGCCCATAATGTTTTGGTCGTTGGCATTGATGCCCGTTACCAGCACCTTTTTATACTTTTGCGCATCGAGAGGTAACAAGCTGTTGGCGTTTTTCAGCAAAACGATGCTGTTTCGCGATGCGTCTAGGGCCGTTCGCTTGTGTTCGGGGTCGTTGATAACGCGGTCGCGGGTCTTCACGTCACTGTAAGGATGCTCGAAAAGCCCCATTCTGAACTTCACGGTCAGTATTCGGCGCACGCTTTCGTCTATCCTGCTTTCGGGTATTCTGCCCTCGCGCACCAGCTCAACCACGACTTTTTGCCACTCCGGACCGTGCATGTGCATGTCCATCCCGGCCATAATGCTTTGGTAAAAAGCCTCTTTGTTATTGGCGGCAGTGCGATGTTGGTCAACGCAATGCTCAATATCCATCCAGTCGCTCACAACAAATCCCTTGAATCCCCATTCCTTTCGCAACACGTCAGTCATCAACCAGCTGTTGGTGTGGCAAGGAATGCCGTTCAATTCGTTGTGCGACATCATTACATTCCAGTCTCCGCCCTGCTGAATGGCAGCCTTAAAGGGTGGGAAAAACACTTCGCGCAGGGTGCGTTCAGATACGTCGCAGGGTGCGCCGTTTGTTCCATTGATGGCATAAGAGCCGCCCACAAAGTGCTTTACGCAGCCCAACACGTCTTGCGCATTATCCAAATTGCGCTGATAACCCTTGTTGGTGGCCACGCCCATGAGCGTAACCAGATAGGGGTCTTCGCCAAATGTCTCGCCACAGCGACCCCAACGCCCATCGCGAGCCACTTCAACATTGGGGTTGAAGTTCCAGTGCATGTTCATGGCACGCATCTCTTCGGCCGTTTGTCGGGCGATTTTATAGGCCATATCCACATCAAACGACGAGGCCAAACCGATGTTTGTGGGGTAAACGGTGTTGCCCTTACACTTGGCGTTGCCGTGAATGGCATCGATACCAATGAGCAAAGGAATCTGCAAACGGCTCTGCATGTTGAGCTTTTGCAAGTAGTTGGCCTCTTCGAGCGTGAGCACATGGAGGAACGACGACACCCATCCGCGGCGCGTCCACTCTTCCATGTCCTGCACAGTAACGCCTGGATAGAACGCGTTGGCGGTGTTGGTGGCCAGTTCTTCGGCGCTCATCGAGGTCGAATATTGCTTAAAATGCTCAATGCCCACAAGCTGGTTCATCTGCCCAACCTTTTCTTCCAGTGTCATGCGCGCTAAAAGATCGTCTACGCGTTGCGCCACACTGGCTTTGGAATTTTTGTATAAGGGTTGTTCTTTCTTTGCCGACATGGCTGGAAGTGTTAGTGCCGCGAGGGCTAGGGTTAATAATCGTTTCATCGTTTATCAGTATTTTGGCAGTTTGGCAATGCCCGCTTTTATCACGTTGACGGTAGACTTATCTGACGAGAACACCGAGTTAAGTCCCTGTGCCTCTTGTGCTGGGTCGCCTGTATAGTCGTCGCCAGGCTCCCATTGCTCGTGTTTGGGCTGCGCTTGTCCGCCCCAACCCCAGAAGTTGCAGCCTGCAAAGTAGCCGCCCTTGGCTGCATCGGCCGCCAAAAGCGAGAAAACATAGCCGTAATAAGCATCGCGGGCTGTGGTGGGCGACTGCTTTGAGAAGGCGAAACCATCGCGCGGATAGCCAAATTCTTCCATCACTAGGGGTTTGTTTATCTTGGCACAGATGGCCAAATGGCGGTCTATATACTCCTTGGTGTTGTCTTTGGCGCGTTGCAGGTTTTGCGATAGCGAGTCTTTTTTGGCCCAACTCCAATTGTAAGGCCAAATATGTATGTTGCAATAGTCAACGTTTGGGTCGGCGCAAATGCGTTGCCACGAGTCGTAATCGGCCTCGCAACCGAACGCGCCTTCCGAACCAACGCTAACCAAATGTCGCTTGTCGATGCTCTTCATCAAAGCCGCGGCCTTGGCCAACCATGCCTCGAACTGTGGCAGAACGGCCTTATCGAAGGCGCGCGGCTCGTTGCCAATCTGCCACGACATGATGGCGGGATCGTCTGCATAGCGTTTCTTGGTGTAGCGGTTGGTGCGTTTGAGGATAAAACAGAGGTGATTGAAGAACAGCTGTTGCGCCTGTTTGTTGGTTGAAAACTGCGAGGCGTACTTGATATAGGCCGAATAACCCACCTCGTTGGGCTGCAATGCCTTGCCTGCTCCTGCGTGTTCGAGGTAGAATCCATAACCTCCGCTCCACTCCCAAGAGTTGTTCAGGTATAACACGGCCACCATTCCGCGGCGTTGCAACTGCTGCATCAGGTAGTCGAGCCCATCTAATAGGACATCGTTATAGGCACTGGGGGATGGTTGGAGCACGGGCGACACCTTCCACTTAATGCCTTCTTCGCCATCGCTACCCACCAAAATACGCAGGTTGGTTATGCCCAAACGTTTCATTTCGTCTAGTTCGCGGTTCAGTCTTTGCCTGTCTCCGCCCTTCCCTTTCGAGCCAAGAATGGCGCCATACCAATAGTTTGCCCCAATAAAAATGTAGGGTTTGCCGTCGCGATAAAGCCTTCCGTTCTTTACCGTAACAAATGATTGCGCCTTAACGGCTGTGGCACAAACAAGAAGTAGTGCCATCATGTAGTATCGTATTTTATTCATTGCGTTTTGTTTCTTTGTTTAGACAGAAATATTTGCTTGACTTCTTTTGACAGAAACACAGGCTGTTTTGACAGAAATACAGGTTCTTTTGACAGAAGAACATAAGGACATATTGTGGCGAAGATACGTATGCTTCGGCTCGACTTTCATTTGTCCATCATGACATTTCTCACAAAACTCACAGGAGATTTTACTCCCCTTTCCCCTTTGTGAGGGGTTGTGGGTGAGGCTTTTTTAGCTGTTTGCGCAGCCACTCTCGCCATTCTTCCCATTGTTCTTGAAACCAGAAGTGGCCCGTGGCGGGATATAGTTTCAGAGTTCGTAGTCCCTGAGTAACGTTATAGGCAGCGTATGCGCTGTTAGGTGGCACCACCTCGTCGTTATATCCAAACGAAAACCAGCAGGGAATAGTCAGTCGGCGAGCGAAATTCACGCCATCGTAATAGCCACTTGTGGCCACTTTCTTAGCGTCGGGCTGCTTTTGACCATAGAAATAATGTGGCCATCCGCAGGCTTTGCCTTGAAGAGAGGCGGTGAGGTCGCACATTGCGGGATGCACCACGCCCACAAACGTAACGGCAGGATGCAGTGCACCGCACACCAACGACAGCACTCCGCCTTGGCTAGCACCAGTTACGCCCAGTTCTCGACCGTTCCATTCGGGCAGTTGGGTAAGATAATCCACCGCCCTTAGTGCGCCGATGAAGATGCGTTTGTAGGCCATTTGGTCGCGATTGTCGAGGTTTGTCTCCCAATACCTGTTCAATGCGCCGTGCAGCAGATCGTCGTACACCTGCTGCGGCATCGTTACAGGTATGCCATGCACACCTATTTCGAGGGTAATCGCCCCAATATTGGCTTGTTCTATGTCGCCTTGGTAGGGTCTGACGCCCGCTCCCGGAACGCGAAGTAACGCAGGACGCTTGTCCTCGTAGGCAGTGGGTATGCAGAGAATGCCGTAAATTCGGTTGCCGGGATTAAGTCCGTTAAAGCTCACTTCGTAAACTTGCACGCGCTCGGTACAGCGTTCGGGTAGCAGTCGGCGATGTGCTTCGAGCGGGTAATAACTTGCTTTCTCATAGGCATCGGCCCAAAACTGGTCGAAATCGGCTGGGCAATTGTCGGTGGGTTGCAGCGTTTTGGGGGCGTAACCCACGGTACAAAGGCCCTCGTAAGTCTTCTCGCCCACGTGCGCCCACACTTTAAGGCGATAGAAACCAGCCGTTTTCATCGTACCCTTCCATGTCGTTGTGCCGTCTTTTAGCACCACGCCGCTGCGTTTAACATCGGCATACATCACGGGGCCAGCCTCGATATCCACCTTTGCTTGTGGCAACGGACAGCCGTTTTTCAATACTGCCACATTGAAAATGGCCTCTTCTCCCAGCCGATAGTTCCAATTGGCGTGGTTGGGTTGCACTTGCACAACAATTTCTTTACCACGTATTTGCGCCACAACAGCAAGGCTCGCCAATAAGAAAAGCCCCAAAACGAGCGTTATTCGTTTCATTATTATATATTATTTTGAAAGGGAAACACCCCTTACTTCCTTTACTACTTTCTACTTTACTCCTTACCTCTTACTACCTTACAAGCCGATAAACAACCACATCTTGTGCAGGAACAACAAACTTGCGGTCTACTTTTTGCTTGGTAGAAGTCTTTCCTTCCATGCGTCCAGTCCACAAATTCTTCACCTTATACACCTGTTGATCGAATTCGGTGCTACGTTTGCTCACCTCATCGTCGGTAAAGTTAAAGTCTTGCCAATTCAGATGGCAGGCAATGGGCTTGCGTGTGGGGTTGAAAATGGTCATTGCCCAATCGCCGTTTGCCAGCGGTTTGAACCAATAATCCAATCCATCGCGACTAAGAAAGCGCAAACCTTGCACACCAAGCTTATCTTGATTAATGGCGATAAGGTCGCGATTGGTAAGTATGGCTTTCGTTTCGGCACTCATGTTGCGCACATCGTTGCCTAAGATAAGCGGACTAGCCATCATGCACCACATCGTGAAGTGGGCGCGGTCTTGGTTAACGGTAAGCCCATTGCCCACTTCCAGCATGTCGGGGTCGTTCCAATGACCAGGACCAGCATAGCGGCGAAGACTGTCGTTCTTGTTGATACAATCTAAAACACTATATTGCACGTAGGTGGGAAACACGCGCGTGGAGTCGAACGAGCACCAAATGTCTGGCCCAATACGCCACGAATGGCCTATATCTCTTGCCCAACGCCAAGGTTGGTTGTCGCCCCACTCGCACATCGAGAGGAAGATGGGGCGACCGGCAGCACAAAGGGCGTCGCTTATTAGCTGATAAGCGCCACGGGGATTGATGTTTGTGGTGTTGCACCAATCGTATTTCAGATAGTCAACTTCCCATCGGGCATATTGCAAGGCGTCTTGATATTCGTGTCCTAACGATCCTGGACGCCCCGCGCAAGTTTCCGATCCGGCATCACTATAAATGCCCAATTTCAGTCCGCGAGCATGTACATAATCGGCCAAAGCCTTCATCCCACCAGGAAAATGCTTAGGGTCGGCTTGTATAAAGCCGTCGGCATCGCGCTGTCCATGCCAGCAATCGTCGATATTTATATAGGTATAACCCGCATCACGCAGACCGCTCGACACCATGGCATCGGCTATACCCTTGATAATGTCTTCGTCGATGTTGCCCTGAAACTTGTTCCACGAACTCCATCCCATCTGTGGCGTTTGCGACAAACCCTCCCACTTCTGAGCCTTACCTGCCAGCGGAAGCCATGCCAGCATCAGCCCAATAATGATGTTATTTCGATTCATATAGTCGATTGTTTTGCGTTAGATATTGACCCTGCAAAGATAGAGTTTAAAGATGCAATGACCAAATACAATATTAACCGAAACCGATACTTTTATATGTTTGTCGAGAAATCTTTGCCGGCCCTCTCCGCTGCGATGGATTCCTCGATGATCTATAGAAGACGAAGCAGAGCCACTGAGCCGTTCAAAAGCACCGTCTGGAGCCCAAACGGTGCTATTGTACCCTACAGTGACGCCGCGGAGAAGAAAACGGTGCTTTTGTAGGCTACAGTAAGGCCGCGGAGAAGAAAAATGATGCTTTTGTAGGCTACAGTGACGCCGCGGAGAGGAAAATGATGCTTTTGTAGGCTACAGTGACGCCGCGGAGAAGAAAATGATGCTTTTGTAGGCTACAGTAAGGCCGCGGAGAGGAAAATGATGCTACTGTACCCTACAGTGACGCCGCTAACCATCATACGTCGTGCGGGAGATGACCTCCCGAAGGTCAGGAAGTCATCTCCCGCACGACGGGAGGACACCTCCCGTGTCAGGAGAGATCATCAGCCGAAGGATCGTCGGGCACGGGAGCAAAACGAAGATAAAATCGTATTTGGGAGAAAGCATGCTCATTCCATTCTATCCATCGCTGCCGAAAAGTTGCATCCAATCTTTGGTGCTCCGTTCTCCGTGAGGGTCTTCTACTTGGAGACGATGCCGATGGATGTCCGCAAACCCCTTTCGGGCAAGATGCCGTTGGTGCCGTCGTTAAAAAGATAGATAGCGTTGGCGCGCAGACGGATGGGGAATCTAAAAACGAATGTAGGTGGAGGAGACGAGCGTCAGAGGTTGCGCGCTGCCAGGCGTTCGGCTTCTTTACGCTGTGGCTTTCCGGTGGGAGTGATGGGCAAAGCCTCAACGGGGATGTAATAGCGAGGACACCAGTATGGGGGCAGGTATCGCCGGCAGAGACTGCGAAGGGCCGACTGTTGGGCTTGCTGCGAAAGAGAAGATGAGGGAACGTAGAGTAGAACGACGGCCTGTCCGAACTTGGCATCGCGCCGGTGACTGATGAAGAACGGTATGCGGAGATGCGGGCGCAGCAATTGTTCCACCTCTTCGATTTGAATCTTGATGCCGCCGCTGACGATCACGTTGTCTTTTCGGCCCAGAATGCGGAACCCATGGGGAGAGATCTCGGCCAGGTCGTTGGTGATGATGGGCGCATTGCAGAGATGGGGTGCGTCGACAACAAGGCATCCCTCGGCGTTGAGCGTCGTGCTGATGCCCGGCAACGGCGTATACCATCCACTGGCAGAAGGCCCGTTGAGGCGGCGAAGGGCAATGTGCGAGAGGGTCTCGGTCATGCCATAAGTGCTCCACACAGCGTTGGGAAAGTCGCGAAGCTCTCTTTCCAAATCCTCGTCGATGGCTCCGCCGCCGATGAGGAGATGACGAATGCGGCGCAGACGGGTGCGTTCCGTCGGATCTTGCAGACTGTTGTAGACTTGCATCGGAACCATTGCGGCCAAATCGATCTCTTCTTCAACGTTGCGCAGGGGATGCCCGTCGGCCTCTACCTCTATCAGACGCAAGCCCCCTATCAATGCCCGGACGGCCATCATCTTACCACCGATATGCCGAAGCGAGAGACAGAGTAGGGCGGTGTCGCCGGGATGGAGCTGAAGAAATTGGCATGTCATTCGCGCACTGGCCTCCATCCGTCGCTTCTCAACGAGGAGCGGTTTGGGGGCACCGGTCGATCCGCTGGTATGCACCCACATCTGGGGATTCGGATCGGCCCATTCTTCTATCCATTCGGCAAGTACCATAGTCGGTTCTCTTTTATTTGCAGTGGGCGGGAGATATTATCGGTAAAAAGCAGTCCTGTGCCCAATCCTTGCGGTAGAAGGATTCGAGGCCCATAAACTTGTGCGGCGAAATGAGCAATGGCATTCAAGCCGACGTTGCTTTCCAGCGCACTGGTGGCCCACGAGCCGATGCCGCGTTCGGCAGCAAGGTTTATCCACTCGGTGCAACCGCTGATGCCGCCGTGCAAGGTGGGCTTGAGGATAATGTAAGCGGGGCGGATGGTGTCGAGCAACTGCCTTTTCTGTTCGGCAGAGTGAATGCCGATGAGTTCTTCATCGAGTGCGATGGGCACAGCCGATAGTCTACACAGCTGCGCCATCTCGTTCCACTGTCCCTGTCGGATAGGCTGTTCGATGGAATGGATGTCGAAATGGGCCAGGCGTTCGAGCTTGTTGAGAGCTTCGTCGGGCCGGAAAGCACCGTTGGCGTCCAGTCGGAGCTCCACGGCCTCCTTGTCGAAAGTCTGTCGGATGCGGCGCAGAAGTTCAATTTCCTGTTCGAAATCGATGGCTCCGATCTTCAGTTTCACGCAACGGAAGCCCTGCCTGAGTTTTTCTTCAAGCCGCGTTGCCATCTCGCAGAATGTCCCCATCCACACCAATCCATTGATGGGGATTCCCTCTTTGCCCCGTGCAAAGGGCGTATCGGATAGTGCCGTGTTGCCGCCGCGTTGCCATTGCGCCAGAGCTGTTTCGAGTCCGAAGAGGATGGAGGGATAAGCTCGCAGGCGATGACTGTCGATTCGGCCCGTGGTACAGAAGTTGTCGCAGGCTTGTTGCAGGATTTCTTCATAATCGGGCAGGTCGTCGCAGCTGAGTTGGGGCAACGGAGCGCATTCGCCTACGCCCTCGACGCCCGGCATTTCGTCGGCCGAGAGCGTGAGAAGCCATATCCGCCGCGAGCGATAGACACCGCGTGAGGTCATGGCAGGATTGCGAAAATGCAACGTTCGAGGAGCGATGCGGATGCGAAAGGTCGTCACGGCAGTTTGGGATATTTCTTAAAGTCGGGTCGACGCTTCTCGAGAAAAGCCCGACCGCCCTCTTGTGCTTCGTCGAGAAAGTAGTAGAGCATCGTTGCATCGCCGGCCAACTCTTGAATACCGGCCTGCCCATCGAGTTCGGCATTGAGTCCGGCTTTGATCATCCGCAGAGCCAGCGCACTGTGTTCCATCATCCGTTGGGCCCATTCCACACATTCGTCTTCAAGCTGTTCGAGAGGAACCACCTTGTTGACAAGGCCCATCCGTTCGGCCTCGTCGGCAGAATATTGGCGACAGAGAAACCAAATCTCTCGCGCTTTCTTCTGTCCTACGACTCGGGCCAGGTAAGATGCACCGAAACCGGCATCGAACGAGCCTACGCGTGGCCCCGTCTGACCGAAGACAGCATTGCTGCTGGCGATGGTGAGGTCGCAAACAAGATGCAGAACATGACCGCCACCGATGGCAAATCCATTCACCATGGCCACCACAGGTTTGGGAATGCGGCGTATCTGCATCTGCACGTCGAGCACACTCAAGCGTGGCACGCCGTCTTCGCCAACATATCCGCCGCGACCTTTCACGTTCATGTCGCCGCCTGCGCAGAAAGCCTTGTCGCCTGCGCCTGTAATCAATACCACGCCAATGCTTTGCGCCTCGCGACAATAGGCCAAGGCCTGACTCATCTCCCACGTCGTGCGGGGGGTAAAGGCGTTGCGGCGGTGCGGGCGATTGATGGTGATCTTGGCAATGCCATCAAACGCTTCAAAAAGAACTTCCTTAAAATCGAAGCCCGGGATCGTTGTCCAATTTCTTTTCATTGTTTTTATTGATTAGGAATGAGGTTGCACTCTAACAGAATGGGCCGTTCAGACTCTGCGTTCAGTAACCAGTCGATACCCGCTTTCATCTCATCAGTTGTGCAAGCCGAAAGATAATGTACATCGTTTTGGCGGCAAATACCCTCGGCGTGGGTCGTATGTTCGGCGCAGACGAGGCGTCGATGTAGGGCATCGGAGGGCATACCCTGCACCTGTTGAAAGATTCCGCCGCCGCCATTGTTGAGTAAGAGAATACGGAAATTGCCACGAAGATTCCGATTCCACAGGGCATTTTGATCGTAGAAGAAGCTGAGATCGCCGATAACGCAGAACACTTTGCCCGATTCTCCCACAGACATGCCGGCGGCAGTAGAGAGCGAACCCTCGATGCCATTTACCCCGCGGTTGCATCCTACGTGGTGATGGGCATAGCGATTGGCCAGTCGGACGGGTAGACTGTTGGCATAGTGCACCCGGAAAGGGAAGGATGCGCGTGTGAGTTGCGCCTCGAAATGCTTCACGACGGCGGCTTCCGAGAAAGGCAGTTCTTCTTGTTCCCGTTGTTGTTGCAGTGTTTGCGAGGCGTTGTTCCACAGAGTGGCATATTCTTCGGCCTCTTCTTTGGGTAGAGTTTTGAGGCAACAGCGCAGCACGGCGGTGGGAGCAGACTCGACCATCCCTGTGAGATGCATAAAGGTGTCGCACACTTCTCCGGTCTCGTTCACGAGCCATTGTTCGGCCTTCGAGGCTCGGCGCAGAAACGCTTTCAGGTTTTTACCGATGAGCATTCCGCCGAGGTGCAGGATGAAGTCGGGCAGAAGCGTGTCGGCATTGGGAAGCGAGGCAATAAGATCGTCGGCATTTTGTATGCCGCCCGCATAGCTCAATACCTCGGAGATCACTGCTGCACGCGATGCCAAACGCCCGATGCAGTCGGAAGGAAGTGCACCCTCGGGCAACTGACCTATGACAAT
Organism: Prevotella sp. oral taxon 475; assembly: GCF_018127805.1. NCBI lineage: Bacteria > Pseudomonadati > Bacteroidota > Bacteroidia > Bacteroidales > Prevotellaceae > Prevotella > Prevotella sp. oral taxon 475. The sequence goes on from NZ_CP072334.1 coordinate 756,085, forward strand.
CAACGGGCGACGAGCCTGTGCAAAGCCGGTCAGCAGGGGGTGAATGTCTGCCGAGTCGACACTTCTTGGCACAAGTCGCCGGATGATACGCTGGGCGGGAAGGGTCTCGACGTTGAACCGAAATAGCGGTTCGGAGAGGGGGACGTTGATGTGCACGGGTCCTGCACCATGATGATCAAGAGCGAGGAGAGCCTCGTTCACCAGTCGGTTGCAGTGCCATCGCTCCGTCTCATCTCGTCCTTCGGGCAGCGAAACGGCTTTCTTCACCAGTGGACCCAGAGCATCGGCCTGCGGAAGAGTCTGTCCGTCTTGTTGATTGATCCAGGCTTTGGGTCGGTCGGCCGAAACAATGACGAGCGGCACGCGCTGATAATAAGCCTCGGCAACGGCGGGAGCGAGATTGAGTAGGGCCGTTCCCGAGGTGACGCACACCGCCACCCGCCCTTTGTTTTGCTGCGCCATGCCCAACGCATAGAAGCCGGCCGAGCGTTCGTCGGTAATGGGATAGCAGGCGATGGCGCCGCATTCGGCCAGGTTATGCACGATGGGCGCATTGCGCGAACCGGGACACACCACCGCTTTCGTCACGCCATGCGCTACGAGAAGCGACGTGAGGATGTTGATTTGCTCTTTGTCTGAATACATCTTTTTGTTGAAACTTTTCCCGATTTTACGTCTTCCTTTCTTCTTGGAGAAGCCTTTTCATCGTCTCCATTTTGGCTTTTGTCTCCTCCCATTCTTGTTCTTCGGTGCTGTCTTTGAGCAAACCGCCACCGGCATAAAGGCGCAATCCGCCATCGAACAGCTCCATACAGCGCAGCGACACATAGAGCCGGACGTCGCCCGTTCTGCTAACAGGACCGGCAAACCCGCTGTAGTAACGGCGAGGGGCCGACTCGTTCGCATTGATAAAAGCCCAAGCCTCGGCTTTGGGCAGGCCACATACTGCTGGTGTGGGATGAAGGGCGTGAACGATGTCTCCCAGTCCGCACTGCGGTTTCAATCGGAAAGTAAAGTCGCTGCGCAGATGCAGCAAGTCGCCCGCTTGTTGAGTGTAAGGGGCGGTCTCGTCGATTTCGGAGGCTAAGCCCTGTAATTGAACCTCGAGATAACGCGCCACGAGTTGCTGCTCTTGCCGGTTTTTCTCACTCCAAGTGGCCTTTTGCACATTGTTCGGTCTGTCTTCATCCTCTTTTGAGGCTGATGGGGAAGGCTGTTTCATGGTGCCAGCCAGAGCCATCGTCTGCCATTGGTCTTCATGGTGGGCCAAAAGCGTCTCGGGAGTGGCCATGAGCCACGTGCCGCTGCGTTGTGTCGAGACCAAGGCTACAAACATTCGGGGATAGACTTGGCAAGCCTTCATAAACAGTTTTTCGACATCGAGGCAACCCTCCACTCGTATTTCTTCCGTTCTACTGAGCACAATCTTATCGAAAACACCCGTTTCCAATTGCCGATGAAAGAGCTGAAAATCTCTTGAGTAATTGAGACTTGACAATGGAGAATGGAGAATGGCCAATGGAGCATCGGGGAGACGGACCTTCGGTATCGGTATTTTCTTCACCTCATCCGGGCGTATCAGCAGGATGGGGCAAGCCTTTGAAGGAGTGAAAGGGGCAAAGACAAAGCCCTCGGCGGTGTTCAACGCCTCGTATTGGGCCAACTCCTGCGCACCGACGTCCGCCTGCGTGTAGCGTGTGGCCTGCGTCTCGTGCGGATGCCGAAAGAGGACGAAGTCTTTTTTGCGGTCAAGCATATTTTATCGGAGAGTCAAACCTGTTGCATCAAGGAGTCGGGTTTCTCTCAACGAGGCATCAAATGCATCTGTAGGGAGTGTCGAACATCTTGGGAAACAGTTGAAAGACGTCAATCGTTCTTGCGAGCATTGAGCACGTAGTTGGTCACTTGGACGGAGCAAACCAGTTCTCCCGCACCGTTTTCTATCTCTACCAGCCATTGATGCAGCGTGCGTCCTTTGTGCATCAGTCGTGCTTTGGCCGTCACGGTGTCGCCCTCTTCCACGGCCAAAAGATGACTTCCGCTCACGTTGATGCCCACACTGATCTTGCCGGGACACAGAGCCAGCGAACCAACACCGGCCAGATTCTCGGCCAAGGCCAACGAGGCACCACCGCTAAGGAAGCCAAAGGGTTGGCGGTTGCGTTCGTCCACCTTCATCTTAGCCATGCAAGTGTCGGGCTCGGGCGTAGAAATCAACTCCATTCCCAGGGCTGATGAGAGATTGGGACGTTTGCCAATCGTTTCTTTAATCTGTTGGATATCCATCTTTTCTTTTGTTTTCGTGTTGTGCAAACTTACAAAAAAAAATGAAGATCGTACTCCTTTCTGCTTAAAAAGGCGTTCTTTTCGAACTGCGAGAGAAGAACAACAAGAACTCAATGAGGACAGGTCGCCACCTCCTTCCAGGTCGTTGCAACGGGCGTTGCCTGCCTTGTACGTTCTCACTGTTCAGAGGCTTACTCCTGACGACTTCTCTCCTTATTTCCAAAAGCTAAGCTTTTGCATGTCGTTTTCTTAGCTTTTGGCGTGCGTTTTCTTAGCTTTTGCAATGCATTTTCTTAGCTTTTGCACGCTGTCGGAGAAAAGGGGGAACTGACAAAACATCTGGCTCTATGTTCTGAATGGGGAAAAAGAGCGACGAGGAGAAACGATGATCTCTCCGTCGATTTTGCTTGTTTTCAGTCGACAAAACAGCGCATGATCTGCCATAGCTATATGACAAATTGTCAGATTTTCTTCTCTGTCTTTCTTTTCTCGTGGCCTTTGGCATAGGCTTTGTTATGATCTTGGCGAGTTGCGATGACTTCATCGGTCGTAATTAGTCGCACTCATTGCACATTGTTATATATAAAGGGTCTCGAACTGTCGGCATCTCGCTCGGCAAATTCGCACACCCGCAACTGATCACAATAGAAATTTAAAACGTTACATATTATGGGAAAAATTATTGGAATAGACTTGGGAACAACCAACAGTTGTGTCTCAGTATTTGAAGGAAACGAACCGGTGGTCATCGCCAACAGCGAGGGCAAACGCACCACACCATCGGTGGTGGGATTTGTGAAAGACGGCGAACGTAAGGTGGGTGATCCTGCCAAACGTCAGGCCATCACCAACCCCAAGAATACCGTTTACTCGATTAAACGTTTCATGGGCGAAACCTACGAACAATGCCGCAAAGAGGCTGAAAGCATGCCTTACACAGTGGTAAACGAGAGCGGACAGCCGCGTGTGGACATTGAAGGACGCAAGTACACACCGCAAGAAATCTCGGCGATGATACTTCAGAAGATGAAGAAAACTGCCGAGGATTATCTCGGACAAGAAGTAACCGACGCTGTGATTACCGTTCCGGCTTACTTCTCCGACTCGCAACGACAGGCAACTAAAGAAGCCGGTCAGATTGCAGGTCTCAACGTGCAGCGTATCGTTAACGAACCTACTGCGGCTGCTTTGGCATACGGTGTAGATAAGGGTCATAAAGATATGAAGATTGCCGTGTTCGATCTTGGTGGTGGAACGTTCGATATCTCTATCCTTGAGTTTGGCGGCGGCGTGTTTGAAGTGCTTTCTACCAACGGCGACACGCACCTTGGTGGCGACGATTTCGACCAAGTGATTATCAAATGGCTGGCCGATGGCTTTAAAGCTGACGAAGGCATTGATCTGACAAAGGACCCCATGGCTATGCAACGCCTGAAAGAGGCTGCCGAAAAGGCAAAGATTGAACTCTCAAGCACTACGTCTACGGAAATCAACCTGCCCTATATCTCGGCAGAAGGCGGTGTTCCTAAACACTTGGTAAAGACTTTGACGCGTGCACAGTTCGAGCAGTTGGCACACGACCTGATACAAGCTTGTCTCGTTCCCTGTCAGAACGCCATGCGCGACGCTAAGTTGCAGACATCCGACATCGATGAGGTTATCCTCGTAGGTGGTTCGAGTCGTATCCCTGCCGTGCAGACCTTGGTGAAGAACTACTTTGGCAAAGAGCCCTCGAAGGGTGTTAACCCTGACGAAGTGGTAGCCGTTGGTGCGGCCATCCAAGGTGCCATCCTCAACAAAGAGAGTGGTGTGGGCGACATTGTGTTGCTCGACGTAACCCCGTTGACGCTCGGTATCGAGACCATGGGCGGTGTGATGACCAAGCTGATTGATGCCAACACCACCATTCCTACCAAGAAGAGCGAAACATTCTCTACCGCGGTAGATAATCAAACGGCCGTTACCATCCACGTGCTTCAAGGCGAACGCCCCATGGCATCGCAGAACAAGAGCATCGGACAGTTCAACCTCGAAGGTATCGCACCGGCTCGCCGTGGCGTTCCGCAGATTGAAGTAACGTTCGACATCGATGCCAACGGTATCCTCAATGTCTCTGCCAAGGATAAGGCAACGGGTAAAGAGCAGAAGATTCGCATCGAGGCCAGCAGCGGATTAAGCAAGGAAGAAATCGACCGCATGAAGGCCGAAGCCGAGCAAAACGCTGCTTCTGACAAGGCCGAGCGTGAAAAGATTGACAAGCTGAACCAAGCCGACTCGATGATATTCACTACCGAGAACTTCTTGAAAGATAACGGCGACAAGATTCCTGCCGACCAAAAGCCTGCTATCGAGTCTGCCCTCCAGCAACTCAAGGATGCCCACAAGGCTGCCGATGTTGCTGCCATCGACGCTGCCATCAACAACCTCAACACCGTGATGCAGGCCGCCAGCCAACAGATGTATCAAGGTGCAGGCGGTGCCCAGCCCGACCCCAACGCCGGTCAAGGTTTCCAAGGCGGTGCTGCCGACAATCAATCGCAAGGCACCAACCCTGACGACACCGTCCAAGATGCCGACTTCGAAGAGGTCAAGTAAGAATAAACATTATAGTAATCGCAGTAGTCCGCAATGGATTGCTGCGATTATTGTGTTTAATCTCAATTTATAAATGATGGAAAAAGAAGCACGAACTACATTGGAAAACCTTATTAAGGAGCAGAAAGAAAGGATTCCCCAGTTAAAAAAGAAGTTACCGCCACCTAATGTTTTTATGCTTCCGTATTATGAATACGAAGATAAAATCCATTATATAAAATGGTTGAAAAGGGCTAAGAGATTCTTAGACACGCAATTTCCCGGTGATAAAGATGTTGATAATTTTGAGCGTATTAGTGAAGAGAAATTGTGTCCTGAACAACAAGAGGAATTATTAGCCATTCTCGAAGCCTTTTTAGAGTATCCTGATATTGTAGAGAAAGAAAAGCCTAATAGAACTAATAGGAATATCAACATAAATACCATCGTAAGTAATACAAATACCCAATCACAGCAGCAGTCTCAACAACAATCCATCGAGATACTCATAAAAGCACTTGAAGACCAACTTTCTGTAAGCCAGTTAAAGGAAATAAAGCAAGTAGTAGAAGAAGCTAAGGGTGACTTAGAAAAAGCTAAGCCTAAACTCATTGATAAAATCAAATCATTTGGTGAGAATGTGGCTTCGAATATTCTTGCAAACATCATAGCCAATCCTGCTATTTGGTCAATGCTTAGCTAAGTATATCTACTCTTTAAATAACTGAAAGGGTGAAAAGCATGCCCGCCCGTGTGGCGTCAGCATCTTTTCACCCTTTCACCTTTTCACCTTTCTAAGGCTTTGGCTTAGCCTTCTTTCTTTCCTTTCTGTTTCGGGTTATCCACCTCAACCTCTATGCCTTTCAGTGCTTGCCGGATGTTGTCTTTCCACGTTACGATAATGCCCGGCTTCTTCAACACTTTTGAAGTAACGTCTTCCTCTTTCTCGATAAACGTCGAGGGCATAGAGACGCGCAGCGAGAAGATGTCGCCAAGGTCGAGCGCACCGCCCAGCGTAACCACCTCAATAATAATGTTGCGCAGCGTTATAAGCACGTTGCGCACATCGCCTTCACTTAGCGACGTTTCGCGTACAATGCGCTGTATAAGCCAGCTTTGCGAAAACTTGTCTTGTGCCTTAGGCGCAGCACCATAGCCTTTTTTACCCTTGAGCGGACCAATCTTCATCAGTCGCTCGATAACTTTAAATTTTACCATAACTGTTTAATTTAATTAGTTGTTTGTAGTTAGAAATATATCCCTTTTACACCCCGTTTTGGAGTTATATAAGGAGTGCCTCTGGATGTATATAAGGAGTAGGGGAGGATGTATATAAGGGGTAGAGGAGGATGTATATAAGGAGTAGGACAGGACTCCTACTATCTCTCCTCTGATACCTGTATTATACCTCATTTCTCACTTCTATTTAAGTTCTTCTTGCTTATTGATTTTACATGCCTTTAGGGCGATACTTATCTCCATTGCACCTCCTTTTGCACCTACACTGTAGCATTTACTCGAATGGCTGTGCCCAGAAGCCATAACTACAATCGCTGTTGGCTACTCCTACATTAGCATTGCTTATGAACATGCTGTACGCGGTGCCCTGGATTTGTGGATCGGAACTCGATGACCAAAAATATCCACTCGAACCGAGAAAACTTAGTTTCCCCCAGCCATAGAAGCCAAACGCGGGTAGAAAGAAATAGTCTGTAAGGTTGCTGGGATTGCCGGTAGATGTGGTGCCGGTTAGAGACTGTCGATTCACCCGAAAATCCGTGATGCTGGCTGTAGCAGAGGCTTGGTAGCCTTCTTTCATCTGCTCCCATGTGAGTGTGGCAGGATAGCCCTCTTGGTCTTTTAGGTAAGCTACGATAGCACTCTTCTTCTTTAACCAAATACCGTTGAGTTTAACGAGATGACCACCCTGTGCGAAAATGCGGTCTGTGATCCAATGTGGGTCGCCTTTCATAACATACCAGCACAGTTCATTAACATTAGGAATGCCTTGCATGCCACCGAACGCATCTGCTTTGGCATCATAACGAGCCGGAGAGGTTGGCGTACCCGTGCTACCATGATCGTAGTCGCGATCGTTCATTTGGTTGCCTACACCGGGACCACCGGGATAGTAATTGTTTTGCTCACCGTTGTTATGAGGTTGATATTGTTCGTAGCCATACCAATAATGATTTTTTGCACCCCACCTGTAGTATTGTTGAGAGGTGTAGTTGGTTATGTTAAAGTTACAAGTCATGTCGTAGTAAGTATTGCCTTCATAATTGAAAGCCGGAAGTTGTCTAGTGATAGTTCCTTCTACCTCGGTGGTATAGTCTTTTACAGTGTATGTAACAGTGAGTGCGTGCGTACCGGGAGCAATTACCATATAGGCAGCATTTGTGGAGAATTTTACCGCTGTGTTGTTTAGTGGAAATCCGTTGGCATAGCTGCCCGTTCCTTTGGTTGTGAGTTTAATCTTATTGCTGCCCGAAACTTCTGTCAATCCTGTTGAAGATATTGTGTATGTACCGGCAATGTTCGTTCCATTAGACGTTACCTCTATCTGGGTGATATAACAGTCTTCCAATTCGGCATTTGTATTATAAGGCTGAAAAATGAGGTAAGCAGCCTTGTGATCGAGCTTAAAAAAGAAACCGTCGCTGACTGCTGTTGCTGTGCCTAAGCCGCAATCTCCGGCTTCGCCGAAATGTTTGGTATCTGCAGGTGCGGTCTGTGTCTGCTCGGTGGAAATGGTTACTTGGTCATTTGTTCCGTTCTTCCCGGGATAGTATACGGCATAGCTTGTGTTTGCAAATGCGCCCGGAACTTGAAAGCGGTATCTTGCTTGTTGTGTTCCGTTCACGACATTCGAGCCGGTCTGCCATGTGCCGCCGTCATCTTTGACAAAGATATTGTCGCCCGTTTCCCAATAGAAAGCTCCTGTGTCGTAGTTGAGCGATGTGCGGGTTTTAGGTTGCTCTGTGCTTGTATCTTCTTTGCCGGACACGAAAACGGTGTAGTTTCCTGTCTTCTGTTCCTGTTTTTGTTCACCTGTCTGTGTCGCGTCTTCACTTGCGCAGCTTGCCGTGAGCAGCAGTGCGGCTATAAGTGCAAAAAATATATTGTCTGTCTTCATCTTCATTTCTTTTTAATTTTTAATACATTAATAATTCTCTATTCCCCAGTTGCTTGCTCCCTCTTCGGAGGTATCGAGAAATGTCTCATCTTCTTCGTCTTCCTCGAACATTCCCTGCTTAGCCGAGCTTGGTCCCGTTCCGTGATGTCCCGGGTTGTGCTGACCGCTGACAACTTGCAACAGGTGTTCCTGCAGCGTGGCAATAATCTTGATTTCGGGTTTTATATAACCCTGCTTCCCGAATTCTTTTCTATTCATATTCCTATCATTTTGTGGGTGAAAAACTGTTGTAATTTCCCTCTTGCCGAGGTTGGCAAAAGGGCATAAAAAAAGCGAACAAAGGGAACTCCTGTGAGCCCTTTGTTTATTGGGGTTACGCGCTTATCGCGCGCGCGTACGAAAAAGCGTGAAATTATGTGGTTAGATTGGTCTCTCTCCTGTGTGTGTGTGTGTGTGTGTGTGTGTGTGTGTGTGTGTGTGTGTTAGCAAATTATTTGGAACCACCAAATAATCGGGCACAAAAATAACAGAAAAGTTCTCGCCTTTCTGCCTCGGCATTGCACCTTGTCTATTGCTCATTATGCCTTGTCTATTGCTCATTGTGCCCTGTCGATTGTTCATTGTGATTGCACCTTGTCTATTATTCGTTGCACCTCGTATCATCTTGCTATTGATAACACTCTTACGTTTCACGGCGGCAAAGATAACACAATCTTTCCGAACTGCCAAATAATCAGAAAGGAAATCTCCTTTTTCTTCTCATTCATCCCTCCTAACACAATGATATTTACTATCTTTGCATACAATAATATAAATATAATATTTATGAAACGTTCGACCACAAGAACAAAAAGTGATGTTATCAAGACATTGCAGAACAATTCAAGGAATGTAATCAATACTAAAGACGACAAATAAGAAGTGTTTGTATATATAATCAAGAATAGATCTCGAACAAAAGAAGAATGTAATTATGGCAAAACAAAATACAGCAGACATCGGATTTGAAAAGGAAATATGGAAAGCTGCAGATTTGCTTCGTGGCAATCTTGATGCTTCCGAATACAAATCGGTAGTATTGGGGCTGATTTTTCTAAAATATATCTCCGATAAATTTGAAACCAAATATCAGGAATTAGTCAATAATGGTGAGGGATTCGAGGAAGACCGCGATGAATACATGGCGGACAACATTTTCTTTGTCCCACAAGAAGCACGGTGGAACGTAGTGGCAGAGGCTGCTCATACGCCAGAAATAGGTACGATAATCGACAATGCTATGCGCCTCATTGAAAAAGAGAACATCCGTTTGAAAGGTATTCTGCCCAAAAACTTTGCTCGCCCAGAACTGGACAAAAGGCGTTTGGGCGATGTGGTAGATTTATTTACCAATATTCAAATGAAAGAACATGGAGATTCTAAAGATATATTGGGACGCACATACGAATATTGCCTTTCTAAATTTGCAGAAGCAGAAGGCAAATTAGCGGGAGAATTTTATACACCCGCTTGCATTGTTCAAACTCTTGTTGAAGTTCTGAAACCTTATCACGGACGAGTATATGACCCAGCTTGCGGATCTGGTGGAATGTTCGTGCAGTCTGCCAAATTCATAGAGAGGCATCAAGGCAATATCAAAGATATTTCTGTCTATGGTCAAGACAGCAATCCTACGACATGGAAGATGGCTCAGATGAATCTTGCCATTCGAGGCATTGAGGCTGATCTGGGTAAGTTTAATGCAGATACATTCTTTGATGACCAACATCCTACATTAAAAGCTGATTTTATCATGGCTAATCCGCCATTCAATCTCAGTGATTGGGGAGCAGACAAGTTGCAAGATGATGTACGTTGGAAGTTTGGCATTCCACCATCTGGCAATGCCAACTTTGCTTGGTTGCAGCACATGATTCATCATCTGTCTCCCAAAGGGAAAATAGGTATGGTATTGGCAAATGGTTCTTTATCTTCACAGACAGGAGGGGAAGGAACGATTCGTGAGAATATCATCAAGGCCGATTTAATAGAAGGTATCGTTGCCCTACCCTCACAGCTGTTTTATACCACAGGTATTCCTGTTTCTCTATGGTTCCTCAATCGAGAGAAGAAGCAGAAAGATAAAATTCTGTTTGTAGATGCAAGAAACATGGGAACAATGGTTACCCGCAAACTTCGTGAACTCCAAGAAGCAGACATTAAAAAGATTGCAGACACTTTTGATAAATATAATGATGGTACACTTGAGAATGAAAAAGGCTTCTGTGCAGTTGTAGCCCTTGGCGATGTGGCAAAACAAGACTATATTCTTACCCCTGGACGTTATGTCGGCATTGCAGAACAGGAAGACGATGGTATTCCTTTTCAAGAGAAGATGGACAAACTCACAACCGAATTGTCCGATTTATTTGCCCAATCTCATGATTTGGAGGATGAGATACGAAAACAGTTGGCAAGCATAGGTTTCACTATCAAGTAAAAGACTGCATGTTCTTCCATATTATCAATTCATTAATATAGAAGAACATGAAAGAAAAACTGATTTCAGAAATTAGCAATGCGATGGTAGGTATATTAAGTGTTGAACAAATGGCACAACTCAATGGGGTATTACTGCAAGTAATCAGTAACTACACCATTTCAGCAGACGATGAGCAGATGCAAGAAAACAACGCATCTAATGAACGTCTGTTGGAGATATTCCTATCAGCCAAGCAAGTTGAAGGTTGCACCACACCTACCATAAAATATTATGGTTCTACGATCAAGCAACTTTTCAAGAAAATGCCCAAAAGAGTTACGAACTATACCACAGAGGATATTCGTGCTTATTTGGCTGTATTTCAACGGAAACACAAATCGAGTAAAGTTACAATAGACAATATCCGGCGTATCTTTTCATCTTTCTTTTCATGGTTAGAGGATGAGGATTACATAATTAAAAGTCCTGTACGTAGAATACACAAGGTTAAGACCGGAACACAGATTAAGGAAGTCCTTACTGACGAAAATTTGGAACAACTGCGCGATAACTGTACAAGGGTACGAGATTTAGCTATGATAGACCTCTTGGCTTCTACTGGTATGCGTGTTGGAGAACTTGTAAAGCTCAATCGTGAGGATATAAACTTCAACGAGCGTGAGTGTATCGTTTTCGGTAAAGGCAACAAGGAGCGTATCGTGTATTTCAATGCTCGTGCAAAGATACATTTACAGCAATATCTCGCAGAGCGGAAAGACAGAAACAAAGCATTGTTCGTGTCCCTTGCCAAGCCACACAATCGATTACAAATATCAGGAGTTGAGACAGGACTAAGAAAGATTGGGAAGCTTTCAAAGATTGTCCGTGTCCATCCACACAAGTTCCGTCGGACACTTGCGACTATGGCTATAGATAAAGGTATGCCCGTGGAGCAAGTACAAAAACTCCTTGGGCATGTTAAAATTGATACAACCATGCACTATGCAATGGTCAATCAAACAAACGTCAAACTCTCTCACCGCAAATTCATCAGTTAAATCAAAATGCAAACAGCATATCACACATATAGCTCATATCAACCGCTATTTCATAAAAGTAGGCGGATAAATGATAATTTAGAGCAACAGGCTCAGGCTTTGTTCAACGAAATGTTTCCCCATATTACTGAAGGAGAAAATATGATAGGGGATCTAATTATGCCTAAACGCGGAAAAGGACTCCTTTCCAAGAATGCAATAAAAGGAGATATACTAGTAGTCGCTGGAGGTATAGAACCTGCAACATACCATAACCAAGCTAATACGACAGCTCCTGTTTTAACAATAGCAGCATCAGGAGCTAATGCTGGGTATATAAATTTATGGCATATTCCTGTTTGGGCCTCAGATTCTTCTTACATTGATGATTCGATAACTCCAAATGTATATTTTTGGTATATCATGCTAAAGAAAAGACAAAAGGAAATATTTGATGCACAAGTAGGTTCTGCGCAGCCACATATTTATCCTAAACATATAGCAGAACTGCCCATGAATGTTGTCTTTGTTGAAAAAATAGCAGAATATAATGAGATTGTTACACCTATATTCGAGAAAAAAGGACAACTTTTTCTCGAAAGTAAGCGTTTAACATCACTTCGTGATACGCTTCTTCCCAAACTGATGTCTGGCGAGCTGAAAATTAATGATATAAACAACTAAATTCCCATTTATGGAAGAGTGGAGAAAATATAAGTTAAAGGATTTTATAGAATTTAATCCCAAAGAAAAAGTACCCCAAGGAGAACTCTGTAGAAAGATTTCTATGGATCAAATAACTCCGTTTACTCGTTTTGTAGAATCTAACATATATGAAGTATATAAGGGAGGAGCAAAATTTAGAAACTATGATACTATTATGGCACGTATCACACCATGCTTAGAAAATGGGAAAACTGCTTATATTTCATCGCTACATCCTGAAGAAGTTGCCGTTGGCTCAACTGAGTATATCGTTTTGCGGAAGCGAGAAAACATTAGTGACAGTAAATTTATCTTCTATTTAGCTATATCTCCAATTGTTCGTGACATTGCGATAAAATCTATGGTTGGCTCATCTGGTAGACAAAGAGTTCAACAAGATGTATTAGAAAATTATGAAATTCCTATACCATCGCTACCTATGCAAAAGAATATTGCTCACATTCTTTCTGTATTAGATGATAAAATCGAGCTTAATAAACGGATAAATGATAATTTAGAGCAACAGGCTCAGGCGTTGTTCAAGTCGTGGTTTGTGGATTTTGAGCCCTTCTTAAGAGAAGAATTTTTCAAATCAGATTCTCTCTTTGGAGACATTCCTGTAGGATGGCATATTGTAGCAATAAAAGATCTATCTGTTTACATAACAGATTATGTTGCTAATGGTAGCTTTGCTTCATTAAGGGAGAATGTACGACTATACGATAAGCCGAATTATGCACATTTTATTAGAAATACAGATTTAAAAGCTGAATCTTATAAAATGTATGTTGATAAACATTCTTATGAATTTCTTTCAAAGTCTGTATTAGAGGGTGGTGAAATAATTATATCGAATGTTGGTGATGTTGGTAGTGTCTTTCTCTGTCCAAAATTGGAAAAGCCAATGACTTTAGGAAATAATATTATACTTCTTAGACCTAAGAAAGACTATTTGACGCTTTATTTGTATATGTTATTTAAAGGTGGGATTGGACAGCATCTTATTGATGGTGTTACGGGTGGATCTGCCCAAAGGAAGTTTAATAAGACTGATTTTAAGTCTATAAAAGTTATGATGCCACCTGTGAATATACTTATTAAATTTGATAGAATTGTAAAACCTATATTTTCTAAAATAGAGGAAAATAGAGACGAAATTTCACGTTTGACATCACTTCGTGATACGCTTCTTCCCAAACTGATGTCTGGCGAGCTGAAAATTAATGATATAAACAACTAAATTCCCATTTATGGAAGAGAAGAAAGAACAACATAAGAAATCAATTCGCTTCTTCAACGACCGTGAAGTACGTGCCGTATGGGATGAAGAAAATAATTGTTGGTGGTTTTCTGCAACAGACATTGTGCGTGCCATTAACGATGAGCCTGACTACACCAAAGCTGGTAACTATTGGCGTTGGCTAAAACGTAAGTTGAAACAAGAAGGCATTGAACCCGTGAGTACTACTCACAGCTTTAAATTTGAAGCACCAGATGGCAAGATGCGTATTGCAGATGTCCTTGATAGTGAAGGAGTGACTTTATTAGCAAAGCACTATCCTAACAATCGAGCAAATGAGTTCCTTGATTGGTTTACATATAGTGATAACACATTGGATGGTCAAAGTCGAAAAAAAGCATATCAGTTATATGAAAGTGGTTTGCTGAAAAGTCTTGAGCCTGGCAGCATACAATGTTTACAACAGATTCATGCCTATCTCTTTGGAGGTCTTTACGACTTTGCAGGACAAATCCGAACTAAGAATATATCCAAAGGAGGTTTCACTTTCGCTAATTGTATGCACTTCCCTGCTACGCTACAAACGATTGAAAGAATGCCAGAAAACACCTTCGACGAAATAATGGATAAGTATGTCGAAATGAACGTAGCTCATCCATTTATGGAAGGTAATGGACGAAGCACTCGCATCTGGCTTGATCTCATGCTGAGGCGTTCTCTCAAGCGGTGTGTGGATTGGAGTCAAATAGACAAAAACGAGTATTTGTCGGCAATGCGTGAGAGTGTGTCTGATAATATGCACATTAAGACTTTAGTAGAGTCTGCACTCACAACAAAGATTGACGACAGAGAAATGTTTATAAAGGGCATAGACTATTCATATTATTATGAACAAAATGATTGATTTTCATCATGGAAGAGTGGAAAGAATATAAACTATATGAAATAGGTAGAATTGTAGGCGGTGCAACTCCTCCTACAAAAGATAGTGCAAATTACGATGGAGAAATCTCTTGGATTACTCCAAAAGACTTGTCTAATTTTACAGGAAGATATATTCAAAAAGGAGAAAGGTCTATAACACAAAAAGGATTTGAAAGTAGTTCATGCCAAATATTACCTAAAGGAAGTATTTTGTTTTCTTCTAGAGCCCCTATTGGTTATATTGCAATTGCAGCAAATGAGTTATGTACAAATCAAGGGTTTAAGAGCATCATACCAGATAACAATCTCGTAAACAATCTCTTTTTGTATTATTTACTAAAATACAACAAAGAGGAGATAGAAAGTTTAGGAAGTGGTACAACTTTCAAAGAAGTTTCTGCTAAAGTGATGCAAAACTTTGATATAAAAATACCTTGTATTCAAACTCAAAAAAAAATTGCAGATATTCTTTCTTCTTTAGATGACAAAATCGAACTCAATCGACGGATAAATGATAATTTAAATTAAGATTAATTATGCAGTGGACAAGAGAATATATTGCAAAAGAACCAAGTCTTAGGACTTTTGAAACGCATATTTCAACAATAGAAAACAATGTTGAGATTAATCCTTCTTTGTGCGTTGAAGTAAGCAAAAGTCTGACTGAAGCACTTTGCAAAATAATTCTCACTAATCAAAATACAACGTACAAAGATGATATTTCATTTAATGGTTTAGTAAAACAGACCTTAGAACATCTTATAAAACAGACTGGAAAGGAAATAGTTGGTCTATCTGAACTATGCCGTAAAATTTCTGCTATCGCTCAATCGATTGCAGAGATACGAAATAATGCAGGATTTGCTTCACATGGTTTGGATGTTTTGCATCCTCAGATAGACAAATCACTATCCCTACTGATATACAAAACAACAGAGGTACTCTGTGGGTTCATTTTACATTTTTATTTCAGTTATGCCCACCACACTAACCAAAGATTAATTTATCAAGATTGTGAGTGCTTTAATGATTGGTTTGATGAAGAAAATCCATTAGAAGTAGGAGGCGTACACTTATCAGCATCAGAGGCTCTTTACAACTTAGATTATCAAGCTTATAAAGCTAACTATATAGATTATTTAGAATTTCTTTTAGAAATGAATGAACAATAAAAATAAAATACAATGCCCTTCACAGAAGATAATTACGAAAAAGCACTAATTTCCCTCTTTGAGGGAATGGGGTATCAATATCTGTACGGTCCAGATATTGAAAGAGATTACTATGTGCCTTATTATGAAGCACAATTAGAAGAAAGTCTGCAAACTATTAATCCAAAGAAGCCACATGCAGCCATTAACGAAGCGATTATCAAACTACGCAATATTGATATGGGTAGTTTGGCGCAGCGTAATGAAACTTTTACAGACTATTTGCAGCATGGCATAGAAGTTTCTTATTTCAATGGCAAGGAAATGCGCAATGAAATGGTTTATTTGATAGACTTTGAGCATACGGACAAAAATACTTTTCAAGTTATCAATCAATGGACATTCATTGAAAATGCAGAGAAACGTGCCGATATCATTGTATTTGTGAATGGTTTACCATTGGCGGTTGTAGAATTAAAATCACCTTCCCGTGAAGAGACGGACGCTTCAGAAGCATATCTTCAACTCCGCAATTATATGAAAGATATACCATCGTTGTTCTCTTTCAACATGTTCTGTGTAATGAGCGATATGGCTCTTTCCAAAGCTGGAACAATTACCAGCAAGGAAGATCGCTACATGGAATGGAAAACAAAAGATGGCAATTATGAAAGTACAGAATTTGTCGATTATGATACATTCTTTGAAGGAATATTTCAAAGGGAACGACTCTTAGACATAATCAAGAACTTTATCTGTTTTTCCAAAGAAGAAAAAGGGAGTGCCAAGATATTAGCAGGGTATCATCAGTATTTTGCAGTGAAGAAAGCCATCGAACGTACCAAACATGCTGCGGTAAGTAATGGTAAAATCGGTGTATTCTGGCATACGCAAGGCAGCGGAAAATCATTGTCAATGATTTTCTACGCTCACTTGCTTCAACAAGAGTTATCTCAGCCCACAATAGTTGTGATTACCGACCGAAACGATTTAGACGATCAACTTTATAACCAATTCTCTAAATGTAAGGAGTTCTTGCGCCAAACTCCAATACAAGCCAATAGTCGTGAGAATCTAAAAGAACTATTAAGTGGACGAGAGGCTAATGGCATTATCTTCACAACCATGCAGAAGTTTGAGGAGTCTGACGAACCTTTGTCAGAGCGAAGAAATATTATCGTGATGACTGATGAGGCACATAGAGGACAATATGGTTTTGAGGAAAAAGTCGACGCCACTACAGGTAAGGTCTCTATCGGCACGGCAAGAATCATTCACAATTCACTACCCAATGCTTCATATATTGGCTTTACTGGTACACCTATTTCTACCAAAGACCGAGATACCGTAGAGGTTTTTGGCGATTACATTGATATTTATGACATGACGCAGGCGGTTAATGACGGTGCTACTTGTCCTGTATATTATGAATCTAGAGTTATCAATCTAAATCTTGACGATGTAACCTTGCAAGCCCTTGATGACGAATATGAACTGTTGGCTGAAGAAGGTGCAACGACAGAACAGATAGAGAAAAGCAAGAAGGAGATGTCGCACTTGGAAGAGATACTCGGTGCACCAGCTACCATCGATTCTCTTTGCCAAGACATTCTCAAACACTATGAGGAAAACCGTCAATATGAATTGACAGGTAAGGCAATGATAGTGGCATATTCGCGTCCCATAGCGATGAGCATTTATCATCAACTGTTGGAACTTCGCCCAAAATGGACGGATAAAGTGAACGTTGTCATGACGGGCAGCAACCAAGACCCAGAAGAATGGCACGACATTATCGGAAACAAGCAGTATAAGAAAGAACTTGCCAAACGATTTAAGGATGACAACGATCCGATGAAGATTGCTATTGTGGTCGATATGTGGCTCACAGGCTTCGACGTTCCCTCATTGGCTACTATGTATGTTTACAAACCAATGAGCGGACATAACCTAATGCAAGCCATTGCACGAGTGAACCGTGTATTCAATGGCAAAGTGGGTGGATTGGTTGTTGACTATATCGGTATTGCCAAAGCTTTGAAAGAAGCCATGCGTGATTATACGGGACGCGACAGAAAGAACTTTGGAAACCCAGACATCAAAGGCATGGCATTTACAAAGTTTAAAGAGAAGTTAGAAGTGTGCCAAGACTTATTTCATGGTTATAATTATAGTAAGTTCCACACAGGGACAGATGCTGACCGTGCTAAATTGATCAAAGGTGGTGTAAACTTTATGTTGGCAACCGACAAACAAGAACAGTTACCGCTCTATATGAAAGAAGCTGCCTTGCTGCACAATTCCATCACTCTTTGCCGAAGCCTGTTGAATGAAGAGCAACGCTTCTTAGCTGCATTCTTTGAAACTGTGCGCACTTTGCTCTCCCGAATGACAGATAAAGGAAAAGTTTCGAAGAAAGAAATTAATGCTCGTATCAGTGAATTGCTGAAACAAAGTGTAAAAAGTGAAGGTGTAATCAATCTTTTCTCTGATGTTAAAGCCGAATTTTCCCTCTTTGATACAGCCTTCTTAGATGAAATTTCTAAGATGAAAGAAAAAAATATAGCTGTAGAACTGCTTAAAAAGTTATTAGCAGAGAAAGTGGCACTCTATCAAAAGACCAATATCGTGCAGTCAGAGAAATTCTCTGACCTGCTCAATCGTTCTTTATCCAACTATTTGAAAGGATTACTCACCAATGAAGAAGTTATCCAAGAACTTTTGCAGTTGGCAAAAGAGATTGCTTCGGCCGATTCAGCAGCTAATGAACTTGGACTCACTCCTGAAGAAAAGTCATTCTATGATGCCTTGATCAAACCGCAAGCAGTTCACGACTTCTATAGTAATGAAGAATTGGTAGCTATGACAAAAGAACTCACCGACTCTCTACGTAAGAACCGCACTATCGACTGGCAAAAGAAAGAGTCTGCCCGTGCAGGTATGCGCAGAATGATTAAGCACCTACTTAAGAAATATCATTACCCACCAGAGGAAGCTGCCAATGCACTGGAAACTGTCATCAAACAATGTGAGCAGTGGACGGATAATGAACAAGAGAATTATTCAACAAAATCAGCCAGGATATATGAAATCCACGAGGAAGACATACAAATGGTTGCAGAACCATAAAATATAAGATAATATGAATGCAGGAGCATTATTTTATAAGGCGGATCTACATATTCATTCTTATGGAGATGGAACAGGTTCTTTTGACGTAACGGATACGTCAAATACTCCACAGGCTATTGTCGAAATGGCAATAGCTAAAGGATTGAAAGTGATAAGTATAACTGACCATAATCAATTCTTAAATAGTCTTTATGCTGTTAACTATTCAAAGGATATGGATATACTGGTAATTCCTGGGATAGAGGTTAGTACCACTCAAGGCCACCTTTTGGTGTATTTTGAGAAAACTGATGAATTGCAGCAATTTTATGGCAAACTAACATTTAACGCAGATAAATCCATTTGTAATCAGGGGATAGCAGAGTGTTTAAATTTTGCAAAGCAATATGATGGAATTGGTATTCTTGCTCACATTACTCTTGATTCTGGTTTTGAAAAAACTATAAATCGATATGGTCCTCAGATGGATCAAATTTTTAAATGTAGTAATCTTCTTGGTTTAGAAATAACAGATAAAAAAGACACTAATTTATATACAGATGCTGATGATAAACTTGAACATAAGTCGTTATTAAACCTATGGCGTGCTACTATAGATAATCGAATGCATCGTGATTTCGCAAAGTTGATGTCTTCAGATTCTCATACTCTAGATAAACTAGGAAAAAATGCTGAAGGAGAAAATAGGCTCACTAGAATTAAAATGCCGACATTAACATTTCGTTCTTTTCGCCTTGCACTGCTAAGTAGTGAATCTAGAGTTAGATTGGAAGAATGTATACCAGAGCAACATCCCACCATTACGCACATAAAAATAGAAGGAGGCCTTTTAGATGGATTAGATATAGAGTTGAGTCCTAATTTAACCTGTATTATTGGTAGTAGAGGAACCGGAAAATCAACACTTCTTGAATCAATACGAGAGACTTCTGGCAATTCCTCAAATTCAAAACTTTGTGATTCTGAGGTTTGGGCACAGAGTATATTGCTTAGTTATTTTGATGAGGCAGGTCAAGCAATTTCTCTACGAAGAGAAAAAAATGCTTCTGTCGTTAATTGTACAGATCCCAATAATGGTGTTACTCTAATTCCTCTAGAAAGTTACGGACAAGGAGATACCGCCAGTACTTTACAGCATAGTGATGAAAACCCTAAAGTCATTATAGATTTCCTTGATTCTTTTTTAAACTTGGATTTATTGCATCAACAAGATAATGAGTACATTAATCTATTGAGATCCAACCAAAGTGAAATGAAGAAATTGCGTATAAACTTAGCTGCATTACCTGAAGCAAAAAAAGCTTTAACTAACGAACAAAATAAGTTAAAAGAATTAGAGAAGACCAAAGCAGCAGATATTGTAAAATTTCATAACGCTTTGATACAGGAAAGGGAATTTAGAAAAACTCTAATAGATCAATTAAATAAGCTTGTTAAAACATATAGAGAGATATTAGGGGATAATTCCTTGTTCAGAGATGTTGCAGCTATGGACGATGCTAAGGTCATTGTTGGAAAAGAGTATTTTAAAAGTGTGAAATCAATTGTAGATGATTTCAGTAAACTTGTTGCTCAAAAATCTAACGAACTAAATAGCGAACTAAAGAAAAAAATAGATGAATTAAAGGAGCAATTGAAATTGTGGGGGGCAAAGGAAGCTGAAATTCAGAGTAAAATTGATGCAAAAAAAATAGAACTAACGCATCAAGGTATTCCTTTTGATTTAGGTAAAATAAATCAAATATCTAAGGATATTCTTGACTATGATAAAAAGGTAAAACGGCTAATCGAAGATCAAAAGAAATTAGGTGAATTGCAGAAAGAACGACAAGGAATATTAGTAGAACGAGAAAATGTTAGGAAAGAAATAAACAGAACGCATCTTGCATTTGCACAAAAAATAAATAAAGATTTAAAGTCCTCTATTGATAATTTTTCTATTTCACTAAAGTACCAAGATTCGCGCTATTCTCCCGAATTTGAGAACGTCCTGAAATTAAAAATGGGGTGGCGTACCTCTCAGGTATCTAAAGCGAAAATTATATCATTAAATCTTTCAATAAATGATTTTATCCATGCCGTTAAAGTTCGTGATATGGAAATATTTCGAAAGATATTATATAATGGAGAAAGGGTGTTGCAAGACTCTGAAATCAAAAGTTTATTCTCTACTATTTTAGAAGATTATAATTATGAAGATTTAGAGTGTTTACCTTATGATGATCTTCCGCAAATAAGAGTAACAAGAATTATACAAAAAGATGGAGCGGATATACCGATAGTAAAGTCTATTTCTCAGCTTTCATTAGGCCAGCAGCAATCTGTATTGTTGGGAATTCTAATGTTATCAGATAGTAATAAGCCGTTATTAATAGATCAGCCTGAAGATAATCTTGATAGTGAATTTATATTCAAAACAATTGTATCAAACTTAAGGAAAATAAAAGAGCATCGGCAGGTTATCATAGTAACACATAACCCCAATATTGCAGTTCTTGGTGATGCAGAACTTATCATCCCTCTTAAAAGTACTAACATTCTTTCCATAGTAAATAATGCAGGATCCGTTGATGATGTAAATACTATAAGTCAATGTTGCCAAATATTAGAGGGAGGAGAATCTGCTTTTAAACAGAGGAAAAATGTTTATGGATTTTAAAATACATTTCATAGTATATGTTTTGATATGGTGATAACATCCAAGATGTTTTCTAATCAATACTACTCAAATTGAGGAAATATTTTTGTACCATGTGAATATAAATCACTGATAATCAGCGTAGGATATATTTGAGGAAGAAGTGAAGTAGAACAATTCTTCAACAGTAAGGAAGAACGTGCCTGCATTTTACAGCAAAATGCTTGTAGAGTCAGTAAACCATTATCCAGCGATGCACCTCAATCCTTCAATACCGGCAAATATCATCGCCGACTTTTCGCCGACCTAAATATCTACGACAAAGCGAAAGGGGTTGATGATCAACCCCTTTCTTTCTTTTCTGTCGGGATTACTGGACTCGAACCAGCGACCTCGCGCCCCCCAGACGTGTGCGCTACCAACTGCGCCAAATCCCGAACAATGCTTAAAAGCGAGTGCAAAGGTAGAGAATAAATGGGGAAAGACCAAACATTTCAATATATTTTTATCTGCTTTGATTAAAAAATCATGTAACGAGACTTGCTCGTAACAATGAAAAGAAGCAGACTTATTGAAGAATTGAGCTGCAAACATCCCACAAGCCTATAGTCGAGACGTACGAGTCAGCTCTCATCGTCGGAACATCTAACTTTAAAACATCCTACCAACCGATCTTCCTGAAAAGAGACAAGATGGAAGACAACGTGGTGCATCAAGAGCATTTTGACGTAAAGAAAAAGGCGACCCATGCGGATCGCCTTTTTCTCTACGTTGTGACAAAGCCTTTTAGGGAAGGCTGATAGCCTCACTGGGACAAACACTTGCGCACGTGCCGCACTCGGTGCAGGCATCTGCGTCGATTTGATAGATGTCGCCTTCAGAGATTGCCTCTACAGGACACTCGGGCAAGCAGGTGCCGCAAGCGATACAGTCGTTTCCAATTACGTAAGCCATAATGATGTCTATTTAATGTTTTTGTATAATAGGTGAATACTCACTTTTGATGATGCAAAGATACAAATTTAAACGATACGTACCTAAAAACAATGATTATTTTTTGAGCTTTTCCCTCTTTTTCCTGATCAATCAAGCCTACAGGCACGGTCAAGAGTGCTCTATCGTTTGATTCAACCTCTTGCTTGATCATGGAGAAAGCGCGGATTTCTCTCAGTTGTTGCATTCATCAACTTCCAGATCTTCATCCAGATAGATGTCTTCAGAGGTGGAGGAGAACTCCAGGAGCACAGTCTCTTTATCATCGATGTGCATCAAGACATGTGCGAATGCTTAGCTTTCACACGCCATTTTCTTAGCTTTCGCATGGCGTTTTCTTAGCTTTTGCACCTCGTTTTCTTAGCTTTTGCAAGCGGATGGGTAACGTCTTGATTTCTTGTTAGATACAGAGTCGGACCCGGATGGAACAGTCGAAGAGAGAAAAGACACCTTTCGAGAGACAAAGAACGTTTTTGTTCAACCCAACAAACAACATATGAACTTGCTTTGCACTTTGTCGTGGTGAGAAAAGAGCACAAAAGGCAGGGGTATTGAGCCAAAAAGAGAAAAACAAAGGCCTATCTGTTTGATGATGTCAGGTCAATATCCTATCTTTGTACCGACGCCGACGAGTGGCTGATCAGTCTCCCTCATCGCTAACTTTACATTCTATGAAACAAGATTTTTCTCTTTCGCGCACCGTTTTTCCGGTGGGCAAGGCCCTTAAAGGAGGGCGATTCTTCTCTCGTTCTATCCGCTTTGCGGGCAGATGGCGAGTTGTTCAGCTCGGTGTTATTCTACTTTGGACATCTGTTCTGCCTATTTCGGCGGTGCGGACGGGAAGCCAATTCAAGGCCACAGATGCGCAGGTGTCTTACATCGGTAGGGTAGAGCGCGACGAACGAGCCGGAACCGTGCGCTACGACTGGGTGGGAACCTATCTGCGCGTGGCTTTCACCGGGACGCAAATCGGCATGACGATCGCCGATGAGGGCGAGAGTTGGCACAATGTCTTCATCGATGGAAAATGGATTCGCAAGATTCGGGTGAGTGGGAAAACGCCGCAACGCATACTTTTGGCTTCCCATCTGGAACGGGGACGACACGAACTGCAACTACAAAAGTGCACCGAGGGCGAATATGGTTGCACCCTTGTTGTGGCATTCGATTTGCCCGATGGTGGACAACTGCTGTCTGTGCCGAGGCGTGAGCGGATGATCGAGTTCATCGGCGACTCCTATACCTGCGGCTATGGCACAGAGAGCAATCGGGCTACCGACCCTTTCCGCCTCGAAACGGAAAACTGCGACAAGGCCTATGCCTGCATTCTGGCCCGTTATTTCGGAGCAGACTATTCGCTCGTGGCCCACTCCGGGCGCGGCATTATTCGCAACTACGGCGACACGGTTCAGGTGTCGAAGGGCAATATGTCGCAACGCTACGGCCAGCTCTTCGACGAGCACAACACCGTGGCTTACGATTTCAAGGCCTATCGCCCCGATTTGGTCGTGATCAACTTAGGTACGAACGACTTTTCGCGCGTTGTTACCCCCACTGCCGACCAGTATATCGGGGCCTATGTCAAGCTCATTGCCCGCTTGCGCAGACACTATGGAGAGGTGCCGATAATTTGTGTCACGCCGCATTCTCGCAGTCCGCATCTCGCCACTTGTCTTCGGCTCCTGCAACTGCAGGTGGATACCGATAAGAAGGTGCACTTTGCCGAGTTCATGCCAGCTATCATTACGCCCGACAAAGACCTGGGGGCCAGCTATCATCCCAACTATAGCGGACAAAAGAAGCTGGCCATGACGCTCATTCCTCTCGTTTCGGCCGTGATGGGCTGGGACCTGGAGACGTGGAAGGAATAGATGCGGGGCGAGAAAGAAAGGCTGGTGGATGAAAACATGAGAAAAACGACTGGGGCATTCTTGTCGTTTGCTGCTTCGTCAAAATCGTTGTGCTTGTCTGGTTTGTGCAGATCTGCCGGCGATGGAAGGGGCAATTCTTCATGACGCCGGAAAGAACGTGCCACCAAGTGATTGCTCATAACAAAAAATCCGCCTTGTTTTCAAGACAAGGCGGATTTATTATATCACCGAAAATGGAACTATCGAACGACGAATTTCTGATGGTTCCTAATGAAAACTCCTTTAGGAAGTTGGTTGATGTCTGTCCCCACATACCTTCCATCGAGGCTGTAGATGCGTCCATCGCCATGATCGGCAGAGGCATCGGCAGGGTTTGAGGGAATGTCGGTGCTGGGAAACTTCTGAAGAAAATCGAAATAAACGGCGTTGCTCTTGAGGTTGATGTTGTAGATAGGCTTGTTGAGCAGACCGCCATTCCAAGGTGCATAATTCACAAGAGCGGAGGCATCGGTCAGTTCGGTCACCTGTTTACTACCGGGGAAAAGGTCGCCCCTTCGTTGTGCATTGTAAGCTTTTGATGAGAGATAGGGGGCCGGGGGAGTGCCAGACTTCCGCCGATACGAACTCACCAGCAGGCCGTCGGCAGGGACAATCGTCATGCGAGGCTTCTTCTTCACGTTGTTCACAGAGTTGGTTCCGATGCTGAACACCGAGAATGGGGCCTCATCATAGTTGACGTGGCATACCATCATGCCGCCGGGCAGTGCCCCGTTCCAACCTTGACTCTCAATGGCCTGAACGATATAGTATTCGTTGGCACCGGCAGTGCTCATGATGCGATAGGCTTTGCCGCCCCGATCGATGTTTTCGAGCTTCACTTGCTGCGCCGAACTCAGCGTTTCAATCGTCAGCCAGCCCATTTGTTCGCGTTCCCAGGCTGTGTAGGCCGTTGGCGTATAGCCGTTGCCCAGATATAGACCGTTGTCCATCACACTCCAGTCTTCCATGCCTTGATTGTCGTAGGCATCGAGATCGCGTTCGCTACCCTTTGTCCAGTAGACGGTAGGATAAAAGTCGGGCAGTCCCATGCAGTGGGAAAACTCGTGGCAGAACAGTCCCACGCCATTGATTGCCACGCCTGTTGTCGAGGGGATGGATTGACCGGGTGAGGCATTCAGCTCGTTGCTGATTCCCGCAAGTCGAATGTGCTTCCCGTCTTTTTGCACCGAGCCGTCCATCACAAAGGCTTTGGCCCAAAGCAGAGACTGGTCGCCGGCAGTCTGTTCGCCATATCCGGCGTAGACGATATAAACCAAATCTACGTTGCCATCGCCGTCGGCATCATACTGCGAGAAGTCGATCTGCGCATCGGCCAACGAACAAGCGTCGGCCACCAACTCGCGATACCGCTCGGAGGAAGACGATCCTCCGCCGTAATAGGCCACCGTATGCGGAAGCGTCACGGGACCATAGAGGTCGAATTGTGGCGTAAATGTTCCGCCACTCATGTCCGAAAAATATTTCCGCACACTGCCTATGTTTTTCTGTTCCCAGCTGCCCAGGTCTTGTTGCGCCGTCATGGCGTTGAGATACTGGTCGAAAGCTTGTCGGGCCGGAACCTTAAAAGACCGGTCGGAGAACTCGACGAGTATCACTACGGCCTTTGGAGACCCCGTATGCGGAAAGAAACGAAATCCGTTTCCTGCCGGAATGCCGCGCGTCTGTGCCTTCTCGGCCTCCATTTGCTTGGCTCGCAAGAAGGCTTCGCGGTTCTGCTGTTGGCATAGGGCTTGTTCTTCTGCTCCGCGCAACTCTGCATTGTGGGCCAATTGCTGGGTAGCCACGGCCCGTCCGTCGGCATCGATTCGTGCCACGAAATAGTTTTTGCCCGTCTGTACCAGTACTACGCCATCGAGTGTGGAAAGCCAGTTGCAGTCGGCATCTCCATTGATGCGTAGGGTGAGCTTTGTTCCATCGGTCTGCCGCACCTCGATGGGATAGGGTAACCCTTTCGATGCCCAGCCCATTACACTACAAAAGAGGAGGAGAAAGAGTAATACTGTTTTCTTCATACTTGATTTCATTGTCATTCTTTCTTTAATTTTCCCGCAAAGGTACGGCATTTTAGCGAGATGAACAAGGGTAGACAACTTCCTCTTCTCTATCTACCACGTATCCGTCCTGAATGGAATAAGCGGTAGCGCGGCCATGTTTTTGACGTTGCCCAGTTGGAAATTGCGGTAGCAATAGCGTACGGCCACGGGTTTGGAAACAGCCTTTGAGGTGAGCCGAAACTTGTTGTGGCGAACGTAGGTGGCATGGGCGGGATGGAAAATGCGGTCTGTACCCGCCATCTCAAACCCTTCATAGTTGGCCTGAGGCACAATGCCTGTGTAGGTGTCTTTAAGATGTATCACGCAGGTATCGCCCTTTATCTCCAACCTTTCGAACGTAGGATGCTTGTACATCACGCCCTCACAGCCATAATAACGGGCTAAAGCCGTGAGCGCAAGACGTTCGCCGATGGGACGTTTTTGTGTGGGATGTATCTGCCTAACTTCGTAGGGATACACCAAATCATTGGTGCTTATCATGGCGCAATTCGGAATTTCGAGGCTGGCCTTGTATTGCTGTTCGCGTATGAAGGCTGCGCTAATTCCCATTTCGCCCTCGTAACGATGGGGCGCAATCTCGACTATGAGCATCAACATACTGTCCGAAAAGTGCTTGCGCCATTGCTGTGCCAGTAGCTTTAATCGTTCGCCATAAGTGTTGGGGTTGTGGTCTACGTTGGCACAACCTTGATAATAGAGCACGCCCCGCACGCCATAGTTCAGTATCGGATGAAAGGTGCCGTTGCCCCAAAGTAGTGGGCGCAGCCATTCGCGTGGATATTTGCGGGAAAGCTGTGCCGAGTCGGTGGGCTCGTCGGTGTATTTGCGCAGGTTTTCGGCGTTTAGCCAACTCTCAACCATCGTTCCGCCCTTGTTGGCTAGCACCAATCCTACGGGTATTTGCAGGGCTTGTGCCAATCGTTGGGCGAAAAAGAAGCCCACGGCCGAACAGTCGCTCACCGTTTTGGGGCTCATATCCACCCATTCGCAGGGCGTATCTTCGAGCGGAACGCTACTCATTCGCGGTGGAATTTTAACGTAACGCACGCCCCGCATGTTGGCCGATGCCCATACAGCATCTTGATAACCCTCAACGGGACACTCGTTAAAGCCGCGAACGGGCATCTCCATGTTGCTTTGTCCGGCGCAAACCCACACCTCGCCAGCTAGCATGTTGTTGATGGTTGTTGGCTGTCCGTCGCTGAATGTGATGCTCAAAGGATGGAAACTCGCTTTGGGTGTGCGTAGCACAACACGCCATTGTCCTTGCGAATCGCTTTTCACCGTCACCCTTTTTTCTTGCCATGTGGGTGCGATGGTTACGTTGGTATTGGGCGTAGTCCATCCCCAGAAGCAGAAATCGGCCTGTTGTTGCACCACCATCCCATCCGAAAGGATGTGCGGAAGCCTGATTTTTGCCTGCAAAGGCATGGTTGCCAGGCATGCAACCATAGCCACAAGTAGGCGTAAACGTAGTGAAAAAGCCATTTTTTTCATTGTGTTATCACATTAGAGTTAGACATAGCCGACTTCCACCACGCATCGGTGGCATGCACAACGCCACCGCCGGGGTACCACGGCATAAAGAAACTCCACTTGGCATCGGCACTCCATTGCGCAGATATGTCGGCAACGGTGCCGCATTCGGTAAGGGCAATCATCTTCGTGGGGTAGCGATAGGCCAGCTCGTTAAAGCGTTGGGCGGCGGTTTGGGCAGTTACGGGTATGCCGTTTTGTCCGTACATGTCGGTGCCGATGATGTCAACATACTTGTCGCCAGGGTACCAATCGGGGTCGTTCTTTTCGGAAGTCCACACCCAGATGAGGTTGTTTACGCCGCGTTGCTTGAAGAAATTGAACATGATGTGCCACAGCTTGCGATAGTTTTCGGCCGTTCCGTTGCCCCACCAGAACCATTTTCCTGCCGCTTCGTGTAGCGGTCGCCACAGCACGGGGATGCCTGCACGCTGCAATTGTTGCAGGTAAGGCACTATCTTTTCTAGGTCGGACTTCATAAAACGATTTGCCCACGTGCCTTCGGTAACGGCATCGTTGAGGGTAAACTCGTTCTTTGCGGCGTAGAAATCGTACTTCACAGTGCCTGCCGCCTCAACGGTAACGCCCGTAACGGTGTAGTCGTGTCCGCCAATAATCAGTCCGTTGGCGCGCATTTCGGTAAGTGTGGTTTGGTCGAGCGTCATCGAATAGCTTTCGCCACTGATGTTAAAGTAGTCCCAATTCTTTCCGTTCTCGTCTACAAAGCCAGCCCATTTGCTGTTCTTAATCGAGCCTTGGGCGTTGGTTTTCACGTTGGTGATTTTCACAACGAGCTTACTTCCAACCGAGGCTTTGGCTAAAATGTCTTTCGTTGCTTGCGTTGTGAGTTGTATGTGGCCGCTCCAGTCGGACGGCATGTCCTTGTTTGGACCGCCGTAAAGCACTACAGGCACTGTGGAAGCATATGGATTGGACGTGGGAACGTTCCAATGCCAGCCTATTGTGACCATTCCGCCAGCATCGTGCCAGGTCTTTACGGGCGCAATGTTGGCATAATCAATCCATCCGCCGGGGCTGGTAGACTGCAAATGGATGTAGTCGTAGCCGTTGATGGCCGGATATTTGCCCGTCAGCGCGTGCACTTGGTTGGATATTTTGGTGTTCCAAGCCACGTCGGCCATTGCTCCCGAAAAAGTTTTCTGCCCATAATTGGCCGCCAACTTTTGGTACAACGCCTTTGTTTCGGCCGTTGCATTGGCGTTGACAAGTGTAGTGGCGATGTGTTGCGACTGCGCTTTGAGGGTGGCTTTTACCTCTGGGGCGGGCGTTTTGTTAGGACCGCATACCACGCCTTCGGGGATAACCAGCTCGTAACTCTCGCCTCGGGCGATGTTGGCCATCAGCAAAAGCTTGTTAGACGAGCCGATAACGTTGGCGCTAACCACGGGTTGGCCGTTGAGTGTGATGCGTTGGTATTGCGATGATGCAAAGAAAACGTTTTTATCGTAGGTGACGATGATGGAGTCGAGACCTGCTTTGATGTTCTCTTGCGGACTAACACCAACGAACGCAGGCGCACCAACGGCTTGTATGTTGTGTTCAACAGCATCGTTGCAGGCTGTTGCCGACAGCGACAGAGCCGCGAAAATGGCTAGATATATCTTATTTCGTTTCATTGTTATCGATTTTAATTATTTGGCAGGCACAAGCCTAACGTTGTCTATATGCAGTTCGGGCTCGCAGTCGGTTCCCTCTACGCCACCGCTCCAAAGGAAGAAGGTGAAACCCGTGAGTCGGTCTTTGGTGAGTGCCGAACCAGCCGTTTGTCCGTCGCCCGTTTTGTTAAAAGCCGAGAGGGGCATGTTTACTGTCACCCATTTGTCGCCCGTGTTATAGCTTCCATTTGCTTGCCAAGGAATCCACAAGCCGCGCGGCAGGTCTTTCTTGCCGTAGTATTGGCTGTTGGCGTTGGTGTATGTAACGTCGGCATTGCCTGTAAAGATGACTTGTAGGGCTGATGCACGCCACACCTTGTTGGCAGGTACACGGCATTCGAACTTCAAGACGAGGTCGGAAACGCTGCAAGTGTCGAGCATCGCGGCAATGGAAGGGATGCTAGAAATCTCTGGGAAGTTGTTGTTTGGTTCGGGCCAATAGTTCATGGCGAAGTTATCTTCGGCCCAAGTTGCACCAACTTTGCCCAACATCTTTACGCCGCCGAAGTAGAGATAGCTGCCGTCGATGCCGCCCGTACGTACGTTTCCGGCGCGCCAACCATGCCCTTTGGCCATTCCGCCGTGCGAACCGTCGAAGTCGAAGATGATGTTGCGCGTATCTTTATATACGAAGTCGGATTCGCCTTTGCCGTAAACCGACTGAACAATCACGCGTCCTGCGGTGGCACCTGTGGGCATTGTGAACGTGATGCTGTTCTTTGTGATGCTCTTGATGTCTGTAACGGGCACTGCACCATCGTTAAAAAGAACTTGCAAGGGCTTGTAGGGGTCTTGTATAAAATAATCGCCCGTGATGGCCACTTCCTCTCCTGCGGGTGCATACTCGCAGCTCATGGTCATCACCGAGGGTGGTGGTACAATCACATGGAAAGCATGCGTGGTGGTATCTCCATCGCCATTCACCATATATATATTATCGGTTACGGCCGAGGGGATTTCTCCGGGGATGTCTACAAGCAGCGTGTTGTCTGTGATAAAGCTCGAATTGAGCACCGCCTCCTTGTCGTTGAAGAACATGCGGCGAACACTTCGCAGGTTGCTACCCACCAAGCAGATGGTGCGTTGCATGTAACTTTGGGTGATTATCGAGTCGGCACTCTCGGGCAAGCGTATGTATTGCACCTGCGGAGAGCCGCCCGTGGGCTTGTATTCGTCGGGTTGGTCGCTACATGCGGTAAGGGCTAAGGTTGCCAAGGCAAGCCATGCGGCAAGCGAACGCAACGTTATGATGGAACGTTTCATTGTATGATGTATTTTTAAGCGGGTTAATAAGAATAGGTTGAACGTACGTCTACGTGTACGGCCTCGTTCAGAAGATTGCCGTTGAACACCACATCCTGACTTGGGAAGGGTAGCGTAAAGCTCTGAGGAGTTACGTTAGGGGCCTGTGCATCGGGATTGTATCGCATGTCAGTGGTGTTTACATTCCATGCGCCACTCTTGTAATAGTTCTCGTATAGGGTGTTCAGCCCGAAGAACGCACCACGCTTTTGGGCTTTCAATTCGGCTATGCTGCCTGCCATGTCGTAGTAACTACGACGCACAAAGTCGTACCAGCGGTCGCCCTCGATGGCCAATTCCAGTCGACGTTCTTTCCAAACGTCTTGCCAAGAGATGCTTGTTGGGCGCGATGCCGACTTCACTGCCCTGCTGCGAACCTTATAAAAGGCGTCGATAGCTGTGGCGTCGGTGGTGGATGTGCCGTTACCTATCACGGCTTCGGCATACACCAAGTACACGTCTGAGAGCCTAAGCACGGGCGTTGGCAAACTGCTGTGCATGTTAGATGCCGATATTCCGTCAATGGCGAACGTCTTATGGTCGTACGCATCGCCGTAAAGATGTTTTACATTGTTGGCACCTGTGGCGCTTTGCAGCTTGCCGGGGCCGCCACTACCATAGTTGTCGGCATCGTACATAAATTGTAAATAGTTGAAACCCTTACGCCCTTTGTTGTCTGTTTTGTCGGTCCAGAAGTAATCGTAAAAGTCGCCTGCCATCATCATTGTGGCCTTTCTACGGGTGTCTACCTCACTTCTGCTTTCGGGATTTTCGGTTGGCGACACGCCGAAAGCCTCTTGCAAGTCTATCGACGGACCATTATATCCGCCCCAGCAGTCGCCAAATTCGTCAAAACCCACCATGGCCAAGTCGCTTTGCAGGGTGTTTTGTACGGTCCAAATGCTGGTGTCGGCCGTCCACATCCATGCGAAAAGAAACTCCCTGTTCATGGCGTTTTGCAGGCGGAATACATCAGAATAGTTCGCCATCAACGTGCGCCCGCTGTTGTCTATCACGTCTTTGGCATACGTTGCGGCCTTTTTCAGGTCGTCGGCATTGCGTTGTCCGTTGCCATTAGCGTTCACACCGCTTTTGGTTAGGTACACTTTAGCGAGCAATCCCTCGGCCGAGTAATAGTCTATACGGCCTGGCGAACCCTGGCGAGGCAACAGTTGCATGGCCTTTTCAAGTGTAAGGATGATGTATTCGTACACGTCGGCCTTCTTCACTCTACTCACATTGCTGTACGAACCGTCGGCAAGCATGGCCGAGTTGTCGTGAATGATGGGCACATCCCCAAACGAACGCACCAAGAAGAAGTAGGCCATAGCCTTCCATGCCAGACATTCGCCCATGCACTGGTTCTTTATGGCTTGCGATGCCGTGGCGTTTTTGAGGTTGTTGTACACGGTGTTGGCATGCCCGATAACCGACCACAACGAGTAAGACATGTTCATCAAGTCGCCATCGGTGCTGTTAACGGTGAGCGTTAAGTAAGGGCTAGAACCCCAATAGTAATTGCCCGACATCACTTCGCCCACCTTAATGAAGCCGCGTTGGAAGTCGTACCAAGGCGAATTATATAGATAGTTCACACCTTGCACGCACTGGTTGTCGTCCTTATAAAAGGTTCCTGCGTTGTAAGAGTCTTCTGCTGGCCTGTCCAGAAAGTCGTTGCACGATGTTGTAAGCGCGCCCGTTGCTAGGGCGATGGCCATATATAGATATGTTAAACGTTTCATCTTGAAGAAGGTTGATTGTTAGAAAGTGAGGTTAAGGCCAAACGAATAGGTGGTTGGCGAGGGATAGCGGCCGTTGTCTAAGCCGTAAGTGTAACCGTTGATGTCGGCCGTGCTGGCACCAATTTCGGGGTCGTAACCATCATAACCCGTTATGGTAAGCAGGTTTTGGATGTTTACATACACGCGAAGATTGTCTATTCCCCATTTAGAAATCCACTTTTTGGGCAGCGTATAGCCCAAAGCGATGTTCTTCAAACGGATGTAAGAACCGTCTTCAATATAGCGGTCGCTAATCACATCGTTGTCGTTAGGGTCGGTAATGGTGGCGCGGGGGATGTTTGTTCCGGGGTTAGCCACGCGTATATTGCCAGCATCGGTATACCAATAACTACCTGGTGCATAAGTCTTCGACGGGTCGATGGGTTCCAATCGGGCGCGTTTGGTAACGTCTTTCAGCTGATTGCTCCACAAGCTGTTCATGTGGGTGAGCTTCATTTTCATGTAGTTGTACACCTTGTTGCCGTAGGTTCCGTTAACAAATACGTTGAGGTCGAAGTTCTTGTAGCGGAAAGTATTGGTCCATCCGAAAGTGAATTTGGGCATAGGCGACCCGATGTTGGTCTTGTCGTAGTCGTCGATCTTGCCGTCGGGCTTACCTTCTGGACCGCTGATGTCTTTGAATTTCAGGTCGCCAATCCATGGGGTTGTGTTGCGGTCGAAGCTCTTTCCGTCAGCAGGATATTTTGAAGTCTTGGGCGATGTTTCAAGGTCGGCCAAGTCTTTATACACACCATCGGTAACGAAACCATAGAAACTGTACAGCGATTCGCCCACGTTCGACACACTAATCACGTCGTTCCACTGGCCGTAACCCACGATGGCGGCGTTCTTTGTGCCCGAAAGGGCCACCAATTTGTTTTTGTTCCACGATATTTGGAACTCCGAATCCCATTGAAAAGCACCCGTCAGGGGATGCGCATTCACCGTAAGTTCTAATCCCGTGTTGCGTATGGTGCCGTAGTTTCCGTAGGGAGCGGCCAAGACGGAGGAGATGTTGCCCGATGTTCCCATGTAAGAGGGGAGTTGAAGGGGCATCAACATGTCGCGCGACTCTTTGCGATACCAATCCACCGTGAAGCTAATACGATCGTTCAGTACGCCCAAATCCAGTCCCACGTTCCATTGTTCTTGACTTTCCCACTGCACATCTAAGTTGGGAATGTTGTCCGGGCGATAGGCTTTGCCCAGCAAAGTAGGCATTGCTCTCATTAAAGTTCCCCATTTATACGAGCCGATGTTGGCATTACCCGTTTGTCCCCAGCCAGCGCGTAGTTTACCGTTGTTCACGTATTTGGCTACGGGGCTCTTTACGAAGAAAGGCTCGTTGGTGAAGCGCCACGATGCAGCGAACGAATGGAAGCCGGCCCAACGTTTGTTAGGACCAAAGTTCGAGCTGCCGTCGTAGCGGTAAGTGTAGGTGGCGTTATAGCGATCGTTGAAGGCGTAAGTGAGTCGGGTGAAGAACGATGCCATAGCCGAACTGCCGAAACCAACGCCGATAGCGGGCGTGCCGGCACCTAAAGCAGGGTTGTTAACGGTGTTGGCGGGCAGGTCGGTATTCTCTGTCCGATTGTTGTCGTACGAGCTTTCCCACATCTCTTGACCAAGCATGGCCGAGAACGAGTGCTTGCCTAAGGTGTTGGCGTAGGTTACGTAGTTCTTCAATTGCCAGAAGGTGCCCGACGATTTCTGAACCGATGCAGAGTTCTTTGTACGTTTCCAAGTACCCAAATCCACAGTGGGCATAAAGCGGCGACCACGATCTGAACTAAGGTCATAGCCCACTTCGGCGTGCCAAACCAAGTGCTTGATAGGCGTTATTTCGAAGAAAAGGTTACCGTTAAGCTTGCGCCTGTTCAGCAATATTTGGTTGAGCATGGCCATAGCGATGGGGTTGGGGTTGGTAAATCCCTCTTTCGACACCGACGAGTAGCCGCCGTTGATGTTATAGATCTGTATGTCGGGCGGTGTGGTGAGCGAGTAGTTGATGATGCCCGCATCGCTATCGGCCAGTTTCAAGTCGTCGTTGGTGTTCGAGAAGTTTACGCTCATGCCCAGCTTCAGCCACGATTTCAGTTGCGCATCGAGGTTGGCGCGCATGCCCAGTCGGTCGAATTTGCTGCCGATCAGCGTTCCTTCTTGCGACATGTAGTTGCCCGACACGTAGTATTGTACCTTTTCCGACCCACCTTGTGCAGCAATTTGGTGCGAGTGTTGCAGTGCGGTGCGGAAGATAGCATCTTGCCAATTGGTGCCTTTACCCAGCAACGAAGGGTCGGCAAAGTGCTTATCGGCCTCGGTAGAGTTGAGCTGGCCCGTTGTGACAAAGTCATTATAGTAGTCGGCAAACTCTTGTAGGTTCATCACGTCCAAGCGTTTGCCCTGTCTGCTCCATGCGGCCATGCCGTCGTAGGTGAACTTTGCCTCGCCCGCCTTACCTCGGCGCGTGGTGATCAGCACCACTCCATTGGCCCCTTGGGCACCATATATGGCCGTGGCCGAGGCATCTTTCAATATCTCCATCGACACAATGTCGTTGGGGTTGATGGTAGACAGGGGCGAAACGGTTGACACTTTGCCGTTGCCCAGTGCGTCGCCCAGTCCCAAAGAGGAGCCACTGGCACCGCTACCTTGCATGATGACGCCGTCGATCACATACAGCGGTTCGGCGTTGGCATTGATGGTGGCCTGTCCGCGCACACGAATGCTCGACGAAGTGCCGGGCGCACCCGATGTGCTAACGGCCGTTACGCCTGCTGCACGCCCTTGCAAAGTTTGGTCTAAGGAGGTGACGATAGAGCCGCGAAGCTTCTTTTCGTCCATCGTTACCGAAGCCCCCGACACGTCGCTCTTCTTCATCACGCCGTAGCCTACCACGACAACCTCGTTGAGCGTGTTGTTATCTTCGCTCAAAACGATGGTCATTGTTGTGCCGCTGGCTTTCACTTCTTTAGCCGCATAGCCGATGTACGATACTTCTAAGATGGCTCCCTGCGGTGCATTGAGCGTGAAGTTGCCGTCGAGATCGGTCACTGTGGCGTTGGTGGTTCCTTTCACTTTCACCGTCGCACCGATAATCGACTCGCGCCCATCGGTCACACGTCCCGTGATCTTACGCGTCTGTTGGACAGCAAAAACCCTACTGTCGGCTGCGTCTGCCCATATCTTTGGCGATGGGAACAACATCGCGAGTGCGAGGCATCCCGCAAGCCCAGTCATTTTGTTTGGATTGAAATTCATTGTTATTGGGTAAGATTGATTGTATTAAAAATATCGAAAGGTACTGGGATTTTGCAGCTCCCAGCGAGACTGAATACGAGTCTTGACACCTGCCTTTGGCTTGGTGCCCGTTGGTCTTTACTTCTGCTTGCAAAGATAGCCATTCTCATGAAAGAGAAATGACATTATTTTGTTATTTATCGATACGATATTGACCAACTGGAGGCTCTACTTCTTTTTTAGGAGAAGAAAATAAAGAAATGTTCTTTTTTCGAACAATTCTATCTCTTCTTACACCTTATTATATATAACGCTCCGCTTCTTTATTTTCAAAAGCCGATGGAGCAAAAACTCATCTCCTAGCTTTCGCCTCGTGTTTTCTTAGCTTTTGCAATGTGTTTTCTTAGCTTTTAGCGTGCATTTTCTTAGCTTTTGAATAGAGATTTGCAACCGTTTGATAATGAAGAACTTATAAATTCATTCCCCAAAAGAAACCTTCTCGACTCTCGACAGGCTTTTTAGAGGGCCGGTAACGCCGCTCCCTATGCGGAGACCTCTTCTTTTTCCGCTTCTTTAGAAAGAGCATTTGCCTTTCCTCTCTGCTAAAAATGTCATGCCGGTAAATACCCTTTTGGAGGCTTTTCCGAAAGAGAAAGGGAGGAAATAGAGCGGCCTGCGAACAGGATTCTTGGCTAATTAATAACTTTCCACTACTTTTGCATATCCTATCACAAGTCTCTTTCACCGATGCTTGGCAAGCATCTTCCTTTTGAAAGGAAAGACAGAAGGGGGCCCACTTGATCATCCCAAAGAATGAAAAGACGTAACATTGCCGTTGTTTTGGCAGGCGGCGTAGGCAAGCGGTTAGGCATCTCGATGCCCAAGCAGTTTTTTAAGGTGGCCGGAAAGATGGTGATCGAACATACCATCGATGTTTTCGAGCGCAACAAAGGCATCGACGAGGTGGCCATTGTCAGCAATCCGATGCTCGTTTCGGACATCGAGACCATCGTTTTGAAGAATGGATGGACGAAGGTGAAGCGTATCCTCAAAGGTGGAAGCGAGCGTTATGAGTCGAGTTTGTCGGCCATCCGTGCCTACGAAGGCGAAGAGGTGAATCTTGTTTTCCATGATGCCGTCCGCCCGTTGCTCAGTCAGCGCATTCTCAACGAGGTGCTCGAGGCACTGAAAACTCACGATGCCATCGACGTGGCGATGCCCTCTGCCGACACCATCATCGAGGTGGAAGGGAGTTTTATCCGGTCCATCCCCGACCGTTCGCGGTTGCGTCGCGGGCAGACCCCGCAGGCTTTCGCCATCGAGGTGATAGGCAAGGCTTATGAAAAGGCCTTGTGCGACGCCGCGTTTAAAACCACCGATGACTGCGGCGTGGTGAAAAAATACCTGCCCGAGGTGCCTATTTATGTGGTTACGGGCGAGGAGAGCAATATGAAGCTCACCTACAAGGAAGACACTTACATGATCGACAAGCTCTTCCAACTCAAGAATACAGAACCCGACCGCCAAGACCTCTCCCGCCTCAATCTGTCGGGAAAGGTGGCTATCGTTTTCGGTGGAAGCTATGGTATCGGAGCCGTGACGGCGCAGATGCTCGAAGAGCGGGGCGCAAAGGTCTACCGTTTCTCGCGCAGTGGCAATGGCATCGACGTAGGCAAACGCCCGGATGTGGCCTCGGCTATGCGCCAAGTGGCGGATGCTGAAGGCCGTATCGACTATGTGATCAACACCGCCGGACTGCTCAACAAGGAGCCACTGGCGGCGATGAACTACGAGGCGATTCTCTATAGCGTGCAAACCAACTACTTGGGGGTGGTGAACGTGGCCCTCGAGGCTTATCCTTTCCTGCGCGAAAGCAAGGGCCGACTGGTGTTTTTCACTTCCTCGTCCTACACGCGCGGCAGGGCTTTCTACAGCATCTACTCGTCTACCAAGGCGGCCATCGTCAACTTTGTGCAGGCTGTGGCCCAGGAATGGGAGGGCGAGGGCATACGCATCAACTGCATCAACCCCGAAAGAACGAAGACGCCTATGCGCACCAAGAACTTCGGAATCGAACCCGACGACACGCTGCTCACACCCGAACGGGTGGCCGAGGCTACGCTGCGCACGCTCGTCTCCGACTATACGGGGCAGGTGATCGATGTGAGGAGGCCCAGCCATGAAGCATAATGCGCCGCTCGAGGCCTTTCAACAACGCCAGTTGCGGGCCTGCCAGCTCAAGCAACTCGGCATTCTCGAGGCGATCGATGCCATCTGCCGCCGGCACGACATCTGCTATTGGCTCGACGGTGGCACACTGCTCGGGGCGGTGAGACATGGCGGTTTCATTCCCTGGGACGACGATATCGACATCGCCATGCCCTGGGAGGAAATGCAACGCTTCGTCAAGGTGGCACAGAAAGAGCTGCCCGAGGGCCTCGTCTTGCAGTCGGCCCTCACCGAGAAAGGGCTGAAAGAGCCCATCACCAAGGTGCGCGATACGAATTCTTTCCTTGTTGAACCGGGCGATAACTTTGCCGAGAACTATGCCAAGGGTCTTTATGTAGACATCTTTCCCTTTGTTGCCTACCCCAATCTGCCGCGAAAGCTTGTCAAACGTCTCACCCTGGGCATATCGAAAAGCTATTCGATTCTGCATAAAGCCCACCGATACAGTCTGCGAGCGTTGGCCGAATTCTTTTGGTTCGGCACTAAATATGCTGTCTGCCGCCTGCTGTGGGCCACTCTCTCGGCCATCTTCAGAGGTCGAGATGTGTATATCTCCAACATTCTCATCAACAACGGATATGGCATTATGCATCGGAGGGACAGTGTATTTCCCGTCGGCGAGATACGCTTCGAGGGCAAATCATTCAGGGCTCCGGCCCGGCCCGATGCCTATCTCAAAGACCTCTACCGCAACTATATGGACATTCCGCCGGTAGAGAAACGAAAGATACACGCCGTGTTTATGTTGAGCAGTTTGGATGGGGGTGCTTCTGTCTCGCAAAACGTCAAGTCGAAAGGATGATGAGGCATCGATATCTGCTCTGGTTGCTGCTGTTGCTCACCACTGTTGGGGCCTGTTCGCAAAAGAAAGAACGAATCAACACCCCGTGGGGAACCACGTTGGGCGAGGATAGTGTGCCCTCTTCGGGTACGTTTGCCTTGAAAGACATTGTCGATCACGGAGAACTGATTATGTTGACGCTCACCGGTCCCGAGAATTATTATGACTATCACGGTCATGGAATGGGACTGCAATATCTGCTTTGCGAGAAATTTGCTAAGACCTTGGGCGTGTCTTTGCGTGTGGAAGTGTGCAAAGACACGGCCGAGATGGTGAAGAAACTGAAGAGCGGAGACGGAGATTTGATTGCTTTTTTCTTGCCCGACACGATTAGAGGACTGCGCTTTTGTGGGGCCACTCAGGGAGATTCGTCGCGCCGATGGGCTGTGCTGGCGGAGAATCGCTCGCTGGCCGATACGCTCAATGGTTGGTTTCGCCCTGCATTGCTGACGCAAATCAAGGCCGAAGAGCGGTTTGTGCTGTCGGGACAAAGCATTAAGAGACATGTCTATTCGCCTATGCTCGACCGATCGGGCGGCATTATTTCCCATTACGATCCTCTTTTTAAGAAGTATGCACCCATGGCTCGATGGGATTGGCGTCTGTTGGCGGCACAGTGTTACCAAGAGTCGACCTTCGACCCACAGGCTCGTTCGTGGGCCGGGGCTTGCGGACTGATGCAGATCATGCCCGCCACAGCGGCCCATCTGGGCTTGCCCGCGGCACAAATGCACGAACCGGAACCCAATATTGCTGCCGCAACACGCTATCTTCGCGAACTGGATGGTAAGTTTGCCGACATCGCTCATCGCATGGAACGTATCCGTTTTGTTCTGGCCAGCTATAATGGAGGGCCTGGTCACATACGCGATGCCATGGCGTTGGCCCGCAAACATGGTTTCAACCCACACTGCTGGGAGGAGGTTGCGCCTTTTGTGCTGCGCCTGAGCTCTGCCTCCTTCTACAACGACCCCGTTGTGCGCTACGGATATATGAGAGGTAGCGAAACGGTAGACTATGTCAGGCGCATCCTCGGACGATGGGAACAGTATTCGTCCATGGCCCCGGGCGGATCGTTGGAGGGATTCGGATCGGCTATTCCACAGAAGGCCACCAAGAAATATCGTTTCCATCTGTAGTTGCTCTGAAGGAAGTGGACACCCTTTAGGCAAGGGTATGCAATAGGCTTCAAAAGAAAGTCCGATGCGGGAGAAGCGCATCGGACTTTTTGTATGCCGCATAGCGGCGGAGTGGGGAGGAGTGGCGAGGGGGTGTTAGCGGATGAAGAGCAGTTCGCGATACTTGGGTAGCGTCCACAATTCATCGGCAACGAGCAGCTCGAGCTTGTCCACTTGGTAGCGGATGACTTCCAATCGCGGTGCGATGGTGTCGTGATAGGCAATGGCTTTCTCTCGTTCGGTTTCAATGCGGTTGGCTATCTTACGCGCGTTCACGAGCTCTTCTACCTCGGTTTCGATCACCTGTGTGCGTTCGGCAATCTCTTCGATGATTTTCACGTTGCGTGAGGTGAGGCAAGAGGCCTTCTCACGCGAGAAAATATCGAACATGCTCTGCACGTTTTTGGCTAATCGACTTTGATAATGAGTGGCTACGGGGATGATATGGTTCATGCAGAGGTCGCCCAGAACGCGGGCTTCGATTTGTATTTTCTTGGTGTAGGTCTCCCATTTCACTTCGTTGCGGGCTTCCAATTCGTTGCGACGCATGACGTTGAGCTGTTCGAAGAGTTGGATGCTGGCGGGATCTAAATATCGATCGAACACCAAGGGGCAACTTGTTTCGCAGTCTAATCCGCGTCGGCGGGCCTCTTCCACCCATGCCTCCGAGTAGCCGTTGCCGTCGAAATGGATGGGCTTGCAGGTGCGAATGTCGTCGCGTAGGACATCGATGATGGCATGTGTGCGTTCTTCGCCTTGAGCGATGAGGGCATCGACGCGGGCTTTAAAGCTGTTCAGAGCCTCGGCCACGGCTGAGTTCAGCACGATAAGAGCTGACGAGCAGTTGGCCTCCGAACCCAGGGCGCGGAACTCAAAGCGGTTGCCGGTGAAGGCAAAGGGAGATGTACGGTTGCGGTCGGTGTTGTCAATAAGGAGTTGGGGGATCTGTTCGATGTCCAGTTCGATGCCCTTTTTGCCTGCTACGGCAAAGAGTTCTTCCTTATCGGCCTTTTCGATATGGTCGAGCAAGTCACTGAGTTGTTTGCCCAAGAACGAAGAAATGATAGCCGGCGGGGCTTCATGTCCGCCCAATCGATGGGCGTTGGTGGCACTCATGATCGAGGCTTTGAGCAATCCGTTGTGGCGATAGACGCCCATGAGCGTTTCGACGACGAAGACGACGAAGCGCAGATTCTCCTCTTGCGTCTTGCCTGGGGCGTGGAGCAGTACGCCCGTATCGGTAGAGAGGCTCCAGTTGTTGTGCTTTCCGCTGCCGTTGATGCCGGCGAAAGGCTTTTCGTGCAGTAGCACGCGGAAGCTGTGTTTGCGGGCAATGCGTTTCATGAGCGACATGAGCAGCATGTTATGGTCTACGGCAAGGTTGGCTTCTTCGAAGATGGGGGCCAGTTCAAACTGATTGGGGGCCACCTCGTTGTGGCGCGTTTTGCAGGGGATGCCCAGTTCGAGGGCCTGTATCTCGAGGTCTTTCATGAAGGCCTGCACGCGTTCGGGGATGGTTCCGAAGTAGTGATCGTCCATCTGTTGGTTTTTGGCCGAATCGTGCCCCATGAGCGTTCGACCGGTCAGCATCAGGTCGGGGCGAGCGAAGTAGAGACTTTCGTCAACCAGGAAGTATTCTTGTTCCCAACCCAGATTGCAGGTGACCTTTTTCACTTGCGGGTCGAAATATCGTGCTACGGCGGCTGCGGCGGTGTTCACAGCTTGCAACGACCGGAGGAGAGGGGCTTTATAGTCGAGCGATTCGCCCGTGTAGGAAATGAAGATGGTGGGGATGCAAAGTGTGTCGTCGATGATGAAGACGGGCGATGTGGGGTCCCAGGCGGAGTAGCCGCGTGCCTCGAAGGTGTTGCGGATGCCGCCGTTGGGAAATGACGAGGCATCGGGTTCTTGCTGAACAAGTAGCTTACCCGAGAATTCTTCAATCATTCCGCCCTTTCCGTCGGGTTCTACGAAGGCGTCGTGCTTCTCAGCCGTACCTTCGGTCAGGGGTTGAAACCAGTGTGTGTAATGGGTGACACCGTTCTCGTTGGCCCATTTTTTCATTCCCTCTGCCACGGCATCGGCCATATTTCGGTCCAAGCGTGTACCGTTGTCGATGACATCGGTGAGCTTCTCGTACACGTCGGCGGATAGGTATTTGTACATCTTGGCACGGTTGAAAACGTATTTGCCAAAGAACTCCGATGGACGTTCGATGGGAGTTATCACCTCTACCGGCTTCTTTTTGTAGGCCTCTTCCACGGCCTTGAATCGTAAATTTGCCATGATTGTTTGTCGTTTTTTTCGCTTGCAAATGTACAACATTTTGCGTGGACGCAGGGGACTTGGCTGGATAAAATGCGCCTTCGCCACCCCTGCCAGAATATTTTATTGGGGATATGAAATGCGAGGAGAGCGGAAATAATTTATTTTCTCATCGCGGAGATCAAAATCAGGTTTAAATAATTTATTTTTCCACTGCGGAGACTAAATATGCCGGAAAATAATTTATTTTCCTATCGCGGAGCAAAAAAACGGGCTTGACTAATTTATTTTCCCACTGCTTAGCGAAAGATTGCGGAAAAATAAATTATTTCGGAGCCGACTGGGCTGGGTGTAACCCATATTTTATTTCGGATGGGCTTCGTGATGGGTTTTGAAATAGTGGAGGGCTGCCCCGATGGCAGTACAGAATTCGCTGTATTTGGGGATGCGGAAGTGCACGTGGTAGAGCCGTTCCATGGCCGGAAATACCTCTTTGCACTGTGGCAGGAGGGTGAGGTTGCCGATGAGGACAAACTCTTTGATGCCTGTGTTGAGAGAGGAGAGGATAGTACCGCTGCCAATGGATTGGAGCACGAGGCAGACCAGACCCAGG
The DNA here is from genome assembly GCF_018127805.1 of Prevotella sp. oral taxon 475. Taxonomy (NCBI): domain Bacteria; kingdom Pseudomonadati; phylum Bacteroidota; class Bacteroidia; order Bacteroidales; family Prevotellaceae; genus Prevotella; species Prevotella sp. oral taxon 475. The sequence goes on from NZ_CP072334.1 coordinate 799,008, forward strand.
GCAATGTCCTCGCGCGAGGCGTTGCTCTTGGCGTTGCCGAAGAGACTGGCTGTGGCATCCATCGGCAGTCCGGGCAGAGGTTGGGCACTGATGTCACCAATAAGGAGGTTGATGTTCGAGATGTCGCCTTGCATGGCCAGGGTAGACACTTGCTTGATGTCATCGGTCTTGAGCAGAATGCGCGACAGGCCTTGAAGGGTTCCGCCGCCGATGCCGATGCCGCCGATATGTTCGATGCGAGGACCATCACACTGAACAAGCGAGGTTCCTGTGCCCATGCTGACGACAATCATACGGTCGAGACCGGTTTCGTAGCGCGCTCCTAGTCCGTCAGCCAGAAATTCCTCGGCCTTACCGGTGGGTAGTCCGTAAATGGGTGTGTCGATGTAGGCTGATCCCACGCCGGTGAGCATCACTTGTTCAACGTCTGAGAGACTGATTTTGTTGTCGTAGAGATATTTCCCAAAAGCCCCGTAGAGCGAGGTGATGGGATCGGTGGCTTTAATGCGTAGCGGCGAGATGACGATGCTGTCGCGATTGATGCCTACAATTTTAGTGGTGCTGATGCCCACGTCGATACCGATGACGATTCCCATAGTTTGTGTTGTTGCGTTTGTGTTGGATTTGGACGGAGAGATTTCAGTCGTTGATAAGCCGTAGAAACTCGTCTTCGCTCATCACCTTGATGCCCAGTTGTTCGGCCTTTTGAAGTTTGGCAGGTCCCATGTTGGCTCCGGCCAGGATGAAGGAGGTCTTGCTGCTGATGGAGCCGACGTTTTTGCCGCCATGTTGCTCGATAAGGGCTTTGTATTGGTCACGATTGTAATGCTCGAACACGCCGCTGATGACAATGTTCTGACCCTCGAGCCGATGGGTGAGGCCTTGCTGCCAGGAGGTGGCGAGGGCCATTTGCAGTCCGTAGCCACGCAGCCGCTCCACGATGGTCCGGTTGTCGGGGTTGCGGAAGTAGCGGATGATGCTCTCGGCTATCACACGACCCACGCCTTCCACTTCGAGAAGCTCATCAAGACGGGCTTCCATCAGTGCGTCCATTGATTTGAAGTGGCGTGCAAGAACCCGGGCCGAAGTCTCGCCTACGAAGCGGATGCCCAGGGCGAAGAGTACGCGCTCGAAGGGAACGGCGAGCGAGGCATGGATGCCGTTGACGATTTTCCGGGCCGACTTCTGACGCGATCCGTCGCCGTCGATCTGTTCGATGCGAATGTCGTAGAGGTCGGCGATGTTGTGAATGAGACCACGGCGGTAGTATTCGTCTACGGTTTCAGGACCGATGGAGTCGATATTCATGGCTCGACGGGCAATGAAGTGTTCGATTCTCCCTTTGATTTGCGGTGGACAACCCGAGTCGTTGGGACAGTAGTGGGCTGCTTCGCCATCGTAGCGTACCAGTTGTGCACCGCATTCAGGGCAACGGTCGACAAACTTAACGGGCTGAGCCGCGGCGTCGCGGCGGGTGAGATCTACGCCCACGATTTTAGGAATGATTTCGCCGCCTTTCTCGACATAAACGTAGTCGCCCAAGTGGAGGTCGAAGCTGCGGATGAAGTCTTCGTTGTTGAGTGTAGCGCGGCGCACAGTGGTTCCGGCCAGTAGTACTGCGTCCATGTTGGCTACGGGAGTGACGGCTCCGGTTCGGCCCACTTGGTAGGATACGTCATTGAGTCGGGTGCACACGCGTTCGGCTTTGAATTTATAGGCGATGGCCCAACGTGGACTTTTGGCCGTGAAACCCAGAGTGCGTTGCTGCCGGCCGCTGTTCACCTTGAGCACGATGCCATCGGTGGCCACGGGCAGATCGTGTCGTGCCGTTTCCCAGTGGGCGATGAAGCGGTAGATGTCTTCCAACGTATCTACCTTTTGCATACCCTCGCTGATAGGGAATCCCCACTGCCGAGCGGCCTGGAGATTTTCGTAATGACCATCGAAGGGCACCTCGTCGCCGAGCAGATAATAAAGGTAGGCGTCGAGATGCCGACGGGCCACGAGCCGCGAGTCGAGACTTTTGAGCGTGCCACTAGCGGCGTTGCGTGGATTGGCCAGGAGAGGTTCTTCAGCAGCCTGGCGTTCGATATTGATTTCTTCGAACACACTCCAGGGCATGAGCACTTCGCCACGTATCTCGAATTGGTGTGGATATCCCTTTCCGGGGAGCACCAGCGGGATGGTGCGGATAGTGCGGACGTTCGCCGTTACATCATCGCCGCGAGTACCGTCGCCGCGAGTCACGGCGCGCAGGAGTCGGCCTTCTTCGTAGGTGAGAGAGATGGAGAGACCATCGTATTTGAGTTCGCAGCACACCTCGAAAGGTTCGCCACCGAGGTCTCGTCGAATGTTCTCATACCAGCCTGCCACTTCCTCTTCATTGTAGGTGTTCGCTAGCGAGAGCATCGGATAACGGTGGGTCACCTGGGAGAAGCCTTCACTCAGATCGCTACCCACTCGTTGTGTGGGCGAGTTGGGGTCGAAGAGTTCAGGATGTCGGGCTTCGAGCTCCTGGAGTTGGTGCATGAGGCGGTCGAACTCTTCGTCAGTCACGTCCGACCGGTTCAGCACATAATACCGATAGTTGTAGTCGTGGAGCTGTGTTCGCAATTTTCTGATCTGCTCTTTTTCTTCCATATCGTTTGAGGATTTTCGCGCTTCCGTCGACATTGTCAACGGAAGCGCGAGTTTTTTTATTCTCTGAGAATGGTGTTTTGCTGAGGTTTACATCCTGCTGATAGAAAAAATGTGTGGGAGAGGGCTAATTGCCGAGCTGCATCGTCATTCGTCCGGTGGTCGAGATAGTGATAGAGACGATGTAATAGCTGGGCGAATCGGGGATACCGATGAAGACCTGATAGTGCACGCCGTCGCGGTCGATGCGGCGGAAGAGCATGTCGCTGAGGATGGCTTGCGAGAGGAAGGCAGCAGGAAGAATGGCTCGGAAGTCGGCTTTGCGGAAGTCACGCGAGAAGAGTCGCCTCGAACCGTTGAAGACAGCCAAGTGAATGATGTTGTCGTAATAGATATTTTCAACTTCGACACCCTCGTCGTTGAAGGTAGACTTCACCACTTTGTACGTCGTTGGGTTCACCTGCACGTAGCAGTGATAGCGATTCTCAGCCCATGTCACAACAGTGTCTCGCCTAAGAAGTCGGTTTTGGTTGAGGGCCCGGGCAGGCGAGTTTTCAAACTGGAATCTATCGTTAGGGTCTTCGCTCAAGGTGAGCGTCACCGTTTCGCCATTCTGATTTTTGAAGACGAAGAGGTGTGGGGCTTGCTTCACGATAGGATATTTCACGATGCCGACTCCGTGCATGGTCAGGGTATCTTTCACGATTTGGAAATATACGGCACGGCTCGTCGTGTCGGGATAGAAGATGGTGTCACCGCTCACTTTGAAAGCTACGCTCTCATCATCCGCGTTGATCCAAATGCCTTGCAACAGTTGCTTAGCCACCCGATCTTCTTCCTGCAACTCGGCCGGTTTCCTCCCTTTACCGTTGCAGGCTGCGAGGACGATGACCAGACCGAGAAACCCTATCTTGCTCTTGCTTATTGTCATTCCTACTGTTGTCAATTATCAATTGCTCATTCTCATGTTCGACCAATGCTGTGATATTCGAAACCGTAGCCCTCCAATTCTTTTTTTTCGAAGATGTTGCGCCCATCGATAAGGAGTCGTCGGTTCATCGACCGAGCAATCCGCTCCCAGTTGGGCAGCCGGAATTCGTTCCACTCGGTGAGCAAGAGTAAGGCATCGGCTTCGTTCACAGCATCGTAGAGGTCGGTAGCATAGAGGACAGAAGAGCCCAGTCGACGTCGACATTCGGGCATGGCTACGGGGTCGTATACCTTGATGCGACATCCGGCCTGCTGTAACAAAGCGATAGTGACCAGGGCAGCAGACTCGCGCATGTCGTCGGTTTCGGGCTTGAACGAGAGTCCCCACAGAGCCACCATCTTGCCTTGAAGACTCTCGCAAGCGAAAGCCGCAGAGAGCTTGCCAAACAAGACGTGTTTCTGCTGTTCGTTCACGCGGTCGACGGCTTTGAGAACTTCCATCGAATAGCCGTTGTCGTCGGCCGTTTTGATCAAAGCCTTCACATCCTTGGGAAAGCAACTTCCGCCATATCCGCAACCGGCATAAAGAAATTTCCGCCCGATACGCGTGTCGCTCCCAATGCCAGCGCGTACCATATTAACGTCTGCTCCCACCCGTTCGCACAAGTTGGCGATGTCGTTCATGAAAGAAATACGTGTGGCCAACATCGAGTTGGCTGCGTATTTCGTCATCTCGGCACTGGGGATGTCCATGAAAATCACTCGGAAGTTGTTGATGAGGAATGGTTTGTAGAGTCGGGTGAGTAATTCTTTGGCCCGTTCACTCTCCACACCCACCACGACACGGTCAGGACTCATGAAGTCTTTAATGGCATTTCCCTCTTTGAGAAACTCGGGATTGCTGGCCACGTCGAAGTTCACCTGCACCCCGCGGCGGTCGAGTTCGGCTTGTATCGTTTGCCGAACCCTCTCGGCCGTTCCCACCGGAACCGTACTCTTCGTCACCACAACGATGTATCTATCGAGATGTTCGCCAATGGTCTTCGCCACCTGCAAGACGTATCGAAGGTCGGCACTGCCGTCTTCGTCGGGCGGCGTTCCCACCGCCGAGAACACAATCTGCTGATCGTTGAGCTCCTCTTCCAGTGAGGTAGTGAAACGCAGACGGCCCGCCTTGACATTCTTTAGCACCAGTTCGTCGAGTCCCGGCTCGTAAATAGGAATTTCGCCCCGGCGCAGACGTTCGATTTTCTCTGCGTCGACATCTACACAAGTGACGCTTGCCCCGGTGTCGGCAAAGCAAGCACCCGACACCAATCCTACATATCCTGTTCCGACAATTGCAATATTCATCGTTTTCTTCTTCCGTTCATGATGCTCTATTCAAAAACTTCCGCCTCGCGCAAACAGCACGCCCGCAAGTCTTTCTCACTCATCACAATTTCCTTTTCGTCTATGTTCCAATCCACATTGATATCTTCATCCTTCCAAAGAATGCAGGCTTCGGCTTGTGGCGCATACGCATTATCCACTTTATATGTAAAGATGGCTTCATCGCTACGCACTAAAAAGCCGTGAGCAAAGCCGCGTGGAATGAATAGTTGCCGTTTGTTCTCATCGCTGAGTTCAACGGCCACATACTGTCCAAAAGTTTTCGAACTCCTGCGGAGGTCTACTGCCACATCGAGCACTCGCCCCTTGATGACGCGCACCAACTTAGCTTGAGCAAATTCGCCCTTCTGATAATGCAGTCCGCGCAAGACCCCGCGAGTCGATTTCGATTCGTTATCCTGCACAAAGTTCACCTTGCCCACATGTTCTTCAAACTCTTCCTTCTTCCACGCTTCAAAAAAATATCCGCGTGCATCGTTCAACACCTTGGGTTGAATGATGAACACCCCCTCAAGGTCTGTTTTGATATATTCCATCTTGCTGTGATTTTGATGCACAAAGATAGCATAAAACAAAGAAACGGCAAAAGAAAACAAACCTTTTCAACCACCGATGTAAAATCGTTTCCCCGTCTTCTCTCCCATCTCAATCAGATGTCTACCGACAGAGGGTGCCGAAAACGCCCGTTTCTTCTTCAAAGAAAAGAGTGCAGATGCCTTCTTCTCAGGAAACCATCTGCACTCTTCTGCAAAACAACTCGTCTTCTCTGTCATCGGGATTTACTGCATCAGCAGTTCCACCGGCGGTTATTTGTCGTCATAATGTCCTTCTGCGGCAACCACCAACACAATCACTTGATCGTCATCAATGCAATAGATAATACGATCATGGGCCGAGATGCGTCTTGAATACGTCATGTCATGATGTCCTTTCAAAGCCTCGGGATGTCCCGTTCCAGTGCGAGGATGTTCTTCCAACTCTTCAAGAACGGAATAAAATTTCTTATAAGAAATAGGGTTGGATTTCTTCCATTTCTTAAGTGTCCTTAAGACATCCTTTGAAAATTCTATGGCATATTTCATAGAGCATCCATCCACCTCTGTGCATCTTTAGCCGAAGCAAAACATAAAGTTTCACCATCCTGATGTTCTTTCCAGGCCTTATCGATTTTCTTTTGCAGTTCCGGTGTAACGTCCGCTTCGTCTTCCTCTACAGGCACAAGGGCATAAAGCTGATTTTTGCGGCGTATCACGACCCTTTCGCCGGCATCCACCCGATTGAAAGAGCTGGCCATTTTACTTCTGAAGTCTTTTATTGATAATGCATTCATAACCGTTTCTCCTTTATTATAATAGGTGCAAAGTTAGCTTTTCCTTTCATTTCTCCCAAAACGAACTTTTGATCCTCCTTCTGATTGAACGGAGTAAGCCCATAATTAGAACTGCCCGAAAATACTCCCGGGGCTTAACGTCGTTGGCTACGTCACCAATCCATCCTTATTTCCAAAATCTAAAAAGCGACGAACCGTTGAACTTGCGATAGAGCTTCCAGCCCAACACCATCGCATCAACGATTCCCGCACCGGTGTTCACCCAGTCGACAAGACGTTGAGATGGTGTATTGACAGCGACATCGTTGGGATGAAAAAGCCGATTCCACAGCTCTTTTATTTTCTTGTCCTCACTTTCGAGTTCCTCTTTCAGTGCGTTTTTTCTCACCCTTATCTGCGTCAGCGACCGGTAGGCGGGCACGTCCGACATCTTATTTTCCATCATTGTCATTCCATTAAGATACTGGCCAGAAATCTCACCACGGGTTTTTCTATCCATTGCGTTCTAAATGCGAAGATCAGCAGGAAGAGCACGAAGTAGAAAGCCGCTACAATGCAGAATCCCGCCACTACGCCCACACAAGGCTCCAAGGCATAAACCGCCGCAAAAGACCCGAAAATAATAATCATCAAGATAGACACCAACAGCACCAATGCCAAAGCAAGGACGGTGATGAGGCGTACAATCTTTTCAATTACATCGAGCTTCACATATTCCGTTTGAAGCCCGATGTAATTTTTGAGCACCTCTACGAGCTGCCCAATCGTTTCTACGTTGTTATCGGTAGAAAACATAACCGTCTCTATCCAACAACCGTTTCAGGGGCGGCCTCTTTGATGTCGTCGACAAGATCGCTCATTTCCTTACGGCTCAGTTTGATGTTGTGCCGTTTACAGAAGTCGTCCACCGCATCTGTAATCTTAGAACGCGTCTCTTCACCCTTTTCCGGAGCAACGAGCAGCCCGAGAGCCGCACCTGCAATGGCACCTCCAAGGAAGGCACCGATGTAACCTAATGCTTTCATTTTTCTTATTTTATTTGTTGATGATTGAAATATCGACCTCCGCCACAAGAAACTCTTGCTCCGAGCAGCGGTACTTTAGTCTGTAGCAAATGTAGTCAAAAGGAGGTAGTTGTGCAAAGTTTTTGCTGTCTTTTTTATGTTAAAAAGTGCGTATCGGTCTGAATTAACAAACTTTATGCGCTTCCGTTCCCCCTTTTTATCATATATTTTGTAATTTCGCCCATCCAACAAATGCCCCGATGGGGAGAGGAAGTGGGTTTCCAAAGCTGGTTGTAGGCAACACGCTCGTAACTCTTTGATTCATAGGAGTTCGGGAAAACGTATTGCAAAAGCTAAGGTTTTGAGGCGTAAAAGCTAAGCTTTTGACCTGCAAAAGCTAAGAAAATGGACCCCAAAAGCTAAGAGATGGAAAAGCTTATTTCCCATACCTCGCAAGAAGAGGATGGCAAAAGGCATTCCGCTCTCTCTTCTCTGCCATGAATGGGGATGATCAAATGAAATATGAAGTTTAATCCTAAAATGTGGACAATGATGAATAAGAGTGTGATTTTATGCGCCGGTTTGTGCGCAGCATTTGTTCTCTCAAGCTGTGGTTCAAGCAAGGAAAGTGCTTATAAAAAGGCCTACGAAAAGGCAAAAGCGCAAGAACAACAGGTGCAACCCGCCGAGGAAGTGCAGGCTTATGCACCGGTTGTGGCACCGGTGGTAGAAACACCTGTAACGCAAACAACGGTGGTCGACAACGTAGATAATGCCACTGTGCGTCAGGAAAGCGTGACGGTGGTCAATGGTTCGGGTATTAAAGACTACAGTGTAGTGGTGGGCTCGTTCTCGATTCGTGCCAATGCCGAGGGATTATTCAACACCTTGAAGGCTGCCGGCTACAATGCCCAGGTGGCTTATAACTCCGAACGCGGCATGTATCGCGTCATCGCATCTACCTTTGCTTCGAAGGCCGATGCTGTTAACTCCAGAAACCAGTTCCGTTCTACCTATCCCGACGCTTGGTTGCTTTTCAAAAAGTAAGCAGCACAGTGGCAAGGATTCTATCCATAGACTACGGAAAGAAAAGAACAGGGATCGCTGTTACCGACCCGTTGCAGATCATCTGTAACGGATTGGTAACAGTTTCTTCGTCTACATTGGTGAACTTTTTGTTGGAATATCTTCAAAAAGAAGAAGTAGAACTCATCGTCCTAGGCGACCCGCGACAACCCAATGGCCGCCCAAGCGAGAACTACGAACGCGTGCATCAGTTTGCTGCACGTTGGAAAAAGGCCTGTCCGTCTGTTCCCATCGTGTTCTACGACGAGCGTTTCACCTCTGTGCTGGCTCATCGGGCCATGATCGACGGCGGACTGAAGAAGATGGCGCGCCGCGATAAGGCCTTGGTAGATGAGATAAGTGCCACGATCATTCTGCAAAGTTATTTGGAATCAAAGAGAAAAAGATGATTTTACCTATTTACATATATGGTCAGCCGGTGCTCAGAAAAGAGGCGCAAGACATCCCTCTCGACTATCCCGGACTGCAAGAGTTGATACAAAACATGCTGGAAACGATGGATGCCAGCGATGGAATCGGACTGGCGGCCCCGCAGATAGGCCTCGACATCCGTCTGTTAGTGATCGATCTCAATGCCTTGTCCGACACCTACCCCGTCTATGCAGGCTTCCGGCGGGCTTTTATCAATGCGCACATCGTTGAAGTGGACGAGTCTTCAGAGAAGGAAACCCTGGAAGAGGGTTGTCTTTCTTTGCCGGGCATTCACGAACGCGTAACACGCCACACTCGCATCCGGGTGCAATACGTAGACGAAGCTTTTCAAACACATGACGAATGGGTGGAGGGCTACCTTGCACGCGTGCTGCAACACGAGATCGATCACCTCGACGGCCGACTCTTTATCGACCATCTCTCGCCTTTCCGCAGGCAAATCCTTCGCAATAAGCTCAAAGCCCTTTTGCAGGGAAGATTCCAATGCAGATACAGAACCAAGAAATAAACTTTCTTTTTTTGCTGCTCAGAAAGTGCGTTTTGTCTTTCCTCTTCGCTAAGAGTTCCGTGGCGGCGACGCTTTGAGCAGGTTTGCATGGCTCATTTGTCTGAACAAAAGCCCTCGGTTCATCTGCCAATGCCACCAGAGTAGAAGGTTCTATCGCAACGTCTTTCAGTCTTTAACTCTTTCACCTCTCAACGCTTCAGTCTTATGCATCGTAAGCTCATCCTCTTTGTTTTCTCGTTATTTCAACTGTTCGCTCATGCCCAGTTCAACGTAGAACGGCTGATGACGAGCGGTCAGATAGCCCTTCACTACGAGGATTATGTGCTGTCGATGCAATATTTCAACCAAATCATCGCGCTCAAACCCTATCTCTACCAACCCTGGCAGTATCGCGCCATTGCCAAATTCTATCTCGACGACTACGTCGGAGCAGAAGAGGATGCCAACGAAGCCATCGCCTTGAATCCTTACATTGAAGATATCTATGACCTGCGAGCCATTGCCCGCATCCGACAGAAGAAATACGACAAGGCGATAGAGGATTACGACCATGCCATTCGTCTGGCACCCACCAACAGAAACTACTGGTATAACCGCGCGGCTTGCCGCATGAACAACAAGGATTACGCAGCCATACACCGCGACATTGACTCAATGGTGGCACGTTGGGCCAACGATGCCAATGCCTACACGTTGAACGCCGAGGCTTTTTTACAAGAAAAAGATACGCTGAAGGCCGCCGAATGGCTCGACCGAGGCCTGAAACTCGACCCCTATGACGCTGCTTCCTGGACGATGCGTGCCTACATCAGTCTTTCGAGAAAGCAATGGCGAGAGGCCGACTCTTTCCTATCGAAAGCCATTCACTTCAAGCCCAAGAGTGTAGACAATTACCTCAACCGCGCTATTGCCCGCATCAATCTCAATAACTTGCGCGGAGCGATGGCCGATTACGACATGACGCTCGACCTGGAACCCAACAATTTTCTCGGGCATTACAACCGCGGACTGCTTCGTATGCAGCTCGGTGACGACAACCGGGCCATTGCCGACTTCGATTACGTTGTCCGTATGGAGCCCAACAACGTGATGGCTCTCTTCAATCGCGCCATTCTGCAGGACAAAACAGGCAATCTGCGCGCTGCCATCGACGACTATACGCGGGTGATTCGTCAGTTCCCCAACTTTTGGACGGGGCTTTCTTATCGTGCCCGTTGCTACCGCCGACTGGGTCTGACGGCCAAAGCCGAACAAGATGAGTTCAAAATCTTCAAGGCGCAGATGGACAAACGCCTCGGACTTCAACCCCGATGGACGAAGAGTAAGCTACAGGCGGTGCGCAAACGCAGTGAAATCAACCTCGAGAAATACAACCAAATGGTCGTGCCCGACGAGAACGAGGTGGCACATGAATACCAAAGTCGTTACCGTGGACGCGTGCAAAACAACGCTGTCCAGGCCGCTTTCATGCCCATGTTCCATCTTTCGTTCTTGCCTTACAGCAATGGCATCAAGTCGTATCAGGCCTATGACCGCGAGGTGGAGAACTTCAACCGAACCCACCGACCGCTCCATACGCTCTATCTGGCCTGCGGAGCGGAACAACTCACGGCCGAACAGTCTAAATTTTATTTTCAATTAACAGACACGCTCTCTGCTCTGCTCACCGCTCAACATGACGGCGAACGCTTGAAAAGCCTTGTTTTTCAGCGTGCTGTGGCCTACAGCATGTTGCAAAACTACGATGCCGCCATCGCCGACCTCGACACCTACATCGGGCTCGACAGCACTTCCTCGCTCGGCTATTGGCATCGCGCTGTCTGTCAGGTGCTCATGAACGGCTACAAAGCCTCTACCGGAACCGATATCAAGCTACAGGAAGCCGGTGCACAAGCCGACTTCTCAAAGGCCATCGCCCTGCAACGGCACAATGCTTATCTCTATTTCGACCGTGCCAATCTCTATGCTTCGCAAGGTGCATACGACAAAGCCATCGCTCATTATTCGCTCGCCATCAAGAACGATGCTCGCTTGGCCGAGGCCTATTACAACCGCGGCATGGCCTATCTGAAACAAAACGACAGATCTCGCGGCATCAAAGATTTGAGTAAAGCCGGAGAACTCGGCCTCTACTCGGCCTATAGCATCATTAAGCAAAACCGTTCCACCGGCAAATAACCTCTCTTCCCACAGTGCTACATGTGGTTAAAAATCTGCAATAAATCCCGCCGCACCTTCAGGAAATAGATGTTTTGTCGTAACTTTGCACATCTCAACCACATAAAGCAATCATGTAGCGTGAAGATTAAAGAAGTGCTTAACGCCCTTGAACAATTCGCGCCTCTGCCCCTACAAGAAGGCTTCGACAATGCCGGCTTGCAGATCGGATTAACAGAGACGGAAGTATCAGGGGCTTTATTGTGTCTGGACGTGAACGAATTGATCGTAGACGAGGCCATTGCCTTGGGCTGCAACCTCATCGTCTCTCATCACCCGCTCATCTTCCACAAGTTGGCGCAAGTGACCGATGCCGATCCTGTTCAGCGAACAGTGATCAAAGCCATACAAAATCGTATTGCCATCCTCTCGATGCACACCAATATCGACAATGCCCGCGGTGGTGTCAACTTCAAAATAGCCGAGAAAATAGGGCTCGTCGATGTAGACTTCTTCGGACCGAAAAAGGTGGTTCGCTGTGCCGATCAATCCGGTCGGGAGCAAATCGTCGAGGGTGCACCCGGCGTCATCGGTCGGTTGGAGGAGCTGCTGCCCGCTCTTCATTTCGTGCAACGGCTCAAACACCGCTTCAACGTGGAGAGTGCGATGTGCAACGAGTTGCTCCGTCGCCCCATTCGTACAGTGGCCTTGTGCGGAGGATCAGGTGCTTTCCTGCTTTCTCAAGCCGTTGCCGCCGGAGCCGATGCCTTCGTCACGGGCGAAATGCACTATCACGAATACTTCGGCTACGAACAGCGCATCCAAATAGCCGTCATCGGCCATTATCAAAGCGAACAATTCACCAACGAGATATTCCAATCCATTATCCGGGAGCAGTGTCCGGGCGTAGCGTGTCACCTCGCGCAAACCCACACCAATCCCATCATCTATTTATAATTATGGCAAAAAAAGAACCCACCGAACTCACGGTTGAAGAGAAACTGAAGGCTCTTTATCAACTGCAAACAACGCTCTCTTCCATCGATGAGAAGCGTGCCCTGCGAGGCGAACTGCCGCTGGAAGTACAGGACTTGGAAGACGAGATTGAAGGCCTTGGCTTCCGCATTGAGAAAATTCGTAACGAGATGAACGACTTCACCGCTGCCGTGTCGCAGAAAAAAGCCGAAATAGCCGAGGCACAAGCCAGCGTTGAACGCTACAACCAGCAACTCAACGAGGTGAAGAACAATCGCGAGTACGACACACTGAGCAAGGAAATCGAATTCCAAAGCCTCGAAATCGAGCTTTGCAACAAAAAAATCAAAGAGGCTCTCATCCGCATCGACGAGTGCAAGCACGATCTCCAAAACAATGAGGCCATCCTCAAAGAGCGCAAAGCCGACCTGACGCTCAAGAAAAGCGAACTCGACGAGATTATGCTCGAAACCAAAGAGGAGGAAGAGCGCCTCAAAGAGGAAGCTCACCATCTGGAAGCACAAATCGAGCCGCGCCTATTGAGCAGCTTTAAACGTATCCGCAAAAACGCTCGCAACGGACTGGGTATCGTCTATGTTCAGCGTGATGCCTGCGGTGGATGCTTTAACAAGATTCCGCCTCAGCGTCAACTTGATGTCAAGATGCACAAAAAAGTCATCGTCTGCGAATATTGCGGTCGCATTATTGTAGATCCCGAGCTCGCTGGCGTAAAACTCGAAAAACCGGCCGTTGAGGAGAAACCCAAGCGCAAGCGGGCCATCAAGAAGACAAAAGACGAGGCCGAATAACGTCCCTTGCCTCATACCATTGGGAGCTTCGCGCTTCCCCTCCCTCTGACAAAAAGGATATGCCTTGGCATATCCTTTTTCTTTGTTCACAAAACGCTATCGACAGCTCTGTCGCTATGTCTGTTCTCCCTGAGTCCTAATCGGCATGCCAATTCGCTCCTCACCACAATCCTATAGCGGCTTCTTTCTCGTTTTTCAGAGAAGAGCCACATGCGGTTGTTTGCGCAAAGAGTCTTCCATGCCGGGGGGATACCCTCTCGCACATTGAGAAGCATCTCTTGTGTTTTATAGTGTTGCTGTGCACAGTCTACCGCATAGTGATTGGTCTGTTGACCACTTGTTCAGAATAAATGCCAAACATCGCTTGCGCAAACAACCCCAACGAGGTTGATCCGTTGATAGGGTGGGATTGGCGAGTGAAACGAGCCTACCCTGTCTACCATCTGCGGAAGCTACTGAACTGTTCAGAACGGTCGCGGAGGCAAAAATGGAGCTACTGAACTGTTCAGAACCGCCACGGAGACCAAAATGGTGCTACTGAGTCGCTCAAAACCGCTGCGGAGGCAAAAATGATGCTACTGAGTCGCTCAAAACCGTCGCGGAGGCAAAAATATATGCAAAGAGAAAACAAGGCCGTAGGTCTTGGTCTCTCCTCTATCGCATAGTGATTGACCCATTGACAACTTATTCAGAACAGATGCCAAACACCCCTCGCGCTAACAACCGCGTAGCGGTTGGTCTGTTGGCAGGGCAGGGTTGGCGAGTGAAACGAGCCTACCCTGTCTACGACGTGCAAAGAGAAAGCAAGGCCATAGGTCTTGGTCTGTTTAAATCCCTTAAGTGAGGCGGGTTGGAGAGATTATTTTGATCTCCTGAGTTAGAGGACTTTTCAGCAAAAACAGACCAACCCCGTTGGGGTTGTTATGGGTGGGTGCTGCTTAAACAGGGTAGGCTCGTTTCACTCGCCAACCCTGCTCTACCAACGGACCAACCCTTACAGGGTTGTTTACGAACAATGTCCCAATAGGTGGTAGATACGATTTAATGCATGGTAGATGGCCTCCAGATGCATGGCAAATGGTCTACAATGTATGACAAATGCTATTTCGATATATGGCAGATGGCCTCCAGATGCATGGCAAATGGTCTACCAATGTATGACAAATGCTATTTCGATGTATGGCAGATGACCTCATGATGCGCGGGAGATGACCTCCTGATGTGCAGGAGATGATCTCCCGATACGCAAGAGGTGACCTCCCGCACATCGGGAAGTCACCTCTGCTATTTTTAATGGTGATGGCACGCAGCGATTCTGCAGATGGTTCCGTCAGAAGAGTATTCCGTCAGAACCTAATAACTCACCTCTCCCCAGGGCTTTTCTTCCGAGGATTCGAATGTTTCTTCGTCTTCCTCTTCAAAGAATCCATCCTTGGCTTGCCCGCCACCGCCAGGGCCACCACCCTGACCAATGGGGATGGATAGGCAGAAGAAGCCTTCGGAGACGGTGTTCAGTACGCTTGTGATGGGGCGGATATATGTTTGTCTTTTCATTGTTGGTTCCTCCTAAAGATTAAAATTTATAGAATTTCTTGCCGTTTACGATGTACATCTGGCCACGCTCGAGGGCATCGTAATTGGTGCCCATGCGCTTACCGTCGATAGAATAGAACGTATGACGGCCGCTTTTCACATCTTGCTCCGTCTCGTTTTCGAGCTGATGGATGTCGGTGGTGGTATGATCATCGTCTAACACCATCAGGAAACTCTTGGCCGGCGTGGTGCCGTTGGGACTGGAGATAAAACAGCGGAAGGGCGCGATGTAGTCGTTGGTCACACCGCTTTGCACCGCCCACCACTTGTTGCCATTGAGATAGTAGGCCTTTTTGGCATAAGCAGCGGTATTGCCCATAAATTCAGTCGTGCCGTAGAACTTCCAATCACTGTCAGAAGAGGCCACCAAAGCAGATGTTTCAATATCTGGTGTCACGGGCACTTGCACGTTCTGCATCTCGGGCAGGGTGTGATTCTGTCCGTCGGTGATGCGCACGAGATAGGGTTTGTTGGCTGAGAGGCGCGTTCCCAGCGGTACGGGCGAGAAACAGAAGGCTTTATCGCCGCCGGCATCAACACCTCTATGGGTGAGTTCATAGGCCTGCATGCCCGTGGGCAGATCGGTGGGGTAAGGCAGGTAGAGCGTGCTCACAGCCTTGCCCGCCACATTGCTGAAGGTGCGGTTATACGTTGCCTTCTTGGCCGTAAAGGCGTGGGGAGCGCGGAACGACATATCGTCGCTGATGAGCAGGTTGTCGCAATAACCGTTGGCACGCACGATGTTGGTTTCGTCTGCGGTTTGATCTACGTTTCCACCAGCCATGTTATCATTTAAAAGCCCACAAGGATAAACATCGAATGTAGCGGGAAGATACATTAAGATTTTTCCTTGTAATTGCAGGAACATAAAGAACTGTTGATTTTGAAATGGGCCTCCAAAAGTCGCTTTGGTTAATTGTGTATTAGAAAAGTCGTAGTATTCAATGTTATATTCAGCTGACTGCGTAAAAGTATTATCCCACATCGACGATGCTGGACGATAAGTTCCAAAGGCTTTTCTGGCTATATAAGAGAGTTGAGAGCCTGTTTCGAAAGATAGATGTTTGATTCGCTGATTAAAGAAACAATCATTTTCTAATCTTTGCACACTGGCAGGGATAACTAAATCATCAAAAGCAAGATCGCAACCTCCTCGAGAAGAGGCAAAAGCCTGCATCTTAATCTCCTTCAAAGTAGAGGGTAAAGTTAAAGAGGTAATGTTGCAATCCATAAAAGCTTGCGAACCTATTGTTGTTACGGTATAATTATTTATTCCCACACTTACAATTGCCGGAATATTAACAATACCACCGTTGGTCAAATCATAGCCGCCACTCCCAAGGGGTTGTCGTGGGTTATTGATTTTATTCGGCGTACCGGTGATGGTCGCTTCATTGCCACTGACGGTAAATAGGAGGGTAAGCCCCTCGGAAACGACGCTGTGGGTCTGCGCTGATGCGTTGCCGGGCACGAGCAGTGCCGCGAGCAAAAGTAAAAAAGTAAGAGTCTGTTTCATAAATCTCTAATATTTAAAGGGTGAAAAAATCGGCGTTATTTCTCCTTTCTCCACCGCGGGCAGCGGGCACGAAAAGAGAAGCAAAGGGAACTCCGAAGAGCCCTTTGCCTATAGGGGTTGCGCTCGCCTCGCGCGCGCGTAAGAGAAAGCTAAAAAGTGTTACACTACAATAGGTGCGAACATTGTGTGTGTGTGTGTGTGTGTGTGTGTGTGTGTGTGTGTAAGGTAGCGAATTCCTGCGACACTACCAAACAATGGGCGTTAAAAGATGCAGAAAAGTTCGCCCTTTTCTGCCCCGCTGTTATACCTGTATGTATATGTACGCTACACATTATATAATATATATCCTTTGCGATATAGCCTCAAACACGGCGGCAAAGGTAGCACATTCCTTTGAAATGAGCAAATATGAGGGGAGGAAAGAAAAGAAGAAAAGGGATTGCTTGCCGACAGCCTATCGGCGAACAATCCCTTTTTTCTCAGTCTTCTTCCTCTTTATACGTAGGTTTGCACCAGTTCGATGGTGCCTTCCACTTTGACGTGCTGTGTGGTGGCGGGGAGGAGAATCGAGTCGCCGGTTTGCATTTCCACGACGTGACCCTCGTTATCGGTAACCGTCCCTTTACCGTCTGTGCAGATAAGGATAACGAAACTGTCGAGTTGTGATAGGTCGATCGTCATGGGTTGATCCAGATCGTAGAGGTTGGTGGTGAAGAAAGGACAGGTGGCGAGGTTCACGGCCATGTTTTTTACGGGCACATAGTTGGTGCGATAGTTCTCTTCCACCGTGTAGTTGATGCATTCGGCGGCCTCTTCGGTATGCAGTTCGCGAGTATGGCCGTCTTTATCTTTGCGGTTGAAATCGTAGATGCGATAGGTGACGTCGGAGGTTTGCTGAATCTCGAGAATGAAGCAGCCCCTGCCGATGCTGTGGATACGACCAGCGGGAATGAAGAAGCTATCGCCGCGTTTAACGGGATAGTGGCTGATGGCATCGCAGATGGTGTTGTCGGCCACCATTTCCTTGTATTGCTGGGGAGTAATGGCAGTTTTGAGTCCGCAGTTGAGATAGGCTTCGGGAGCAGAATCCATCACGTACCACATCTCGGTTTTGCCCCGACTTTTGCCCCGTTTCTGTGCCAGTTCGTCGGTGGGATGCACCTGAATGGATAGGTCGTCGTTGGCGTCGATGAACTTGATAAGCAGTGGGAACTCGTTGCCGAAGCGGGCATAGTTCTTTTCACCAACGAGCTTTCCTTGTAGTTCTTTCAGAACGTCGTTGAGGCTTTTGCCAGCGTATTCGCCATCAGCCACGATAGTTTCGTCGCCGGGCACGCCGGATATTTCCCAGCTTTCGCCCACGCTTTGCAGGGGGGAGTTGAGATGTTTGAAGGGAACGATCTTGTTTCCGCCCCAAATCGTTTGTTTGAGTAGCGGTTTAAATTTGAATGGTTGCATGTGATATGAGTTGATAAGTGATTGAGTTGGCGAGTTGACAAGATTATCTGTCGTTCCAGAATGCGGGAGTGAAGATAACCAATACGGTGAAGATTTCCAAACGTCCCATGAGCATGAGGATGGAGCAGAGCCATTTAGCAAAGTCGGGCAGTTGCGCCCACGACATGGTGGGTCCGATTTCGATTCCCAGTGTAGGTCCCACGTTGCTCAGGGCACTGAGTGTGATGGTGATGGCGTTGGTGTTGTCGATTCCGGCGGCAATCATGGAGAAGGCACAGAAGAGACACATCACCAGCGTCACAGTGAGGAAGGCCAGGAGCGTTACGCGTTTTTGCGTGGAGACGTTGACGCCGTCGATCTTCAAGGGTAGAACGGCGTTGGGATGCAGCAGTTGTTTGAATTCGTTGCGTATTACCTTGAGCAACATCACGCCGCGGATGCATTTGAAACCACCGCTTGTACTGCCCGAACAGGCTCCGATGAACATGCAGAGGGCCAGAATCACCCAGGTGACATGCGGCCAGCGGGCGGCATCGTCGCTGAAGAGTCCTGTGGTGGTGATGAACGACACCACTTGGAAGATGGCCACGCGGAAAGCTTTCTCCAGTTCGTAGTGGTTGCGCAGGATGAGTTCCACCATGATGAAGGCCGTAAAACCGAGCACCAGCCAGAGGTAGAGTTTAAATTCGGAGTTGCGGAATAGCTGGCGTATCTTCAGTTTGGTAGCCGTAAAGTAGAGTAGGGTGAAGTTGATGCCGGAGATGAAACAGAAGAACGTCACGGCGTATTCGATAGTGGGCGAGTGGAAAAACTCGACGCTGGAATTGTGAGTGGAGAAACCACCAGTGGCCAACGAGGTCATCGAATAGTTGACGCTGTCGAACCAACCCATGCCCAGAAACTTGTAGCATAGGGTGCAGGCCACGGAGATGGTGAGGTAAACAGCCCAGATGGCCTTGGCACTGGTGCTGAGCTTGGGATGGAGCTTGCTCTTGATGGGACCTGTGGCTTCGGCCGAGAACACTTTTACCGACCCTCCCACGAGCGACGGTAGCAGAGCGATGGTGAAGAAGACGATGCCCAGACCGCCAATCCACTGTGTGAGCGACCGCCAGAAGATGATGCCATGGGGTAGGGCTTCGACGTCGTCGATGATGGTGGCACCGGTAGTGGTGAAGCCCGACATGGTTTCGAAATAGGCATCGGTGAAGCTGTGCAGATAGCCTCCTGCCATGAAAGGCATGGTGCCGATGGCACTGAAGATGGCCCACGATAGGCTCACCACCAGGCAGGCATCGCGTCGGCCCAGGGTGTTGTCCGAGTTGCGACCCATAAAGCGGAATACGAATCCGAAGAACAACGTGGCGATGATCGATATAAGGAAGGCCATTACGTCGTCTTCTGTGTAATAGACGGCCATCGCCAAACACGACAGCATCAGCGCGGCTTCGATGAAAAGCAGCGAACCGATGATTTTATAGATGGTGCGATAGTTGATCATGTTGTTATCGGAGTGGAGGAATGTTGAATGAGTTTTCGATCATTCGAGAGCTTGGAAGCTCATTTTTGAGCTGTCGGCGGGTGCCGAAGCCTTGTTTGGCTCATTTTTGAGCTGTCGGCGGGTGCCGAAGCCTTGTTTGGCTCATTTTTGAGCCGTCGGCGGGTGCCGAAGCTCTGTTTGGCTCATTTTTGAGTCGTCGGCGGGTGCCGAAGCCTTGTTTGGCTCATTTTTGAGTTGTCGGTGGGTGCCGAAGCCTTGTTTGGCTCATTTTTGAGCCGTCGGCGGGTGCCGAAGCTCTGTTTGGCTCATTTTTGAGTCGTCGGCGGGTGCCGAAGCCTTGTTTGGCTCATTTTTGAGTTGTCGGTGGGTGCCGAAGCCTTGTTTGGCTCATTTTTGAGCCGTCGGCGGGTACCGAAGCCTTTTCTGTTCTCCAAGGGGAGTGGATTAGTTGAAGAACTTTCCTATCTGTTGCATATTGGCGTTGTGGCAGAATACCATGACACTGTCGCCGGCTTGAATCTGCGTTCCACCTGAAACGAGGATGCCTTCGCCCTTGCGAACCAGTCCGCCGATGGTGACACCCCGCGGCAGACCCAGTTCGAAGACGCGCCGCTTGGTCACTTTCGAACCCTCTTGGGCGGTAAACTCGGCCACATCGGCATTGGCCATCGTGAGGAAGCGCACGTTGCTCACGTCGGCATCGAGCATCATTTGGTAGATGTGGCTGGCAGCGATGTCTTTCTTGTTGACGATGGTGCCGATGTCGAGGCTGTCGGCCATGCTGACGTAGTCCATGTTTTCGACCATGGCTACGGTTTTTCGCACGCCCAGTCGTTTGGCTGTCAGGCAGGCCAGGATGTTGGTTTCAGTGTTATCGGTGAGAGCCACGAAGGCTTGGGTGCTCATGATGCCTTCTTCGTTGAGGAGCTGGATGTCGCGGCCGTCGCCGTGTATCACCAGGGCTTTGTCTTCTTCGAGCAGGTCGTTGAGTTCTTCGCAGCGTGCTTCGTCTTTCTCAATGATCTTGGCTTCCATGTAGCTGGGGATATTTTTCACCGCTCTCACGCAAGTGTTTCCGCCGCCCATGAAGAGCACGTTTTTGACGTCGACATAATGTTCTTTGCCCACGATTTTGCGGATATAGGGGATGTATTGGCGCGTGGTCATGAAGTAGGCCAGGTCGTAGAGTCTCAACTCGTCGTTACCACCGGGGATGATGGTTTCGTAGCCGCGTTTGATGGCTACGACGTGGTAGGGATCGTCGGGACCGCAGAGGTCTTTGAGGGGCTGGTTCAGGATTTCGCAACCTTCGCGCAGTTTGATGCCCAGCATCACGAGTGCGCCGTTGTGCACGTCCCAACGCTGGCGCACCCACGACATTTTCAGTCCGTTGATAATGTCGGTGGCGGCGAGCGTCTCGGGAACGATGAGCGAACTGACGCCCAGCCGTTCGAACATCTCGGCTACACCGGGCTCTGTTAGTTCTACATCGTCGATCTTGGCCACCGTCTTTTCGGCCCCCAGAGCCTTCGCAATCATGCAGATGTTGAGATTGAGATGCTGGTCGGCGGTGACGGCGATGAAGAGGTCGGCTTCGCCCGCACCTGCTTCTTTGAGCGTTTTCACGCTACTGGGCGAGGCTTGGAGTGTCATCAGGTCGGCCTCGGCATCCATCCGGCCCAGTCGTTCCTCGTCTTCGTCGATCAAGATGATGTTCTCGTGGCTGTGCGATAGCAGCGTGGCCAGATAAATCCCGATGTCGCACGCACCGGCTATAACGATTTTCATGCTTCTATCTCCTTTCTTATCGATTCGGTGTCGAGGCCTATAAGCTGGCGCAGCTCTGCCACCGAACCGTGTTCTACGAAGGCGTCGGGCAAGCCCATACGCACAATTTGAGGATGGAAATGATGGTCGACCATCCATTCCATTACGGCCGATCCCATGCCTCCGTTGCGTACACCGTCTTCGATTGTTATGATCTTGTTAAACTTGCTGCCAATTTCTTGCAGCAGATTTTCGTCGAGTGGCTTGACAAAACGCAGGTCGTAGTGAGCTACATGCTTCTCGGTGTGCATCTCGCCGAGCAATTGGGCCACGTCGTTGCCTATCGGACCGAGCGTTATTACCGCCACGTCTGTTCCCTCTTTGAGGCATCGGCCCGTTCCCACGGTCACTTCTTCAAAGGGCGAACGCCAATCTATGTTCACGCCCTTGCCGCGTGGATAGCGGATGACGAAAGTGCCTTTTCCCGGCAATTGGGCCGTGTACATCAAGTTGCGCAGTTCGCGCTCGTCCATGGGCGAAGCTATCGTCAGGTTGGGGATGGGACGCAGGGCGGCAATGTCAAATGCCCCGTGGTGTGTCGGTCCATCCTCGCCTACCAGTCCGGCGCGGTCTAAACACAGTACCATGGGCAGGTTGAGCAACGCCGCATCGTGAATGATGTTGTCGTAGGCGCGTTGAGAGAACGAACTGTAGATGTTGCAGAAGGGTATAAGGCCATCTTTGGCCATGCCGGCCGAGAATGTTACGGCGTGCCCCTCGGCAATACCCACGTCGAAAGCGCGATTGGGCATGGCTTTCATCATGATATTCATCGAACACCCTGTGGGCATGGCCGGCGTAACGCCTACAATCTTGGGGTTGACTTGCGCCAGTTCGACCAGTGTTTCGCCGAAAACGTCTTGGTAACGGGGTGGCTCATCCGTGTTGCTGCATACGAGTCGTTCGCCCGTGGCAGGGTCGAACTTGCCGGGAGCATGCCAAACGGTGGCCGACTCTTCAGCGGGTTTGTAGCCTTTTCCTTTCACGGTGTGCAGGTGGAGCAGTTTTGGACCGCGCATCTCTTTGAGCTGGCGCAGCTTTTGCACCACTTCTTTCACATCGTGCCCGTCGAACGGACCGAAGTAGCGGATGTTCATGCCCTCAAAGATGTTCTGTTGGTGGCTCAGGGCCGACTTCAAGGCGTTGTTCAGTCGGAGGATGCCTTTCTTGCGGTCGTCGTCGAGCCAACCTTTGGCGCGTAACCATTGTGCGGCTTTAAAGCGAAGGTGGTTATAGGTTTCGTTGGTATTGAGGTTGAGCAGGTATTTCTGCATGCCGCCAACGGCTCGGTCGATACTCATATCGTTGTCGTTGAGAACGATGAGCAGATCGTTGTTTGTAGACGATACGTTGTTGAGTCCCTCGAAAGCTAATCCGCCACTCATCGCTCCATCGCCGATGACGGCTACGACATGGCGTTGAGCGTTGCCGCCGAGTTTAGCTGCCACGGCCATCCCGAGTGCTGCCGAGATAGAGTTGGAAGCATGTCCGCAGGTAAAGGTGTCGTAGGGGCTTTCCAAGGGTGTGGGAAAAGGGCGAATGCCGCCCAACTTGCGGTTAGTGAAAAACTGTTCTCGTCGACCTGTCAGCAGTTTGTGGCCGTAGGCTTGATGACCAACATCCCATACGATTCGGTCTTCGGGCGTGTTGTAGACGTAATGTAGGGCGACGGTCAATTCTACCACGCCCAGACTTGAGGCGAAGTGTCCGGGATTGACCGAGACTTCTTCTATGATGTCTTGGCGTAGCTCGCGACAGAGCTCGGGCAGTTGACTGATGGAAAGAGTGCGTAAGTCTTTGGGGTATTGAATCTGACTTAACAGCTTGAATTTGTTTTCTCCCACAATAGATTCCTTGTTCAATTACGGCGCAAAGGTACGAGTTTTTAGTTGATAATTCTCCTTTTACCATGGAATTCGCATGGGATGGAGGTGGCTTGAAGCAGCGGGGAACGAAAGAGCGGAGTGAGGTGAGGCGAAGGTTTAGATGATGCGTTGAACTTCATGCAGACCTTCTATTTTTTTTAGGCTGTTGACGATGGCTTGGCATTCGTCGCGGTTGTGTATGCGTAGTTCGAGGGTTCCTTCGAAGAGTCCTTCATTGCCTGCGATGGTGAGGCGGCGGATGTCGACGTTGAGTTCGCCGGAGATGACGTCGGCCACGTCGTGGAGGAGTCCATGGCGATCGATGCCTCGAATTTCGATGGTGGCGTCGAAGAGGAGGTTGCCGTGGATGTCCCATTTGGCATCAAGGATGCGATTGCCGTAGCTTGATTTCAGACGGTTGGCCACGGGGCAGGCGCGTTGATGAATTTCCACGCGGTCTTTGTTGTCGATGTAGCCTAAGATGTCGTCGCCGGGGATGGGATGGCAGCAGGTAGGGAAGAGGTAGCGGTCGATGCTGGAAGGGGTGAGGATGCAGGGTTTCTTGCGGTCGAATCCTTGACCAACGACGAGTGGTTCTTTGGGATTGGTTTTGGGTCGTCGTTTTTCGCTGTCGATAAAGGGGACGTATTTGAGCCAGTTGCGACTGTTGGAGTTTTTTCGCCGTCCGAGTATTTCGTCGAGGTCTTTTTCGCCGAGGATGATGCTGTGATTGCCCAGTTGGAGGAAGAGTTCTTCGTGGCGTGGTGTGCCGTGGAATTCGCCGAGTTTGTCGAGGATGGAGCTGGTGAGTTGGAGTTCGTTTTTGGCGAGCCAGTCTTTGAGGATTTCTTCGCCGCGTTTTTGCAGTTCGCGGTTATTACGTCGCAGGATGGCTTGTATTTTTCCGCGGGCTTTGGCGGTGGAAACGAAGTTGATCCACGAGGGGTCTACGTGTTGTGATTTGGAGGTGAGGATTTCCACTTGGTCTCCGCTTTGGAGTTTGTGGCTCAGGGGTACGAGTCGGTGGTTCACTTTGGCTCCGATGCAGTGGCTCCCCAGGAAGGTGTGGAGTTGAAAGGCGAAGTCGAGGGCGGTACAGCCGGCCGGCAGGGTTTTGATTTCGCCTTTGGGGGTGAAGACGAAGATTTCGGAGGCGTAGAGGTTGAGTTTGATGGCGTCGAGGAAGTCCATGGCGTCGGGTTGCGGATCGTCGAGGATTTCTTTGATGGTGCGGAGCCATCCGTTGAGTTCGTTTTCGTCTTCGTTGACTTCGCCTTCTTTGTATTTCCAGTGTGCGGCGAATCCTTGTTCGGCGATTTCGTTCATGCGGTCGCTTCGGATTTGCACTTCTATCCATCGTCCTTGTCGGCTCATGAGGGTGACGTGCAAGGCTTGGTAGCCATTGGCTTTGGGGTGGTTGAGCCAATCGCGCAGTCGGTCGGGGTGCGACTTATAGATTTGGCTGATTTTGACGTAGATGTTGAAGCTTTCGTTGATTTCTTCTTCTCGGCATCGTGGTGTGAAGATGATGCGCACGGCCAGGATGTCGTAGATTTCGTCGAAGGTGACGTGTTTGCTCTGCATCTTGTTCCAGATGGAGTAGGGGCTTTTGATGCGGGCTTTGATTTCGTAGTGCAGTCCGAGGGTGTCGAGGGCTTGCCGGATGGGGTCGGTGAATTGTTGGAAGAGGGTGTCTCGTTGTGCTTGTGTGGAGGCGAGTTTGGATTGGATGGAGTCGTATTCTTCGGGGTGTTCGAATTTGAAGCTGAGGTTTTCGAGTTCGGTTTTGATTTTGTTCAGGCCGAGTCGGTTGGCCAGTGGTGCGTAGATATAGAGGGTTTCGCCGGCGATTTTGTATTGTTTGCTGGGGGCTTGGCTCTCGAGGGTGCGCATGTTGTGGAGGCGGTCGCAGATTTTGATGAGGATGACGCGGATGTCGTCGCTCATGGTCAGGAGCAGTTTTTTGAAGTTTTCGGCTTGTGCCGAGGCCCGGTCGCCGAAGATGCCGCCGGAGATTTTGGTGAGTCCGTCTACGATTTGTGCAATTTTTGGGCCGAAGATATTTTCGATGTCTTCCACGGTGTAATCGGTGTCTTCAACTACGTCGTGTAGGAGGGCGGCGCAGATGCTGGTCGACCCGAGGCCCATTTCCTGGCAGGCGATTTGTGCCACGGCGATGGGGTGCATGATGTAGGGTTCGCCCGAGAGTCGGCGAACGCCTTTGTGGGCTTCGCGGGCGAAGTGGAAGGCTTTGGTGATGATTTCTTCCTTCTTGCGGTGGGGCGAGGCCATGTAGCAGTCCAGCAGGTGTTGGAAGGCTTGGTTGACGAGCTGTTCTTCGGCGAGTTCTTTGTGCATAGTGTTTTTAAGTTGACAAGTTGACGAGTGGATGAGTTGACAAGGAGGTTTCCCGCGGCGGGGATTTGATGGGCGAGTCTCGCTGGTGGTTTCTGCACGTTGCAGAAGCTTCCCTGGGTGCCAGCGGTGGTTCTGCACATTTCA
Organism: Prevotella sp. oral taxon 475; assembly: GCF_018127805.1. NCBI lineage: Bacteria > Pseudomonadati > Bacteroidota > Bacteroidia > Bacteroidales > Prevotellaceae > Prevotella > Prevotella sp. oral taxon 475. The sequence continues at coordinate 824,530 of NZ_CP072334.1, forward strand.
GAAAGCTTCCCTGGGTGCCAGCGGTGGTTCTGCACATTTCAGAAAGCTTCCCTGGGTGCCAGCGGCGGTTCTGCACATTTCAGAAAGCTTCCCTGGGTGCCAGCGGTGGTTCTGCACATTTCAGAAAGCTTCCCTGGGTGCCAGCGGTGGTTCTGCACATTTCAGAAAGTCTCCCTGGATGCCTGCGGCTTACTTCACTTTGAGCTTTTTGCCGGCCCGGATGCTCGACCCGCTGATGTTGTTCAGCTTTTTGAGTTGCTTGACGGTGGTGTGGTTGCGGGCGGCGATTTGCGAGAGGGTGTCGCCCTGGCGTATGGTTACGCTTCGACCGGCGTGGGGGGTGCGTTCGTGCCGATGGCGGCTTCTCCGGCTCCGTGTGCTACTGCGACGGGGTGGGGTGTAGACGGGGGCAGGTTCAGTCACGGATACTTCTTTGCGGCGGGCCAGGAGATCGGCGGCGTTATAGGCGTAGATGTCGTTCTCGCGGTCGATAAACCGGTTCACCGCCGTGGAGGGCAACCGTAGGGTGCAGGGGGCAGAGGCCCCGCAGATCAGGTCGGTGCGATATTGTGGGTTGAGGCTCCGCAGCTCGGTCAGCTCGAGGTTGAGCACGGCGGAGATCTGCTCGAAATGCAGATCGCGATTCACGACCACCGTGTCGGTTTTGATGGGCAGGGTGGCCGTCATGGGGCAGATGTTGTGCTCGCAATAGTAGGTCATGATGTAATTGGCGGCGATGAAAGCGGGCACGTATCCGCGGGTCTCGCGGGGAAGATAGGGATAGATTTTCCAGTAGTCGCGTTCGCCTTTGGCGCGGTGGATGGCTTTGTTGATGTTGTCGGGACCGGCGTTGTAGGCGGCGATGACGAGGTTCCAGTCGCCGAAGATGCGATAGAGGTCGCTCAGATAGTGGGCGGCGGCGTAGGAGGATTTGACGATGTCGCAGCGCTCGTCGACGAGCGAGTTGACTTCCAGACCGTATTGTTTGCCTGTGGCGAGCATGAACTGCCACAGCCCCGTGGCTCCTACGTGAGAGACGGCCTTGGGGTTGAGGGCCGACTCGATGATGGGCAGGTATTTCAACTCTAACGGCAGACCGTAACTCTCGAGGGCTTGCTCGAAGATGGGCAGGTAGAAGTTGCTCGCGCCGAGCATGTAACTCACCGAACGGCGCAACCGACTGCTGTATCGGTCGATGAATTTCTGTACCACCTCGTTGTAGGGCATCTCGATGAGAGTCGGAAGGCGACTGAGCCGCTCGACAAACACCTCGCGCGGAAACGTGGGATTGACGTCGGGTAGGTTGCAGTCTGTCGATACCCGTAGGTATTTTTTTGCGTTGTAAAGTTGCAGCAGACTGTCAAGTTCGGGCATCATGCCCTCGGGTAGGTCGATCACTTCGTTCTTTCCGCTGGCCGTGGTCACGGTGATTTCTTTCTCGTCGTCGGTGGTCTGGGCGATAGCCGGCATGGCAAGCATCGCAGGCAGAAGGGCTATGAGTAGGGTTTTTCTTTTCATTTTTCTTTTGTCGTTTTGATGGAGAATCTTGCAACAGGGTTAGAATTGCAAACTGCAATGGATGCCTAAGGCTGAAGCGTGCAGGGGACTTCGTGCTTTCTGTGAGGTGATGACGGCTGGTTCGAGCCGCAAACTCAGGTCGTCGGAGATGTCGAACTCCGAGAGCGAGGCGTCTACATACGCGTCTACGATGGAAAGCGCATAAACACCCAAGAGACAGAAGAAGCTCAGGTCGCGCCAACGCCGATAGCGATCTTTTCGGCTTTTGAAGATGCTTTGGTATTGTGCCATGTTGGCCGAGGTGATGCGCGTGCCTAAATGGAGGAACTGGTTGTAGCTCTGGGTTGTGGGGTCGTTGTCCATGATGTCTTGATAGGCCTGTGAATAGTCGCGATACATGGTGTTGTTCCATTGCATGGCATAGATGCAACCTACGAATCCGCCGTAGACCAAGGGTAGTTTCCAGTACTTGCGATTGTAAATCTGTCCGGCTCCGGGTAGAACGATGGCCAGCCAGAGGGCTCGTTTGGGCTCAGGTCGCCAGGTGGCCCAGTCTCTCTTTCCCTGCATTTTCTCGGAAGAAACTGGCCTCTCGGGAGAAACCCGCTTCTCGGAAGAAACTTGTCGGGAGACCGTCAGACTGTCTTTGCCGGAAACCGGCATATCGCTCGTCTGCCAGCGATTCTGGGCATGGCATACATGCACGAAGACAGCCAGCAGAAAGCCAGCTGTCAACAGTCGTTTTGATATGTCTTTCCCGTTTAAATCCACGTCTCTTCCGTTCTTTATTTATTCTTCTCTCGATTTACTTCCATTCTTCTCCTCGTCCCTATCGTCGGTGGAATTTTTTTCTGATCGGAGGAGAATTTATTGTTCTTTGAGTTGGTCGAATACGTTCATGATCCGCTCAAGTTCTTCTTCGTTGGCAAAGGGAATGCTGATTTTGCCTTTGCCTTTAGCCGAGCACGTAAGCTGTACTTTGGTGTTGAGGAAGTCGGAGAGTCGCTTCTTGAGCATTCCAAATTCGACTGGCATTGGTGCCTTTGCAACAATCTTCTTCCGTCCACTCTCGATGTCTTCACCGTTTTTGAGTTGTTGGGCCAGTTCTTCTACGCGCCGGACGGAATAACCGTGCTTCTGCGTCTCTTTGAAGAGCTTAATTTGCAGTGATGGACTCTCCACGGCTAGCAGAGCGCGGGCATGCCCCATGTCGATTTCTTTTTTCTGGAGAGCCATCTGTACCTGTGCCGGCAGACGTAGCAGACGAAGGTAGTTGGTAATCGCTGTGCGACTCTTTCCTACGCGCTCCGATACTTTCTCTTGTGTCATCCCTTCGCCTGAGAGCAGGTGCTCGTAGGCCAAGGCTATTTCAATGGCGTTGAGATCTTCACGCTGAATATTCTCCACCAAGGCGAGCTCCATCACGTTTTCATCTTTGATGGTGCGGATGTAGGCAGGGATCGCTTTCAGTCCGGCTCGTTGCGAGGCACGCCAACGACGTTCTCCAGCGATGATTTGGAACTTGTTTTCTGCAATCTGCCGCAGGGTGATAGGCTGAATGATGCCTATTTCTCGGATGCTATTGGCGAGTTCCTGCAAGGCATCTTCGTCGAATTCACGCCGGGGTTGATTGGGATTGGCTTCAATCTGCTCGATGGCGATTTCGTTGATGGTGGAGCTACCTTGCGGGCGAACGCTCTCGGTGGAGATGAGAGCATCAAGCCCACGACCTAAGGCGTTGAATTTCTTATGTACGGCCATTGTGGAATGTGCGTGTTAGATATTTTTGTCGATAATCTCTTTGGCCAACGCCAGATGGTTTTTGCTGCCGGTCGAATCGGCATCATAGAGGATAACGGGCAAACCATGGCTGGGGCTTTCGCTGAGTTTGACGTTACGCTGAATAACAGTTTTAAATACGAGCTCTTGGAAGTGACGTTTCACTTCGTCGTAGATTTGGTTGGCCAGACGTAACCTGCTGTCGTACATGGTGAGGAGAAATCCTTCAATTTCGAGCCGCGGGTTCAGTTTGCTTTTGATAATTTTGATGGTGTTGAGTAGCTTACTGATTCCCTCAAGTGCGAAGTATTCGCATTGTACGGGGATAATCACTGAATCGGCTGCTGTCAATGCATTGACAGTGATAAGGCCCAGCGATGGGGAGCAGTCGATGAGGATATAGTCGTAGTCGTTCTTGATGGAGTCGAAGAGGTTTTGGAATACGCGTTCTCTATTTTCGATATTGAGCAGTTCGATTTCTGCTCCTACGAGGTTGATGTGACTTGGGATAATGTCCAGTCGGTCGATGTCGGTGGTGTAGATGGCGTCGCGAATGTCGGCGTGGTCGATGATGCATTCGTAGAGCGAGCATTCCACTTCTTTGAGGTCGACGCCCAGTCCGCTTGAGGCGTTTGCTTGAGGGTCGGCGTCTACGACGAGTACACTTTTTTCCAGCGTTGCCAGCGACGCTGCAAGATTAATTGTTGTTGTTGTTTTGCCTACGCCTCCTTTTTGGTTGGCTAATGCAATGATTTTACCCATAACCTTGTCGATATTAAATACCTTGCAAAGGTACGTATTTAGAATGAGAATGTTATCGATTGAACGTTTTTTTCGACATGATGTCGTTTCTCTCCTGTCCTTTCTGTGTAGTGTAGCCGATGTGGTTCTGCTCTTGGAAAGAGGGTTATACGTGTCGGCTAAGACCGAGCCATTTCTGAATGCGTCGTGCGATCGACTGTCGGATATTTGTCCACTGTCCGTATCTGAGGTTGAGCAGCAGCTCTTCTGCTCCTCGTGCTATTTTTATCCAGGGATGTCCCCAAGCATTGCGGCGGTAGAGTCGGTTTTTATAGGCGATGTTTTCGACGACATAGGGGGGATGTTGCAGAGGGAACGTGAGTTCGAATCGCTGCATGGTGAAGATTCGTCGATAGCCTTGGGGAGTGGTTTTGAGGTTGGAGGAGAAGTGGGTGGAGTTTTCGGTCAGTCCGATGTTGTTTACTTGGTTACATCGGGGCATGATGGCGAGGGCCGAGTTGAGTAGCATCGAGGCCCAAAAGATGCTTTCGAAGTAGGGGCGACCACTTGCACGATGGTCTTGACACATGGAGAGAAAGTCGCTTCTGAGGTGTTTTTGTTTGACGATATCGCGCAGTTGGCGCAGGGTTTGTGGGTTGTTGAGGAAGGAATAGGACTCGTCCCACTGCTCAATCACTCGTCGCCATGAGGCCCAGCCCCAAATAGAGAAGGCTGAGGTGAAGAAGTAGTCTTCGGTGATGTCGGTAGATTGTTCGTCGGTGTTGAATCCGGCCACCATCCACACGCGTTGGTCGTGTTCGTATCGGTCGAGCATTTCTTTGCAGAAGGGGAAGAAACTTTGTGCGGGCACGACGTCGTCTTCGAGCACGATACATTTGTCGGCCATTGAGAATGCCCATCGATGGGAGAGATAGCCTGAGGGGTCGCAGCCGTAGTTGCGTTCTTGATATTGGCGGCGCACGTCGCATTCCCAGTCGATGTCTTGTGCGATTCGTCGGCAGGCCATGATGCCTTCGAGGTCTTGTTCTCCTCGCGGACCGTCTTGATACAAAAACAGCCGCGAGGGGCGGGCTTTCCGCACCTGAGCAAATACTTTCTCGAACGAGTCGGGACGATTGAAAAACAGTAGCAGTACTGCGATGTCGATTTTTGCGGGATGTTTCATCAGAATCTGTATCCGAAGCCGGCGTTGAGGTAGATGGGATGCATAGAGAAGGTGATGGTTTTGAAGCTCCGATGGAAGATGTTGTTCAGGCCGTAGGTGAGATCGGCATTCACGCTGAAGTGGCGGAAGGCGCGCCAGGAACCGCCCACTTGTAGGCCCCAGAGCCAGCGGCGCAGGTCGGAAGTGAAGTTGTAGGTGGCTGTTTTGCCATCGGTGAAACTTACTTTTTCGCCTACGGGCGATCCTTCGCGCAGATAGCCTTCGGAGACGAAGCCGGAGAATTCGCCGTCCATGCGATAGGAGACGTACAGTCCGGCGCGAATTTTCCAGGTATCGCCAAAACGATAGTTGCACAGCACGGGGAGGGTAACGAAGGAACTTTTGTAGGTGGTTCTCACCAGTCCCGTCCAGTAGCCTGCCACGCGACTGCCGTCGTTGATGATTTCCATGCTGTAGTTTTTGACGTTGGCTCCCGTCTCCATGCCTTTTTCTTCGAGTCGCAGACCGGCTGAGATGCCTATCTCGCGGCATCCGTCAATCCATTTGGTCATCACTCCCTCGAGGGTGCCGTTGAGTTTGGGGCTGTAGCTTTCTACTCGGCGTATCTCTTTGGGGAGGGGTATCGGACTGGCTCCACCGATGTTCACACCAGCTTTTACTTCATATTCCCAACCGTTTTTTTCGGATTGGATGAGGCTTTCATTGCGTTCGTTCTGCGCCTGTGCCGTATTCACGGTTAGGAGGGCGGGTAGGAGGAGGTGTAGGAGATGTCTTGTCATCTTCGTGTCTTGTTTTATTCGTAATACAATTGCATTTCGTCTACGTAGAGTGTGCTGCCGACAGCTCCGATAAATTGGGCTCCGCCTTGACTCGAGGAGAGGACGATGGCGAGGTTGTAGATGCCGTTACGGAGTTTCTGCTCGTCGATCTGCCTTCCGTTCACAGTCTCGAAGGGGATGAAGAACGGTGTCCACACGTCGGTTTGTTTTCGATCTTTGAGCTGGGCGATCATGACGATGTTGGGATGGGTTTTGATGTTGGTGCCGTCGAGGTGGGGCACGTCGCTGGTTGTTTCGTAGAACACGGCGTAGATGTCGCACGTATCTTTGAGGAGGGGTTGTGGGGTGAGATTTTGATCGGTCACAGTTTCACCGGCTTTGTATTTGTAATAGCCCAATAGGGCTTTGGGCTTCTTGCGGAAGGGAATGCCGAAGTGGGTAGACTTGGCCATATTACCCAGGTTGATCGAGAATGTGCCTGTGAAGAGATTGCCTGCCGCGATGGGGGCTTTCATCATGGCGCCATAGGAACCGGTGCTGCGGGTGACGAGTTTGGCGCATCGCCCTCGGTAGCCGTCTTCGGATTGAGAGGTGGGATAGTCTTCGGCCGGGGCCGAGTTGTTGAGTATCATAAAGCCGGCGTTACCGCTGCCCCAGGTCATCTCGGCCCCGTCGGCGGTGGTGTCGTAGAAGATGTGGAAGAAGCGTTTGTTGGCGAACTCATAGTAACGGGCGTTATCGAAATGATATTCTGTGGCGGCATCGTCGGCAACGAATCGCACGGTGTAGGTTTTCTTCCACTGTTGGTCTTGCGAGGTGACGGTGTAGGTTTGCGGGTGGGAGAAGTCTCGGGCTGTTCCGCTGGCTGGTGTGATGGTGGCTCCCGGTGTGAGGGCAAATCGCGGCGAGACGTGGCTCACGTCGTCCCATCCGTTGATATAAAGTTTGATTTCGTCGTTCGTAATCACCGGTCGGCGGATGAGCAGGTCTCCATCCACTTCGCAGGACAGGATGTCTGCCTCGGCGTTCGGTGCTTCTTCTCGGATGCACGAGATGGTGCTGCTTGCTGTGATCAGGGCGGCGACGAGGGCGATAAAAGTTTTTTTCATTTTCATATGTCTTGTTTTGTCGTGTCTTGATTTTCTCGTTTCTCTTTCGGTAGAAAAAAGTTGCGCGACAAAATTACGATTAAATTTTGAATTAGAATCTGCCGACTATGGGTAAATACGAATTCCCCGCCATGGGGAACGGCTGCAAAAGCTCTCTGATGCTTCTGAAATGTTCAGAACGACCGCTGGGTGTCAGGGAAGCTTTCTGAACTGTTCAGAACGACCGCTGGGTGCCAGGGGAGCTTTCTGAACTGTTCAGAACGACCGCTGGGTGTCAGGGAAGCTTTCTGAAATGTTCAGAACGGCCGCTGGGTGCCAGGGAGGCTTTCTGAAATGTTCAGAACGGCCGCTGGGTGCCAGGGAAGCTTCTGAAATGTTCAGAACGGCCGCTGGGTGCCAGGGAAGCTTTCTGAAATGTTCAGAACGGCCGCTGGGTGTCAGGGAAGCTTTCTGAAATGTTCAGAACCTCCGCTGGGTGCCAGGGAAGCTTTCTGAAATGTTCAGAACGATCGTGGAGATCTGTGGATGATTTTCTGCAGCGGGGAGATGGTTTTCTCAATTCGTCGACTGAAAAACGTCGTCGCAGAGCTGTGTCATCCTACTATATACAAGGTGGGCTCCTTCGGCGGCGAGCGCACTGTTAGGCAGCGGACCGCTATTGACGGCTACGGTGAAGATGCGCGCAGCCACGCCGGCACGAACGCCCATGGGGGCATTCTCGACGACGACGGCCTGCCAGGGTTGCAGCCCGCCGGCTTTCTGCAACCCGACGAGATAGGGGTCGGGGGCAGGCTTTCCGCGGGCGACGTCGTAGGCGGTTACGATTTTGTCTTCGGTGAGGAAGTTGTGAAAATCGTCCAGGAGCCGGCGGAAGAGCGGTCGCTGCCCGCTGCCGGTGACGACGAGGATTTGTAGTCCGGCGGCTTTAAGCTTTTCCATCAGTTCCAAAACACCCTCCATGATGGGGGCGGGGGGGAGCAGGGCGAAGAGGCGAGCTTTCTCGTCGTACATCGCCTGCGCCTCGGCCTCGGTGATGTCGCGACCTTGCTGCTCGCGCACCATCAGGCGGATGGTTTCAACGCCGCGCATGCCTTCGGTGGCGTAGACGTCGGCCTCGGTCATCTTCAGGCCGAACGTGGCCATCGCCTCCTGCCAGCAACGGGCGTGGTGGGGCATGGAGTGGTAGATCACGCCGTCCATGTCGAAGAGTACGGCTCGGGGGCAGAAAGCATCGAAGCCTTCGTGGTGCAGGTAGGTCTGGATGGCCTTTTCTGCGTAGGGAGGAAAGAGAGGGGGCATGGTCGTTTGCTTGTAAAAAGAGGATGAATAAAAATCCCCCTCCCGGGTGTACGGAGGGGGAGACGATAGAAGGGAGGGAGGTTAGCCCAGTCGCTCTTTGATGGCTCGACTCTCGGCTTCGTAACCGGGTTTGTCGAGCAGGGCGAACATATTTTTCTTGTAGGCTTCGACACCGGGCTGATTGAACGGATTCACGCCCAGGAGATTGCCGCTGATGCCACAGCCGATTTCGAAGAAGTAGATGAGCTGACCGAGGTAGTAGGCGTTGAGCTCGGGCAGGGAGATGCGGATGTTGGGCACGCCACCATCTACATGGGCCAGTAGAGTGCCCAGTTCGGCCATCTTGTTCACCTCGTCGACACGCTTCCCGGCAAGGAAGTTCAGTCCGTCGAGATTTTCCTCGTCGTTGGGGAAGAGTAGCTCCCGGTTGGGCTTTTCTACGCTGATGACGGTCTCGAAGATGCTGCGCTCGCCTTCTTGAATCCACTGTCCCATGGAGTGGAGGTCGGTGGTGAAATCGCACGAGGCAGGGAAGATGCCTTTGTGCTCTTTGCCCTCGCTCTCGCCGTAGAGCTGCTTCCACCACTCGGCGATGAAGTGCAGCTTGGGCTGATAGTTCACCATGATCTCGATTTTCTTGCCCGCCTGCGTGTATAGGGCGTTGCGCACGGCTGCATACTGTGCGGCGATGTTCTGCTCGAAGGGCACGTCGGGGGCGGTGGCTTTTTCCATGTCAACGGCTCCTTGCACCAGGGATCTGATGTCGAATCCGGCACAGGCAATGGGCAATAGTCCTACGGGGGTGAGCACGGAGAATCGGCCACCTACGTTGTCGGGAATGACAAAGGTCTGGTAGCCTTCTTTGTCGGCCGCTGCACGGGCTGCGCCACGGTTGGCATCGGTGATGGCTACGATGACCTCGCGTGCTTCTTCTTTGCCGCGTTGTGCTTCGCATTGCTTCTTGAGCAGACGGAAAGCGAGCGCAGTCTCGGTGGTGGTGCCCGACTTGGAGATGTTGATCACGCCGAAACGCTTGCCTTTGAGATACTCGGAGAGTTCGGAAAGATAGTCCTCACCGATGTTGTTGCCCGCAAAGACAATGGTGGGATTTTTCTTGTCGGCCACGAGCCACGCGAAAGAATTCCCCAAGGCCTCGATGATGGCACGCGCTCCGAGGTAGCTTCCGCCGATGCCGGCTACGACCACGACGTCGCACTTGGCACGCAGGGTGTTGGCTACGGTTTGCACCTCATCAAGGAATTGGGCTGTGATGGAGCTGGGCAGATGCAACCAACCCAGGAAGTCGTTGCCCGGACAGGTTCCGCTTTCTAACGATGTTTGCGCCGTTTTTACTTGCGCTTCATACGCCTTTACCGCACCCTCGTTCAAAAATGAGGCTGCTTTGCTGATGTCTAAACTGATATTCTTCATTTGCTTGTGTTGTTGTGTGTAATCCTAACTATAAATCCTGAATGATAAAGTCCGAGGAGATTATCTGAAACTATCTGTGAGAAGCTTGATTTCCACCTGTGGTGAGATGCGCTCGTACAGGATGTTGTAAACGGCATCGAGGATAGGCATGTTGACGTGCAGATGCCGATTGATACCCTTCATACACTTCGTGCCGTAATATCCTTCGGCAATCATCTCCATTTCTATTTGCGCGCTTTTAACGCTGTAACCTTTGCCAATCATCGTTCCGAATGTACGGTTGCGCGAGAAGTTGGAATAGCCTGTTACAAGTAGATCGCCTAAGTAGACGCTGTCGTAGACGCTACGTTCCAACGGATGGGCCACTGAGAGGAAACGCGACATCTCTTGCACGGCATTAGACAGTAGCACGGCTTGGAAATTGTCGCCATACTTCAATCCACTGCAAATGCCGGCGGCAATGGCGTAGACATTCTTCAAGACAGAGGCGTATTCGATGCCCACAACATCCTGACTGGTTTTGGTTTTGATAAACTCGCTGCTCAGAATCTCGGTGAATGCTTGCGCCTTTTCTTGGTCGGAACAACCGATGGTGAGATATGACAACCGCTCGAGTGCCACCTCTTCGGCATGAGATGGACCGCCGATGCAGGCGATGTTATCGTAAGGCACATCGTACACTTGATGGAAGAATTCAGAGCAGATGAGGTTTTCGTCGGAAACAAGTCCCTTTATCGCTGTGATGATGAACTTGTCGTGCAGCCGTGTCTTGAGTTTCCGTAGGTGGTTTTGCAGATAAGGAGACGGAGTGACAAACACCAGTGTGTCGTAGTTGGCTGCAATCTTGTTGATATCGCTCGAAAAAAAGATTTCATCAATGTTGAAATGCACACTCATCAGATAAGCCGGATTGTGGCCTAATCGTTTGAAATCGTCTATCCGGTCGTCGCGGCGCATATACCAACCGATGTGATGCGTGTGCCGCACCACGATCTTGGCAATGGCTGTAGCCCAGCTACCACCTCCAACAATGGCTATTTTACCGCAATTGAACATCTTTTTGGGATGAGGGATGAATGTTTGAATGAGGGGAAATCCTCAAAGATCAATTCTCTATTTCATTCGCCTTGTCAATCCAAGCTTGGAAATCTTCTACTTTCGGATTGTTGTAACCTAGTTTATACTTCTTGTTCACACCGCAGACATCCATTTGTAATTTCTGCGCTTTCACTTCGCGAATATCTGAAACGAGATGATAGCCTGCTTTGTTCAGTACCGGGACCCACTCTTCCTGCACACCCAGTGCTGCCCATTCGGCTACCGTGCTTTTAGGAATCTTCTTTTCAGGGCGCATCTGTGGGAAGAAAAGCACCTCTTGAATCGTGGTCTGCCCCGTCATCAGCATCACCAAACGATCAATGCCAATGCCGATACCCGACGTGGGTGGCATACCGTATTGCAGTGCGCGGAGGAAATCTTGGTCGATCACCATCGCCTCATCATCGCCTTTATCAGCGAGCTTCATTTGGTCGACGAATCGTTCTTCCTGGTCAATGGGATCGTTTAGTTCCGAATAAGCATTTGCCAATTCTTTGCCGTTCACCATTAGTTCAAAGCGTTCTGTCAGTCCGGGTTTTGAGCGATGCATCTTTGTGAGCGGACTCATTTCCACAGGATAATCTATAATAAAGGTGGGTTGGATGAATTGTCCCTCGCAGAATTCTCCAAAAATCTCATCAATGAGTTTACCTTTGCCCATCGTCTCGTCAATCTCCAGCTCCAGCTTACGGCATACGTCGCGAATCTCTTCTTCCGTCTTTCCGTTGAGATCATATCCCGTTTTCTTTTTGATGGCTTCGAGAATGGGCAACCGCCGATAAGGAGCTTTGAAGCTGATGGTCTGCCCGTTGATCACCGTTTCCGGTTTACCGTTCACTGCTGTGCAGATGGTTTCGAGTAGTTGCTCGGTGAAAGCCATCATCCAGTTGTAGTCTTTATATTGTACATAAAGCTCTACGCAGGTAAATTCGGGATTGTGTGTGCGGTCCATGCCCTCGTTGCGGAAGTTCTTACCGATTTCATATACGCCCTCGAAGCCACCCACAATGAGTCGCTTCAGGTATAATTCCGTAGCGATGCGCATATACATATCCGTGTTGAGCGCATTAAAATGGGTGATGAATGGACGAGCCGAAGCACCACCGGCGATGTTTTGCAGCGTAGGCGTTTCCACTTCGGTATATCCGGCTTCGTCCAACACCTGCCGCATGGTTCGCAGCACGATGGCACGTTTAAGGAACGTGTCTTTCACGCCCTCGTTCACTACGAGGTCTACATATCGTTGGCGATAGCGTAGTTCAGGATCGTCGAACTTATCATAAGCCACGCCGTCTTTATACTTTACGATGGGCAGCGGTTTCAAACTCTTACTCAATACCGTTAGTTCGCGGGCGTGAACCGAAATCTCTCCCGTCTGTGTGCGGAACACGAATCCGCGCACACCGATGAAGTCACCGATGTCGAGCAGCCGCTTGAACACGGTGTTGTAGAGTTCCTTCTCTTGGCCGGGGCAGATGTCGTCGCGGGTGATGTACACCTGAATACGTCCTCGCGAGTCTTGCAGTTCCACAAAACTGGCTTTCCCCATCACGCGTCTGCTCATCATTCGTCCGGCGATACATACTTCGTGTTCTTCGCCATCTTTAAAGTTATTTTTTATATCGGAAGAAAAAGCATTGGTGGGATATTCTGCGGCGGGGTAGGGATCGATGCCCATATTGCGCAGTTCTTGCAGGCTTTGTCGTCTCACAATCTCCTGCTCGCTCAGTTCTAATATGTTCATATCAGTGGAAATATATAATCTTTTATGCTTGCAAAAGTATAAAAAAAAGGTGAAAGCGCGACAACCTGTCAGCATCTTTTCACCTTTTCTATTCTTTCTCAATGAGTGTTCTTTCCGTCTTCCTATGCCTTCTTTACAAACTCTGTAAAGTCCGACCAACTTTCCGGTTGAAACAAATCTTTGTTGAACCGTCGTCTTAAGGGTGTACTACACCTGGGCAGATAGATTTCAGTCTTCCCACGGCGAGTAGCCGGATAGCGTTTGCTCGACGGTCTCTTCTTCGTCTTCTTCAAAAAATCCGGGTTTAGCCAGCCCTTCGTTCTCGCCTACGGAGTGCGAACTAACGACGAATTGTGCGATATTTTCGTCGGTCATCAACTGAACAACCTTTATGCCGGGGGTGATATATCTCTGTTTCATAGCTTACTACTTTTCTATTTACTACTCTATTACTTACTACTTTTTCCTACTTTTATTCCTCTTTCTCCTTACTCCCTTACTACTTTCTTGCCATTAACAATGTAGATGCCTCGGCCAGGATTCTTCACTCGGCGGCCTTGCAAGTCGTAAATGATGTCTTCGCGCGGCTGAACGGAAGGACGAACATCGCGAATGCCGGTAGTCTCTGCTTCTTCTCGGGCAGCATCGAAGTCGATGATGAGTCCTTTAGCGGGTGCAACAGCGTCGGGTAAACGCAGACCGGCGCGATGCGGTTGCAGTTTGATGGAAGCACCTTTACGCGTACCTTGTTTATAAAAGCCGATGCCTTCGTCGCCATTGGCCAATACATAATATTTATGTCCGGCCGAGGAGAACTCCTGTTCTATAGCCGTACCAACGAGCCAATTGCCTGCCACGCTTTCCTCTGTGCCTGTCACGTTCGCTTGATATACCACTGTACTGTTAGGAGTTCCTTGCAAGATAAACCCTGTTTGCTTGGGGATAATTTTTCCTGCGGTGAATGCAGTCACGTTGGCTTGGTCGGGAATGAATTTACTTCCACTGGGGGTAATACCCGTAATGATATACGCTGTGCAGCCTGCCGGAATAAGGAAGTTCTCGTTCTCCAAGTAATAGGAAGTGTAGCCGGTGGAACCGATTTTCAGCTCTTCACGGAGCTTATCGCCGTAAGCAGACCACTTTATTGAAGCCTTATAAGCAAAGATTCGGTCTGTGGGGACATGCAATTTCAGAGTAGATTGAATACCAAAAGATTCTTCTCCAATTTCAAAAGGCATCTGGTGAGGTATGATGACTTTGTCTGCTATATTGAAAACTCTATTACCAAGTTTCTCTAAGCTGAGAGGAATAGACAGATTATTCAGCGGAAGTCCCTGGTTGTTAATTTTTTCACCACTGAAAGCTCCTGAACCTATGATTCGTATCGTAGGGGGTAGAACAGAAAAATCGTTAATATAGGCTGTCGGATCAGGTCTGTCATTATAATAAGGGAAGCAACTTTCCCCTATTTCTTCTATCTTGGTTTGGGCAAACCCATGTACACGTTGCAGAGTAGAACAATAAGTGGCAACACGATTTTCCATCTTTGTAACGTTAGGAGATAACCATAATTCTTCAGGATAAGCTTTCCATAAAAAGTCTAGGGGTAATACTTTTACATTTTGTGGAGTGTGAAAATGTTTTATGGTTGTGTATGTTATTACATTTGTTCCTGTTTTCTGAATGCTTTCAGGAAAGGTGAGAGCGGTTAACGTTGTACCAGAGAAAGCCCAAGCATCAAGATAGGTTACGGCATAGTTTTTCCCGTTATAAGTAACATTTGATGGAACATTGATGGAAATTCCTTGCTGGTATTTGAATGGATTACTTGGAGGTCTTGTAACTGCCACCTCGTCTACAGAAGCATCATAAGACTTTTGTGTCATTGTTTTTAGAACTCGATACCAAAGACCATCTTTTTGGAAATAAGTTTCTTGCGCTGTAGCAGAAACGGCTGTTAAGAAAAATAGCAATAGGGGGAATAATTTCTTCATCTCTCATTCATATTTAGTTGGCTGAAAATCATTATTATTTCTCTTTTCTATGCTGTAATAAAAGGGCACAAAAAGAGAAGCAAAGGGAACTCCTGCGAGCCCTTTGCTGATAAGGAACACACGCTCTTTGCGCGCGCGTAGGAAAAAGTGAAAAAGTGTTGCGCTACCAATAGGTGCGCATACTGTGTGTGTGTGTGTGTGTGTGTGTGTGTAAGGTAGTCATTTTCTCGGAGACTACCAAACACTCGGCGTTAAAAGATGCAGAAAAGTTTTCGCCTTTCTGTCCCGTTACACCTTTATAATATATGCACACGTTTGTCATTATGGGTGCAAAGTTATAGAAAATCTTTTTCCCAGGCAAATCTCCTGGCCATTATCTGCCGCCGAGTTTTTATTCTTGTTTCGGGGTTTCATCCTTCATGAGATCTTCTCCCCAATGCATTCGGGCCTCGCGCTCTTCGCGTTCTTTAATTTCGGTAGCCTTTTGGGGATAGAATATCATGCGGAGCGACTGGTTGTAATTGACGTAATTCCACATCCAGTTGAGCAAAACCACCGCTTTATTGCGAACACCGAGGATGGAGCGCAGGTGAACCACGAGCCACATCAGCCATGCCCAAAAGCCCTTCAGCCGGATATGGGCAAATTCGGCCACAGCTTTGTTGCGGCCAACGGTGGCCATTGTGCCGAGATTTTTGTAGCGGAAAGGCTTCAGGTCTTTGCCTTTGAGCAGGCGACGGAAGTTCTTAGCCAGGTTATTGCCTTGCTGAATGGCCACCTGTGCCAGCTGCGGATGACCGCCGGGATAGGCCTCGTCGCCCTCGACGATACATTGGTCGCCGATGGAGAACACGTCTTCCATGCCTTGCACCCGATTGAACGTATCTACCCGGATGCGTCGTCCGCGTCCCAGATGCTCTGTGCCGAGATGGCCCACAGCCTGTGCTGCGACGCCGCTCACCCAGATAAAGGTGCGTGTAGAGATAGAAGAGCCGTCGGCCAGCAGCACTTTATGCCCCTCGTAGTCCTCTACCCGTTTATTGAGCAGGATGTTAACGCCCATCTCGCGCAGGTATTTCTCTACGGCCGCAGAAGATTCTGGCGACATGGCAGCCAGCAAACGGTTGCCCGCCTCGATGAGATAGATATTCATTAGCGAAGGGTCGAGGTCGGGATAATCGTGGGGCAGGATGGTGCGTTTCATCTCCGAGAGCACGCCGGCAATCTCTACACCAGTAGCTCCGCCGCCCACGATCACGACGTTGAGCAGTTCTTGTTGTTCTTGTTGAGTGGAACAAGTGATAGCCCGTTCGATGTTGGCGAGGATAGCGTTTTGCAATCCCATGGCCTCGTCTACGGTTTTCATCGGCATGGCCTTACGTTCCACGTTCCGATTGCCAAAGAAATTGGTCGTGGTTCCTGCTGCCAGCACCAGATAGTCGTACTCCACCTTACCGATGGAGGTCTGTATGAGTTTCTTCTCGGGAAAGATGGCCCGCAGTTCGGCCATCCGGAAGTAGAAGTTCTTGCGGTGTTGGAAGTTTCGACGGAAAGGGAAGGAGATAGAACTGGCCTCCATTCCGGCCGATGCCACCTGATAGATGAGCGGCGGAAACTGATGATAATTGTTCTTATCGATCAGAATGACCTGATAGGGAGTGCCTTTCAGTCCGTTGGCCAGTTGCAAACCGCCGAAGCCTCCGCCCACGATCACAATACGTTTGGTGTTATCCTTTTTGATGTTCAAACTCATACGTTCGGTGTGTTAGTGATGAATATCCCATTGAATGCACTGCAAAAGTACTCCTTTCTCTGGTTAAACCGCGGAGTAGAGCCTCTTTTTCTTCTCCTCTTTTATAAGGATTCTTCTGAGCAGGGTGAGAGTTGAATGTGCAGAATGCCGCCAAAGGGGGCGAGATGTTCAAAAGCATGTTGTGTAGAAAACAGTCCTGCGTAGATGCCTGCACAGAGAAGCACGCCGCCATGGGAAAAAATGGCCACGCGTCGGAAAGGTTGTTGTCGCAGGTGGTCGAGAAAAGCCGTCACGCGCGCATAGAATTGTGGAAAGCCTTCGCCGTTGGTGGTGCTCACGTTCATGTAGTCGGCATACCAGCGTTGCAGATTTTCGTCGTCGATGTCTTCGAATCGGCGCATCTCCCAGTCGCCCATGTGCATCTCTTTGAGACGATGGTCGACGATGGGATGCGTGTATCCGCAGAACGCGGCCAATCTACGAGCGCGCGTCAGCGGCGAGGAGAACACCGCGTCGAAGGGCCCTTGCGGGGCGAGTTCTTGCTGTGTCTGGGCGGCTTCTTGAGGAAAAGTGTCGCATAGCGGGACGTCTGTCCAACCATAACAAGTGCCCGGTGGAACGTCTACACGGGTGTGACGAACGAGAAAAATGTCCATAGGATTTTTAAAGTTGATGAGTTGATAAGTGAACGAGTGGACAAGGAGGTTGGTTACCTCGTCAACTGAATGACTAATCCCAAATAGATGCTCAGTTCTACCAGCAAAAAGGCTGCTCCGCAGCAGTCGCCCGTGTAGCCTTTCAGTCGGCGAGCGAGCAAGACATACAGCGAAAACAGCACCACGCAAGGCGCAGCCAGCAATACATCCCAGCGCAGAAGAGGGCCTGCCGGATGGAAGATGACCACGTAGACCAGCGGAAACAGCGGGAGTATGGCCTGCAACAAAAGCAAGCAACCTGCCCAAGGGCTGAACCTTCGGTAAAGAACCTGCGCCTTCGACTGCTCTTCGCTGCGAGCATAGGGCAACAACTGTGTGAGCAATCCTGCCGTCATCTTGGCAAAAGGGTCGGCCCCGAGAACGGCCAAGGCGGCATAGAACGGGCCGAGTGCATAGAGCGCAGCAAAGAGCAGTGCCGCATAGGCCACGAGAGCAAGCACGCCATAGGTGCCGATATGCGAGTCTTTCATGATAGTGAGGATGCGATGCCGGTCGCTACCGCCACCTCCCAGACCGTCGAAGAGGTCGGCCAGGCCGTCTTCATGCAGTGCTCCCGTGAGAATGACCCTACTGATGAGAGCCAGGATGAGCGCAATGTAGAACGGAAAGACCGCCGTTCCTGCCCAGATGACGGTCGCTGTGACACCGCCCGTCAGCCAACCGGCCAGCGGCCAGTATTCTACCACCGACTCGTAGGCCTCTTTCCGTGGCTGATGGAGCCGCCAAAAAGGCAGACGAGTAAAGAAAATGAGAGCCGCCCACGGGCGATCGTACCATTTAGAAGTATTGATCGATATTTGCATCTTTGAAGTTATTCATTTCGTTGATCATTCTTACCGCACTTTCGATGATGGGATAGGCACACAAAGCCCCCGTTCCTTCGCCCAGGCGTAGCCCCAATTGCAGGATGGGACGCGCCTTCATGAGTTGCAACAGCTGCTTATGGCCGCTCTCGTCGCCGCAATGCCCAAAGACGGCATAGCCCAAAACGGCCGGCTCGAGCCTACTGGCTGCCAGCATGCAGGCCGACATAATAAAGCCGTCTACCAAGACCAGCATTCGCCGTTGGGCTGCTTGCAGCATCGCTCCCACGGCTGCCACCATCTCAAAACCGCCGAAATAGCGAATCACGGTCTCTGTATCTACCGGACCGGGACTGGTGGCGAGAAAACGATCTAAGGCCTGTTGCAAGACGTTGCGTTTGTGGTTCATACCCTCGGAGTTCAGTCCGGCTCCGCTTCCTACGCATGCCGATAGCGGCAGATGCCCTAAAAGACACATCCAAAGGCTCGAGGCCGACGTGTTGCCGATGCCCATTTCGCCGATGCAAAGCACGTTGCTGCCCTTGGCATGACAGCTATCGGCGAGCTCTGCGCCGGTTTTCATGGCCCGAACAAACTGTTCTTGGCTCATGGCCGGGCCATAGAGGAAGTTGTTGGTGCCTCGTGCGATTTTGCGATCGAGGATAGGGTAGGGTGAGAGGTCGTAGTCCACGCCCATATCCACCAAAGTCAGGTCGAAGTGGTGTTGCCGACAGAAGACGTTGACGCCGCCTCCGCCACGCGTGAAGTTCACCATCTGCTGCCATGTCACGGCTCTTGGCGATACGCTCACCCCCTCGCGTTCGATGCCATGGTCGGCTCCCAAGAGCAGATGGCAGGGATGACGGAGTGTGGGCGAGAGCGTTTGTTGGATCCGACAGATGTCGAAAGCCAAGTCTTCGAGCATCCCCAGCGAACCCTTGGGTTTGTTGAGATAATCTATTTTTTCGCGAATGGGCTTGCCGGGATCAGTAATTGGGGCAATGGAAAAGCGTTGCATCGTGGATGTAGAAATTCGTTTTGCGAAGGGAAGATCGAGAGATGGTTCCCGTTTTTTAGAGTGAGCGGTGTAGCTCGGTTGAGAGGGGCATTTCCAAAAGCTTAGCTTTCGGCTTGCATTTTCTTAGCTTTTGCACGCCGTTTTCTTAGCTTTTAGGATGCGAAAGCTAAGCTTTTGCAGGCAACCTGGTAAGCGTCTGATTTTCAACAGGCAGCAAGGGCCGCTTCAAAGTTCCCTTTTGAGAGGATGAAAAGCGGGCAGACCGTATGCCTGCCGGGCTTCCGTCTGCGGAAAAAGCTATTTGATTTTGACGGGAATGCCGCTCACCATGAGGATCACTTCGTCGGCTTTCGAGGCTACATATTGGTTCATCCAGCCCTCTAAATCGGTGAATCGTCGTTGAAGCGCATGACTGCTCACGCCTCCGCTGCCGATTTCGTTGGTCACAAAGATGAACGTAGCCTCCTGAGCGGTGAACTGATCGAACTCCGCCTGCAAGGCCTGCAAGGTGGAATCCACATCGGGCAGTTCGTCTTCTTTGAGGTCGGGATTGTAGAAAAAATTGGTGCACCAGAGCGTAATGCAGTCGATCACCGCCACCTTATTATATATATAGTGCCGACTCAGATATTTTTCCTCCTCGATATTGGTCCAACACGGGCCGCGTCTGAGCCGATGTCGGGCAATGCGCTGGCAGAATTCCTCGTCCCAAGCATGTGCCGTGGCCATATAGATAGGGTGGGGCGATAGCTGTAGAGCTAGCTTTTCGGCATACTGACTCTTGCCCGAGCGTTGCCCGCCGGTAATCAAAATGATTCTCTTCATGGTGCGAAGTTACGAAAAATGGGTAGAGGTGGCCTTGTCAACGTGAGAGAAATGCGATTGGGAGCGTTAAAAAGGATAGAAAAATGTGCCTTTTTAGTCTTTTTGTGTTCAAAGCACTCATATTTTGATAAAAACATTTGGCACTTATGAGTTTTTTCTTTTCCTTTGCAGCGATTTAAGCAGAGATGACATATTATAGTTTATATCATTAATAACAAGAAAAGAATGAAAAGGTTATTTACTTTCTTTGCAGCTGCCGCTTTGGCAGTTTCTGTATCTGCACAGACAGTTACAGGCAGCAAAACTTTCGACAATTTCTACATTGGCATCAATGGTGGCGTAGCTACGATGACCACCGGTTACAGCTGGATGAAGAACCTCAATCCCAACGCAGGTCTGCGTATCGGTCGTAACTTCACGCCGGTGTTCGGCTTCGCAGTTGAGAGCAATGCCTATTTCTCTAACAAACCGGGCATTTCTACCGGTACGGTGGTGAGATTACTCAACACTTCTGCTCTGGGAACCATCAACCTCAGCAACTGGTTCGGCGGTTATAAAGGTCAGCCCCGTTGCTTTGAAATCATCGGTTTGTATGGTTTCGGTTGGGAACGCTCTTTCAACGCTTACAAAGCAGAGAATCTCAACGCCTTGACCTCTAAGGTAGCACTCGACTTTGCCTTCAACTTCGGCTCGGACAAGCAGTGGCAGTTCTACGTAGAACCGGCCATCGTGTACAATCTGAACAACGATGGTTACGACGGACTCTCGTATAACATCAACCGTTCTTTCGTTCAGCTGAACGCAGGTCTGGTTTACAAGTTCAAGAACTCTAACGGTTCGCACAACTTTACCATCGCACAGGTGCGCGATCAGGCCGAAATCGACGGGCTCAACGCACAAATCAACAACCTGCGCAGCGACCTCAACGGTAAGGATGCCCAGCTTTCGGAGAAAGATCGCCAGATTGCCGACCTGCAAAAGGCTCTTGACGACTGCAACAAAAGGCCCAAAACGGTGGTGAAGAACATCAAGTCGGAAACCGTTACCAACCTCCAACCTACTGTATTGTTCCGTCAGGGCAAGGCCGTTATCGATCCCGCACAGTATGCTCCGCTGGAACTGATCGCTTCTTATATGAAGAATCATCCCGAGGCTAAAGTGGAAATCCGCGGCTATGCTTCGCCCGAGGGTAGCGCAGAGATCAACCAAAAACTCTCTAACGCACGTGCAGAGGCTGTGAAAACGGCACTGGTGAAGAAATACAAGATTGCTGCCAGCCGCTTGACTACCAAGGGTATGGGCGTGACGGACACCTTGTTCGAGGAAGTTTCGTTCAACCGCGTGGCAACGTTCAACGACAGCTCTAAAGCAGAATAAATCCATTTAAAGTTTTTAGTTACTAGGATTTTATAGTGGTCTCGACATTCTTCGGAGTGTCGAGACTTTTTGTTATGTATGCGGAGAAAGGGGAATCGGGAGGAGAAGCGTTCGTCTTTCCGGCGAAAACTCGCTAACTTTGCAGGCATGTCGGGGCGTCTGCGGAAGGTAGAAGGCGGATGTTTCGCCGTTGGATTCACTCGCAGCCGGCACGACAGATGCACCAAAAAGACTGAAAGAAAATGGAGAGACACAACAAAATAGGAAGGTATGAGTTCTTGGTAGAACCGTTCCACTGCGACTTTTCGAACCGCATTTTCATGGGGCATTTGGGCAATCATCTGCTCAACGCGGCCGACTTCCACTCTAACGAGCGTGGCTTCGGTATGCATTTTCTCAATGGCATCCGCAAAACCTGGGTGCTCTCGCGTCTGGCGATCGAGGTGAACGAAATGCCTGTGGCCTATACCCGGCTCTCGGTAGAGACGTGGGTGGATAGCGTGATGCGCTTTTTCACTCAACGCAACTTTAAAATTTCAGACCACGAGACGGGCAAAATCTATGGCTACGGACGCAGCGTCTGGGCGATGATCGACACCGAAACGCGCCAGCCGGCCGACATTTTGGCGATCAAAGAAGGTTCCATCGCGGAGTATGTAGATAAGGAAACGATTTGTCCTATTGCTGCTTCGTCGCGCGTAAGAATGAGCGACGAGGGCCAATGGGCGGGGAAGGTAGAGACGCACTACAGCGATGTGGACGTTAATGGGCACATCAATAGCGTGAAATATGTGGAGCATCTGCTCGATTTGATGCCCGAAGCGTGGCACCGCACACACTGCATCGGTCGCATCGACGTGGCTTATGTAGCCGAAAGTCATTTCGGCGATGTGCTCAACTATTATTGCGAGACGACGGGCGAGGGCAAAACAGCTTATCGCATCATGAAGCAACGAGGCGAAGAGCCTCCCCTCGAAGCGTGTAGGGTGGAAATAACGACGGTCAAGCCTCACCTTTGAGGGAGCTTGAGGCGGGAGAGGACCGGAAATTCGCGGTTTTTTCGTAATTTTGCATCCCTGCGAACGATGATCAGAAATAGAAACAAAACAACGCAAATATGGAATTAGCAAGTAAGTATGACCCGAAGGAAGTGGAGTCGAAATGGTATCAATACTGGATTGACAACAAACTTTTTGCCAGCCAACCCGACGATAGAGAACCTTATACGGTGGTGATTCCGCCGCCCAACGTCACCGGAGTGCTGCACATGGGCCACATGCTGAACAATACGATACAGGACATCCTGGTGCGCCGAGCCCGAATGGAAGGCAAAAACGCGTGCTGGGTGCCGGGAACAGACCATGCCTCGATTGCCACGGAAGCAAAGGTGGTGGCCAAATTGGCCGAGCAGGGCGTGAAGAAAACCGACCTGAGCCGCGACGAATTTCTTCGTCATGCCTGGGACTGGACGCACGAACACGGCGGCATCATTCTCAAACAACTGCGCCGACTGGGAGCTTCGTGCGACTGGGATCGGACGGCTTTCACAATGGACGAAGAACGGTCGGCCAGCGTCATACAGGTGTTTTGCGATCTCTACGACAAGGGATTGATCTACCGCGGCGTGCGAATGGTAAACTGGGACCCGCAGGCACAGACGGCGCTCTCGGACGAAGAGGTGGTCTATAAAGACGAACATTCTAAGCTTTATTACCTCCGCTATCGGGTGGTGGAGGAGCCCGGGCGTTATGCTATCGTAGCTACCACGCGTCCCGAAACCATCATGGGCGACACGGCGATGTGCATCAACCCCAATGATGAGAAGAATACGTGGCTCAAGGGCAAACATGTGATTGTGCCGTTGGTGGGCCGGGAGATTCCGGTGATTGAAGATGAGTATGTGGATGTGGAGTTCGGGACGGGCTGTCTGAAGGTGACACCGGCACACGACATCAACGACCACAACTTAGGACTCAAACATGGGCTCGAGACTATCGATATTTTCAACGACGACGGAACTCTCTCTCCTGCCGCAGAACTGTATGTTGGGATGGACAGAATGGACGTTCGCCGACAGATTGCCATCGACTTGGAGAAGGCTCAGCTGATGGAAAAGGTGGAGGACTACGACAATAAGGTGGGCTATTCTGAACGAACCCACGTGCCTATCGAGCCCAAGCTCTCCACCCAATGGTTCCTTCGGATGCAGCATTTCGCCGACTTGGCCCTGCAACCTGTCATGGACGACGACATCCGTTTCTATCCCCAGAAATACAAAAACACCTATCGCCACTGGCTGGAGAATATCAAAGACTGGTGCATCTCGCGCCAACTGTGGTGGGGACATCGTATTCCGGCCTATTATTTCACCGTCGACGGCAAGCGCGAATGCGTCGTGGCACGCTCTGAAGAGGAGGCTCTCGAAAAGGCTAAAAAGGTGCTACCGACACTCGAAAAGGCTGATCTCGAACAGGATGAAGACTGCCTCGACACGTGGTTCTCTTCTTGGCTCTGGCCCATCTCCGTGTTCGACGGCATCCGGAAGCCCGACAACGAGGAAATCAACTATTATTATCCCACGAGCGACTTGGTGACTGGGCCCGACATTATCTTCTTCTGGGTGGCCCGAATGATTATGGCCGGCTATGAATATCGCGGACAAATGCCTTTCCGGAATGTGTATTTCACGGGCATTGTGCGCGACAAACTGGGGCGGAAGATGTCGAAATCGCTCGGTAATTCGCCCGATCCTCTCGAGCTCATCGACCGATACGGAGCCGACGGCGTTCGCATGGGGATGATGCTTTCGGCACCGGCTGGCAACGATATTCTCTTCGATGAGGCCCTTTGCGAGCAAGGGCGCAACTTCAACAACAAGATTTGGAACGCCTTCCGATTGGTGAAGGGGTGGCAGACGGCCGACATCGAGCAGCCTGCGGCCAACGCAACGGCCGTGAGATGGTTTGAGGCCAAACTGCGGGAGACGAACCTGGAGGTGGCCCATCTTTTCTCGAAATATCGTATCTCAGAAGCCCTCATGGCTATCTATCGGCTCTTCTGGGACGAGTTCTCCAGCTGGTATCTCGAGATGGTGAAGCCTGTCTACGGCTCGCCTATCGACTGTGCCACGCTCAACGCTACGCTCCGCTTCTTCGAAACGCTGCTCAAACTGCTCCATCCCTTTATGCCTTTCATCACCGAAGAACTGTGGCAGCACCTCGTTAGTAGGGAAACGGGCGCCTCGATCATGCGCGAGCAGCAGGAGATTGCCGCCCCCTCTGAAGCCGATAGACAACTGAACGCCGACATCGAGAGCGTGAAGCAGATCGTCTCCTCTGTGCGCACCGTTCGCAATCAGAAGAATATTCCGCCCAAAGAGCCGCTCGTGCTCTGTGCCATCGGTCAGAATCGTTTTGCGGATTATGATGATGTGATGATGAAAATGGCCAATCTCGAGCGCATCGATGTATGCCAAGAGAAGCCCGCTGACACGGCACAGTTCATGGTTGCGACGGACGAATACGCCGTTCCCGTGGGTCGTCTCATCGATGTCGAGGCCGAGATCGCTAAGCAGGAGTCACAGTTGGCCCATCTCGAAGGATTCTTGGCCGGTATCAAGAAAAAACTCTCCAACGAGCGTTTTGTGGCCAACGCCCCCGAGGCCGTTGTGGCCCTGGAGCGCAAAAAACAGAATGACTCGGAGGAAAAAATCGCTGCACTCAAGCTCTCGCTCCTCGAATTGAGAAAGAAAAAATAGCAAAATCGCATTTCGCCCATGACCGATGGCTCGAAATAAGAAAAGACAGGGCCTCGTTCATGGGCGATGAACAAAATGAGTCTTCCAAGTAGTTGGAAGGCTCGAAAATGAAAAAAACGGAGCTTCCAAGTAGTTGGAAGGCTCAAAAATGAGAAAAACAAAGCTTCCAAGTAGTTGGAAAGCTCGAAAATAAGAAAAACGAAGCTTCCAAGTAGTTGGAAAGCTCAGAAATGAGAAAAACAGAGTTTCCAAGTAGTTGGAAAGTTCAATAGAGAAAAAATGAAAAAAATCAAGCAACTCTTTTTAGGCTTTCTGGCCGTCGTAGCCTTGTCAGCCTGTCGCGATGAGGTGGCTGCACCCTATCCCGTTCCGCAGGCGATGGCCCAGAAAACCCTGTTTGTCTATATGCCTTGGAGCGCAAGTCGAACCAGCGAGTCGGGCAGTTTGTATCATGCTTTTCAGCAAAACTTGGCCGATATACAGACAGCTATTGCTCGTAACGGCGGACTGGGGCGAAACCGACTCCTCGTTTTCATCTCCTCTTCTGCCACTTCGGCCGTTATGATGGAGGTGGTTTATCGTGGTGGCATTTGTCGGCAAGACACCCTCGAGCGATATTCTGCCGCTCATATGCCCGCTTTCACCACCGCCGACGGCATTGCCGACATCCTCACTCGGGTGAAACAAACGGCACCCGCCCAGCGATACGCTCTCATTGTGGGCTGTCACGGCACGGGATGGCTCTTTGCCGGAGGTCGCAGCAGAGCACAGACGCGCTATTTCGGCGGATCGGAACCTTACTTTCAAACCAATATCTCCGCCCTGGCACAAGGAATCGGCAAGGCGGGGATGAAGATGCAGTTTGTCATGTTCGACGATTGCTACATGTCGAACGTGGAAGTGGCCTACGAGCTACGCCGTGCTACCGACCATCTCATCGGATGCGCCAGCGAAATCATGGCTTATGGCATGCCTTACGAACGCATTTGGAAGTATTTGGCACAGCCAGAACCCGACTATCAACGGGTGGTCGACGAGTTTCATCGTTTTTATTCCGCCTATAGCACGCCCTGCGGAAACATCGGTGTTGCCGATTGCAGTCAGGCGCAGCAGATGGCCAGCGTGATGAAGCGAATCAACGCCCGCCATGTCTTCAACCTCTCAGATACGGTCTCGGTACAGAAGCTTGACGGATACCGTAACACCATCTTCTTCGACTTCGACAGTTACGTGCGAAAACTTTGCGGCAGCGACCCCCTTTACGCCGATTTTCAAACTGCTCTGAGTCGTTTCGTGCCCTACAAAGCCAGTACGCCGCAGATCTACACCAGTCTGGGCGAACTCCCCACACGCTACATCAACGTCGGTTCTTTCAGCGGCATCACCATCAGCGACCCCACCGTGTCTACCTACGAGCGGGCCATTGCCACGAAGACGCAGACCGCTTGGTGGGCAGCCACCCATTAAAAAAGGCGCGTGAGATGAAGAACATCTCACGCGCCGAATCCTAATACCGCCTCGATATATTGTTCGATGCGTTCGTTGGCCATGCGTCGCAGTTTGCGTTTCACCCTCCAACGGACGACAAGTTTGGCTCCTCCCGCCAACAAAAAGCCGATGGCCAGAGCCACGAAGAGCGACCAACTACCCCAAGGCAGTTTCTTTTCGGGGAAAGCCGAGAGAACTACGACAGGCAGAATGATGAGCACACCGGACAGCGTATACTGCGAACGCAGACTGCCAACACTGTCGAGGACCGCCTGTTTGTCGAAGAGATAACCGTCCACTTCTTCTTTCGTCACGCCGAAATCCTCCCGTTGGGGGAATCCGGGCATGGCACTGTTCAGTCGAATCTTTTGACTGACGCGTTGTTCAAAATCAATGATTTCCATCTTTTCTATTTTTTAATGGCGTGTGTTTAGCAAACCTGTGCCGATGGGCTGTTCGTCGAAAACCAAGTCTTTCAGTTCGATGGTGCGCATCTCGGCCAGATAATGCTTTCTCATTCTGTAAAACTCTTTCCATCCTCGACCTGTGAGATGTTTGCCAATATCGAGGTCGAGATTCCAAGTGCCCGAGGATTCGAGCCGGTCGATCATCAATCCGAGTGTGAGTTGTCTGAGCGAGAGAGCCGGCTGATAGCGCGCATCGACATCCTTTTCGTCGCCAGCGATGTAGGTCACCAGACCTGCGGTCTGCATTTCGAAGAGCAATTGCTGAACGATGCGCACCGGGATGTTCGTTTCCAACTTCAGTTCCACCGCCGTATAGGGCGGCTTAGCCTCGTCGAACCGCCGGCAAATCTTTCCCAACAACAAGGCACTCAGCATCATCCGGTAGCGATAACTCAGCTCGTCCATCTGCCCCAGGAGGTCGAAGCTCTCCATGTTCTGACTGGTATAGCTCAATTCGGCACCGAAGAGACAGATGCTCCACGAAATCTGCACCCACAGCATGAACAGCGGTAAAGCTGCAAACGAACCATAGATGGCATTGTAGGACGAGAGGAAGATTTGCGAATGGATGTAGAACACCTGCAACACCTGCATCGCTACACCCGAAAGGATGCCCGGAAAGAAAGCCGCCGAGAAGTTGACTTTGGTGTTGGGCATGAAGATATAGAAGCCAACAAAAACGGCCGACATCAAAACGTAGGGCATCACCGAGATAAACAAACGCATCATCGGACCGATAACAACGTATTCCTCGATGTCGCTGGCGAAAGTGGCCATCACAATCGACACGCCCGACGTGACAACGATGATGATGGGTACGAGGAAGAACATGGCCAGATAGTCTGTCACGGTGCGAAACAAACTGCGTGGATGTTGTACCTGCCAGATTTTGTTGAAGGCTTTCTCGATGTTGCTGATGAGCATCAGCACGGTGAAGAGCATGAAAAGCAGTCCGATGCCAAGAAAGATTCCGCTTTTGGTGTGCACCAGGTAAGAGTTGACAAAGCCGATAATGGTATCAGCGGCCTGCGGTTGGCTCGAGAGCGCGTCTCTAAACCAAATCTCAATGTATTTTGAAAAGCCAAAACCGCGTGCAATGGCAAATACCACGGCCAAAATCGGCACAATGGCCAGGAGCGTGCTGTAGGTAAGGGCCGAAGCCATGTCGGTAACGCTGCGCGTAGTGAAGAATTTCACCGTCACGACGAGCCTCCGCAGGATGGTGAGCAGCACGAACACCAGCGGCGAAACCTCCTCGCGTCGCGTTTGCCACATTCCTCTTCGCAGGTATAAAATGATGTTGTCAATCTTTCTTCTCATGGGGTTTTAACGGGAAGATAAGTCTGTGTGTGTAGTCGGCAGTCTTCTCCTCAATGATGCATCGTCAATCATTCATTGTTCATTCTCAACGATCAATTTTCAAGTGTCCATTAAAAAAGAAAGCAGTGTCTCTATAAGCCGGGTTCTGTTCTTTCCTCACGTTGTCGTGAGCGGAAAGCGTCTGCCATTTATCTACGCTGCGAGTCGCCCCGCAGCTTGAGCATTCTACCCTCCGTCGTAGCATCTTCGGGCGGACAACCCTCAAACGACGGTTTACGCGAACTTGCAGCTTCCAGGAGGCACAGCTCGATGATCGCCCATCGACTGGTGGTCTCTTACACCACCTTCTCACCCTTACCACGGCGCGAGCCTTGGCGGTTGTTTTCTTCTACCTCTACCTACCGTCGCCGGTAGCTTCCATTTTCAGAAGTGGAACGTCCTGCGCTGCCCGGACTTTCCTCCCGCATCGCAAGGATGCCGGCGGCAGACCGAAACACTGCTTTCCGTCTGCAAATGTACGAAAAATATGCAGCACCGCGGCTCAAAATCTGAAATTAATGCGCCTTTCGACCCGATGCAGTCGCCCTTCGATTCCGATTTCCGAGGCGAACTCGCCGCCCTTTCATCTCATCTCTTAGCTTTCGCACGCCAAAAGCTAAGAGAATGCACTGCAAAAGCTAAGAAAATGCAGGACGAAAGCTAAGAGATGGGAAAACGTTTTATAAACGCTTGGATGTCAGATGTTGATCAAGGCGATCGAAAGAAGCCGCTTGTCTCTGTCGCAAGGTTGGCTTGGAGGCATCCTTTGCGACTTGGCAAGAAGTGCAACCTCTGTGGATGGGAAGAGAGAAACGGGACGGAACGAAAAAAGACCGCAGGGAAAATGGCCTGCGGTCTGTAAGAAATAGAAGGGCGGGAGCTTTAGTAGGCCGACTCGAACTGACGTAGAAAACGCACGTCGTTCTCTGAGAACAGACGCAGGTCGGCCACGTGATATTTCAAGTTGGTGATGCGTTCGATGCCCAGTCCGAAAGCATAGCCCGAATAAACGCTGCTGTCTATGCCGCAAGCCTCCAGCACATTGGGATCTACCATGCCGCACCCCAGAATTTCTACCCAGCCAGTGTGCTTGCAGAAGCCGCAGCCTTTGCCGCCGCAGATGTGGCAAGAGATGTCCATTTCGGCACTGGGCTCGGTGAAAGGAAAGTAGCTCGGGCGCAGCCGAATCTTGGTGTCGGGCCCGAAAAGCTCGCGGGCAAAGGTGAGAAGCACCTGTTTGAGGTCGGTGAAAGAGACATTTTTGTCGATGTAAAGACCCTCGAGCTGATGGAAAAAGCAGTGTGCACGGGCCGAGATAGCCTCGTTGCGATACACTCGCCCGGGACAAATCACGCGGATAGGAGGCTGTTGCCGTTCCATGATTCGGCTTTGGTCGTTAGACGTATGCGAACGCAGAATTACGTTTTTCGTCACCTCATCGGGGTTGGTCTCGATGAAAAAGGTGTCTTGCATGTCGCGTGCGGGATGGTCGGGGGCGAAGTTCAGTTTGGTAAATACGTGCAGGTCGTCGTCGATCTCGGGCCCTTCGGCCAGCGTAAAGCCCATGCGCTGGAGAATATCGATGATTTGATTGCGCACGATTGTCAGCGGATGGCGCGTTCCTAAGCGGATGGGGTAGGGCGTTCGGGTAAGGTCGAGCAGCTCGCGGCTTTGTTTTTCTGTGCCCACTGAGGCCTTAAGCTCCTCCAGTTTGTCTTGTGCCAGCTGCTTTAGTTCGTTGATTTTCATGCCGACAGCCTTTTTTTGGTCGGCAGCCACAAGGCGAAAATCGGCCATCAAGGCCGTGATCTCCCCCTTCTTGCTGAGATATTTCAGTCGCAGTTGTTCGATTTCCTCCGCATTCTTGGCCGAAAGCTGTCCCACTTCGCTCAGAAGTTCGTTGATTCTCTCGAGTATCATGTCTTTTATTTCTTGTTATAATTTGCATGCAAAGGTAGTATTTTTATACCTAAATGCGGGAGGGTGTAGAAATAAAGTTGTACATTTGCAGCGATTTGAGAGACCAATCCATATGACAGACATGATGAAAAAAAGGGCCTTCCGGACAGCAATCGCCTGGGGCTTGCTGGCGATAGGATTTATCGCTGTTGGGTGTTCGGAGAAGAAGTCGACAGCCGGCGGTGCACAACGTGATTCTCTTGCTGTCGATTCTCTTCCGCAAGACACGCTCGAAAGCATCATCGAGGAACAGCCTATGCCCAAAGCGGCCGACGAACTCTTCGATGATTTCATCTTCAATTTTGCAGCCAACCGCAAATTGCAGCGTTCGCGCATACAATTTCCTTTGAAGGTGTATCAGCGTGGCAGCAAAACGGTGAAGCTCATCGAGAAAAAAGACTGGAAAATGGAGCACTTTTTTATGAAACAAGGCTACTATACCTTGATTTTCGATAGCCCCAAACAATTGAGTTTAGTGAAAGATACCACCGTGGGACATGTGGTGATCGAGAAGATCGGCTTGAAAAACCAAACGGTGAAACAATATGTTTTCCATCGCATCAATGGGCAATGGATGATGACATCGATCAATAACAAGGCGCTGTATGAGGGCAGCAATGCTTCGTTCTTGCAGTTTTACCAGCGATTTGCGGTAGATAGTGCTTTCCAGGTGAGCAGTATGAACGACTTGGTTACATTCACCGCACCCGACCCGGACGATGATTTCAGTTCGATCACCGGCTCGATCTCGCCCGAACAGTGGGCTTCCTTCAAACCGGGACTGATCCCCAGCGGACAGATATACAATATTATATATGGTCAGACGTACACGGAGAGCCATCAAAAACTCTTTGTCATCCGCGGTGTTGCCAACGGAATGGAAACGGAGATGACGTTTAAGAAGATTCGAGGACGATGGAAACTGACCAAGTTCAATAGTTAAACGCCCGGCGAGATGAAAGATTGGCGAAACGGCGACCTCTCTGGTCGCAACACGTTCGGCATCGCTGCCCGGTGCAAGCGGTGGGTGGAAGTAGACTCGGAAGAAGAACTGATGGCTTTTCTTCCCACTCTTTCGACCGCTGATGCACCGCTGCTCGTGCTCGGCGCAGGCAGCAATCTGCTGCTCACGGCCGACTATCCCGGCACCGTTCTCCACGTCAACATTAAGGGTCGCGAGGCTACGGTGGAGGGGACGGACGTCTATCTGCGCTGCGGAGCGGGCGAGACGTGGGACGACATCGTGGCTTTTTGCGTGCAACAGGGATGGCATGGGGCGGAGAATCTCTCGCTCATCCCCGGTGAAGTGGGGGCCAGTGCGGTGCAAAACATCGGTGCCTATGGCGTGGAAGCCAAAGAACTGATTGTGAAAGTGGAGGCTGTGGAGTGGGCAACGGCCCGGAAAGTGACGTTCAGCAATGCCGATTGTGCGTATGCTTATCGCCAAAGTCGATTTAAAAACGAGTGGAAAGGGCGTTTCGTTATTACGCATGTCACCTATCGACTCAGCACCGAGTTTCGACCCTGTCTCGACTACGGCGGTCTTCGCGCTCATCTCAGCTCCGATCATCCCACGGCCGAAGAGTTGCGTCGGGCCGTCATCGACATCCGACGCGCTAAACTGCCCGACCCGAAAGTGGAAGGAAACGCCGGCAGCTTTTTTATGAATCCGGTGGTGACGCGTGGGCAGTTGGAGGCTCTGCAACGGCAATATCCGCAGATGCCGCACTACGAGGTGGATGAGAATCGGGTGAAAGTGCCCGCCGGTTGGCTCATCGAGCAGTGCGGATGGAAAGGAAAAACGCTGGGCAAAGCCGGCGTGCACGATCGGCAGGCTTTGGTGTTGGTGAATCGGGGCGGAGCAACGGGGGCCGACATGCTGGCCCTTTGCCGAGCCATTCAGGGCGACGTGCAGCGCAAGTTTGAAATCAAGATAGAACCGGAGGTGAACATCGTATGAAGCTGAAGCTATTGGGGACAGGGACATCGGGCGGTGTTCCTGTTTTAGGATGTCGCTGCGAGGTGTGTCAAAGCGGCGATGCGCGCGACAAGCGTTTGCGTTGCGTGTTGTTGGTGGAGACGGAAGACAGTAGGGTGTTGGTGGATTGCGGGCCGGACATTCGTCAACAGTTGCTCGGCGAGCCGTTCAGGCGTATCGATGGCGTGCTGATCACCCACAGTCATTACGACCATGTGGCGGGTATCGACGACCTTCGGCCTTACTGTGCCTTTGGCGACATTGATCTGTATGCCCGACAAGACACGGCCCAGGCTTTGCGGCGGGCCATGCCCTACTGCTTCACCGATACGCTCTATCCCGGCGTGCCATTGCTGCGACTGCATGAAATCCGTCCGCATCAGTCGTTCTTGATCGGCGACATCCCGGTGTTGCCCATCGAAGTGATGCATGGGCAGTGGCCCATTTTGGGCTATCGGTTGGGTGCGCTGGCCTATATCACCGACATGAAGACGATTGCCGAGACGGAGCTGGCGTATTTGCAGGGGGTGGACACGCTCATCGTGAATGCCCTACGCTTCGAGAAGCCGCATCATTCGCATCAGTTGGTGGCGGATGCCATTTGGTTTGCCCGTCGGTTGGGCGTTCGTCGCACCATCTTCGTGCACATGACGCACCAGATTGGACTTCATTCGGCGGCTAACGGTCGACTGCCAGAAGGTTTCGAGTTCGGCTACGATGGTATGGAAATCCACCTCCCGCTGGTATAAGTGATCTCTCTGTAACAAGAACATTGATTGAAAGGAATCCCTATGACGAACAACATCCCCCAGAAGGAAGAACAAATCCTCATTCGCATCACCGGTCAGGACCGCCCGGGGCTCACGGCCTCGGTGATGGAAATTCTGGCCCACTACGACGCTAAGATTCTCGACATCGGTCAGGCCGACATCCACAGCACGCTCTCTTTGGGCATTCTCATCCGCATCGACGAGACTCACTCGGGGCAGGTGATGAAAGAACTGCTCTTCAAGGCCACCGAACTGAATGTGCACATCGGCTTTGAGCCCATCCAGGACGAACAATACGAAGACTGGGTGCAGGGACAGGGTAAGAACCGATACATCCTGACGCTCATCGGGAGGAGTCTTTCGGCCAAACAGATCGAAGCCGCCACCAGCGTGATTTCCTCTCAAGGGTTGAACATCGACTCCATCCTGCGGCTCACCGGGCGCATCAGCATTAAGCATCCCGACCGCAACGTGCGAGCCTGCATCGAATTCTCGCTGCGCGGAACGCCGCAAGACCGTGAGGCCATGCAAACCCGACTCATGGAGCTCTCGGCCGACATGGGCATCGACTTCTCCTTCCAAAAGGATGATATGTATCGACGCATGCGTCGACTCATCTGTTTCGATATGGACTCGACGCTCATCCAGACCGAGTGCATCGACGAACTGGCCGTCTGTGCCGGTGTGGGCGACGAAGTGAAAGCCATCACCGAGCGAGCCATGCGCGGCGAAATCGACTTCAAAGAAAGTTTTCGCCAACGTGTGGCTCTGCTCCGTGGGCTCGACGTGAGTGTGATGCACGACATCGCCGAGCGCATGCCCATCACCGAAGGCGTAGATCGGCTCATGGCTGTGCTCAAACGCTATGGTTACAAAATTGCCATCCTCAGCGGCGGATTCACCTTTTTCGGCGAATATCTGCAACGGAAGTACGGCATCGACTACGTGTATGCCAACGAATTGGAAGTGGGCGACGACGGTCGGCTCACCGGTCGTTATGTAGGCGAAATCGTCGACGGCCGGCGCAAAGCCGAACTCCTCAAGCTCATCGCCCAGGTAGAAAAGGTGAATCTGGCGCAAACCATCGCCGTGGGCGACGGAGCCAACGACCTGCCCATGATTTCCGAAGCCGGACTGGGCATCGCCTTCCACGCCAAACCCCGCGTCGTGGCCAACGCCCAGCAATCCATCAACACCATCGGGCTCGACGGCGTGCTCTATTTCCTCGGATTTAAAGATAGCTACATTGAAAATTGACCAACCCATGAACAGAAAAAGATTCCCCGTCGTGGGAAACGGTCGCTGGCATCCAGGGATGCTTTCTGAACTTTTCAGAACGGCCGCTGGCACCCAGGGAAGCTTTCTGAACTTTTCAGAACGGCCGCTGGCATCCAGGGAAGCTTTCTGAACTTTTCAGAACGGCCGCTGGCACCCAGGGAAGCTTTCTGAACTTTTCAGAACGGCCGCTGGCACCCAGGGATGCTTTCTGAACATTTCAGAACGGCCGCTGACACCCAGGGAAGATTCCCCGCCGCGGGGAACGGTCGTTTTCGCAGGATTCTATGTAGAAGCATTTGTCTTAACTCCCTTTCACTCCTTCACCCCTTAACCCTCCAACAAAATGAACGTATGTATCGTAGCGGGCGCCCGCCCCAATTTTATCAAAGTAGCACCCATTGTGCACGCCATCGACAAGGCCCGAGAGCAAGGCCGGAGAATAGACTATCAACTGGTGTATGCCGGTAGAGCAGACGATCCCGCGCTGGAGCCAACCCTCTTTGCCGACCTGCAAATACCACGCCCCACGGCCTGCCTGGGCGTAGACTGCACCAACCTCAACGAACTCACCGGGCAAGTGATGTCCGCCTTCGAGACCCATCTCCAAGCCCATCCCGCCACGGTCGTCATCGTCGTAGACGACCTCGCCTCGACACTCGCCGCCGCCATCGTCGCCAAAAAACAAGGACTCCTCTTGGCACACCTCGTGGCCGGAACACGCAGCTTCGACATCAACATGCCCAAGGAAATCAACCGGCTCGTCATCGACGGACTCAGCGACCTCCTCTTCACCGCCGGGCCCGGTAGCAACAGCATCGCCACGAGAGAAGGAGCCGAACCCTCCAAAATCTATCTCGTGGGCAACATCCTCATGGATACACTCCGGCACAACCGCAACCGATTCGTCCGTCCCCGTCAACTCGAAACACTGGGCGCAAAAGACGGAGCCTATCTCGTCTTCACCCTCAATCGCAAAGCCCTCATCGCCCGGCGCACCCTGCTGCAAGACATGCTCCAAGAACTCATCCGCCAGGCCGGGTCACACCCCATCATCGCCCCTCTGCGTCAAGAAGCCGCCCAGATCGTCGGCGAATGTATCCAACGGTTCGACACCCACACCGCTGCCACCTTCCACCTCATTCCACCGCTCTCCTATCTCGAGTTCGGCTACCTCACGGCACACGCCAAAGGCATCATCACCGACTCGGGCAACGTGGCCGAAGAAGCCACCTTCAACGGCGTGCCCTGCATCACACTCAATAGCTATACCGAACACATCGAAACCGTCAAAACGGGCACCAACCTCCTCGTCGGCGAAGATGCCCAACGGCTGGGACAGGCTATCGCCCAACTCGTGCAAGACCGCTGGAAAAATGCCGCCATCCCCGACCGATGGGACGGACGCAGCGCCGAACGTATCGTCAGCATTCTCCTCGAACAACAACCCTAATCCCCCCACACACATGAACAACCCTCAGAGCGACAGCATCGTCATCATCCCCACCTACAACGAAAAAGAAAACATCGAGAAAATCATCCGGGCTGTCTTCGACCTGGAAAAATGCTTCCATCTCCTCGTCATCGACGACGGTAGTCCCGACGGCACCGCCACTATCGTACGTCGATTGATGGACGAGACGTTCGAGGGTCGCCTCTTCCTCCTTGAAAGAAGTGGCAAACTCGGACTCGGCACCGCCTACATCGCCGGTTTTAAATGGGCCCTGGAACGCAACTACGAATACATCTTCGAGATGGACGCCGACTTCAGTCACGATCCCGCCGATCTGCCCCGTCTCTACGCCGCCTGCCACGACGAAGGCAACGACGTAGCCATCGGCTCGCGCTACGTCAGCGGCGTGAATGTCGTCAACTGGCCCATCGGGCGCGTACTCATGAGCTATTTCGCTTCGAAATACGTTCGCCTCGTCACCGGCTTCCGGGTGCACGACACCACCGCCGGATTCAAATGCTACCGCCGGCGCGTGCTCGCCACCATCCCCTTAGACGAAGTGCGCTTCAAAGGCTACGGCTTCCAAATTGAAATGAAATACACCGCCTACAAAATCGGATTTAAAATCAAAGAAGTGCCCGTCATCTTTGTCAATCGGCGCGAAGGCACCAGCAAAATGAGCGGTGGCATCTTCGGCGAAGCCTTCTTCGGCGTGATGCGCCTCCGACTGGATGGATGGCTGAGGAAATATCCCCAAATGCCGGGATAAAAACGATATGGACAAACAACAGATTCTACAAATGTACAGAGCGCAGCCGCAAACAGCTGCGCTCGAAAAAATTTTAGAAGAGAAGGAGATCAAAAATATCTTCCTTCAAGGCTTGGTGGCCTCTGCTGCCCCTACGTTCTTTGCCGGATGGGCGGCAAGAGAGCTGCAAACCGCCCTCTTCATCCTGCCCGATGCCGATGAGGCCGGCTATTTCTATCAAGACCTGGTTCAGCTCCTGGGACAGGAAGACGTGCTGTTCTTTCCCTCGTCCTATCGTCGCGCCGTGAAATACGGTCAGCGCGATGCTGCCAACGAAATCCTGCGCACCGAAGTGTTGGCGCGCGTCGGTGCCGGCAGACCCTGCTATATCGTGGCTCCGGCAGAAGCTCTCTGCGAACGAGTGACATCCAAAGAACAAATCGACGAACGTACGCTAACCATATCCGTCAGTCAAACCGTCGACCCCTCGGAACTGGCGCAGACGCTGCGAGGATTCGGATTCTCCGAAGTGGATTATGTCTACGAACCCGGCCAGTTTGCCCTGCGTGGAAGCATTGTCGATGTCTACTCTTACAGCAGCGAACTGCCGTTCCGTATCGACTTCTTCGGGGATGAAGTAGACACCCTTCGGACGTTCGATGTAGAGAGTCAGCTCTCGCATGACCGACGTACGGCTGTCGAGATCGTTCCTCAACTCGGCGCGACCGTCAGCGAGAAAATCTCCTTTCTGCGCTTCTTGCCCAAAGAAACCCTGTTGGTGATGAAAGATTTCGGCTACATCCGCGACATCGTCGAGCGCACCTACAAGGAAGGATTTCTCTCGCAGTTCATGACCGAACGCATGGAAGGCATCAGCGAAATAGAACAACGACAACTGATGGACGACATGCAAAGAGAACGCCAACTCATCACTGCATCGGAGTTTACCGCAGATGCCGCCAACCTTAAACACCTTTACATCGGTGCGCAACCCGTGGGTGTTCCACAGGTCACCATCCCCTTTCACACTACAGCCCAACCGTTGTTTCATAAGAACTTCGACCTCTTACGGCAAACTCTGGAGCACTATCAAGGGCAAGGCTATCGGTTGCTGATTCTAGCTGAAAGCCGGAAACAGCAGGAGCGTCTGCACGAAATTCTTTCTGCCGAAGAAGAACCTGACTCTAAAACCACGACCGACCGCTCCTCCCGTTTCGCCTCCTCTCCCCGGTCTCCGCTGCCTCTTGAGTATCCCGGAGAGTTTACGTTGCACGAAGGATTCGTCGACAACGACCTGCGCGTCTGCTTCTTCACCGACCATCAGATATTCGACCGTTTTCACAAATACAGTCTTAAGAGTGACCGGGCGCGGGCAGGGAAACTCGCCCTAACGATGAAAGAACTGCAAGAGATGGAGCCCGGCGATTTCATCGTGCATGTCGATTTTGGTGTAGGGCGATTTGGCGGATTGATGCGCGTCCCCACCGGAAATTCGTATCAGGAGATGATACGCATCATCTATCAGAACAACGACAAGGTGGACGTCTCCATCCATTCGCTCTACAAGATAGCGAAATATCGCAAGAGCACTTCGGGCGAGCCGCCGCGACTCTCAACCTTGGGCACCGGAGCCTGGGAACGGCTGAAGGAGAGGACCAAGACGCGCATCAAAGATATCGCCCGCGACCTGATTCGCCTTTATGCCAAACGGCGTATGAAGAAAGGGTATGCCTTTAGTGCCGACTCGTTCATGCAGAGCGAGCTCGAGGCCAGCTTCCTCTACGAAGACACGCCCGACCAGCTGAAAGCCACCAACGAGGTGAAGGCCGACATGGAGCAGGAACGCCCCATGGACCGACTCGTATGTGGCGACGTAGGATTCGGCAAGACCGAGGTTGCCATCCGCGCCGCCTTCAAAGCCGCCTGCGACTCGAAGCAAGTGGCCGTCATGGTGCCCACGACGGTGCTGGCCTTTCAGCATTACAAAACATTCAGCAAGCGACTCGAAGGATTCCCCGTCCGAGTAGACTACCTCTCGCGAGCCCGCACCTACCGACAAACCCGGCAAGTGCTCGACGATCTGGCTGCAGGAAAAATCGACATCCTCATCGGTACGCATAAGCTTGTTGGCAAGACCGTAAAGTGGCACGACCTGGGGCTGCTCATCATCGACGAAGAACAAAAGTTCGGTGTCTCCACGAAAGAAAAGCTCCGAACGCTGAAAACCAACGTCGACACCCTCACCATGTCGGCCACCCCCATTCCGCGCACCCTCCAGTTCTCCTTGATGGGTGCCCGCGACATGAGCATCATCAACACGCCGCCGCCCAACCGTCATCCCATCCATACGGAGATAGCCACCTTCAATAGCGAGACCATCGTCGATGCCATTAACTTCGAGATGAGTCGCAACGGGCAAGTCTATTTCGTCAACGACCGCATTTCGTTGCTCCCCGAGCTCGAAAATCTTGTCAAGAGATACATCCCCGATTGCCGCCTTGCCACGGTCCACGGTCGAATGAAGCCCGAGGAAACGGAAAATGTCCTCATCGGCTTCATGAACCACGACTACGACGTGTTGCTTTCCACCTCGATCATCGAAAACGGCATCGACATCTCCAACGCCAACACCATCATCATCAACTCGGCCCACAAAATCGGACTGAGCGACCTGCATCAGATGCGCGGTCGGGTGGGTCGCAGCAATCGCAAAGCCTTCTGCTACCTGCTGGCACCGCCTTTCTCGACCCTCAGTCACGAAGCCCGTCAACGGCTCCAGGCCCTCGAAACCTTCTCCGATCTGGGCAGTGGATTCAACATCGCCATGCAAGATCTCGACATTCGTGGAGCCGGCAACCTGCTCGGAGCCGAGCAGAGCGGATTTCTCGAGGACCTGGGCTACGAAACCTATCAGAAGATACTCTCGCAGGCCGTCACCGAACTGCGCAACGACGAATTCGGCAATCTCTACGACGATGCCCTCGCCAAGGGTGAATCCCTCAGCGGCTCCCAATTCGTAGAAGATTGCAGTCTCGAGAGCGACCTCGAGATGTACTTCCCCGATACCTACGTGCCCGGCGACAGCGAGCGCATGCTCCTCTATCGCGAACTCGACAATATCGACGACGATGCTGAACTCGCAGCCTACCGACAACGCCTCGTCGACCGTTTCGGTCCCGTCCCCCGTCAGGGAGAAGAGCTCATGCACGTCGTCGCCCTGCGTCGCGTCGGCAAACGATTGGGCTGCGAGAAAATCATGCTCAAGCAAGGGCGCATGATGATGCAGTTCGTCTCCAATCCCAAGAGTGCCTACTTCCGCAGTCGAGCTTTCGACAGCATTCTCAACTACATCGCCCGCAACCCCAGTCGTTGCGACTTGAAAGAAATCCACGGTCGCAGGATGATGCATGTCAGCAACATCGCCTCCGTGGAAGAAGCCGTAAGCCTGCTGCGGAAGATGGAAAACACCCTATCTTAAAGCAATACTCCCTAAGGGATGGGCAGAACGGGCTGAAAAATGAGTAACGCGCTCTATGGGATTGTCAGAACTGGCCAAAAAACGAGAAAAACGCCCTACGGGATGGCCAGAATCGGCAAAAAACGAGCAACACGCCCTACGGGATGGCCAAAAATGCCTACTTTTGCAACATGAAAATAAAAATCAACTGGAGGCGACTCCTCCTCTTCCTCACCATCTCCGCCGGACTGCTCTACGTCACCCAGTCGGCCCTCATGGCAATAGGAATCCTCCTGCTACTCTTCGTGGCAGACCATCTGCTGGCAGATTATGCCGACACCCAGGCACGAAAGAAAAATAACAACCATGGAGAAACTGGCCCAACTCTATAAACAATGGAAGGGCGCAGAGCCCGTAACGGTAGAGGCTCTACCCGAGGCAGGCAGCAACCGCCGATACTTCCGACTCACCGATGGCACGGGCATTAGCGTCATCGGTGTCATCGGAACCAGTCGCGACGAAAACCACACCTTCGTCTATCTCACACGCCACTTCACCGACCGACGCCTGCCCGTACCTCACATCTTAGCCGTGAGCGACGACGAACTGCGATACCTCCAAACCGACCTCGGACATACCTCCCTCTTTGAAGCCCTGCGTGGCGGACGAGAGTCGGGAGGACGGTACAATCAACACGAAAAACAACTCCTCACAGCCGTCATCCGCGAGCTGCCCAACATCCAAATGCGCGGAGCCCGCGGGCTCGACTGGACCGCATGCTATCCACAAGCCGAGTTCGACGTAGATAGCGTGCTCTTCGACCTCAACTACTTCAAATATTGCTTTCTCAAAGCTACTGAACTCGACTTCCACGAGCTGAAACTCGAGGCCAACTTCCGACTCTTCGCCAAAGACCTCACCCAGGAGCACAGCGAAAGCTTCCTCTATCGCGACTTCCAAGCCCGCAACGTCATGCTCGGCAAAGACGGACGACCTTACTTCATCGACTACCAAGGCGGACGGAAAGGTCCCTTCTACTACGACTTGGCTTCCTTCCTTTGGCAAGCCTCCGCCAAATACCCCTTCAAACTGCGCCGCGAACTGGTCTACGAATACTACAACTCTCTCAAACACTACACCGAAGTACCCTCTGTGCGCCACTTCGTCGAGCGGCTCAGCCTCTTCGTTCTCTTCCGCACTCTACAAGTGCTCGGAGCCTACGGCTTCCGTGGCTACTTCGAACACAAACGTCACTTCATCGATAGTATCCCCCCGGCGATAGATAATCTGCGCGAGCTACTCAAACTCCGAAAATTCTTCCCCTATCCCTACATGATGGACATGCTACGGCGACTCACCGAGCTGCCCCAGTTTGCCCACATCGAAGAGCCCGCCCTGAGTCGGGCTGACGGATTCCGAACCACGCCCCACACCGTCTATAAAACTCACCCGCAGGACGGGCCCGCCACCTTCTCGAAGTACGACGGCGCGGGGCCTCTCGTCGTCAGTGTCTACAGCTTCTCTTACAGACGCGGCATCCCTGAAGATACCTCGGGCAACGGCGGCGGATACGTCTTCGACTGCCGTGCCACCCACAACCCCGGGCGATACGAACCCTATAAACAGCTCACTGGACTGGACGAACCCGTCATCCGCTTCCTTGAAGACGATGGCGAAATCCTCACCTTCCTCAATGGTGTCTATGCTCTCGCCGACCACCATGTGCGGCGTTACATCCAACGCGGATTTACCAGTCTGATGTTCAGTTTCGGTTGCACCGGCGGTCAGCACCGCAGTGTCTATTCCGCCCAACATCTGGCCGAGCATCTGCACAGCAAGTTCGGCATCGAAGTTCATATTACCCACCGCGAACAAAATATTCACTCCATTCTCCCACCCCAACGCAACACAAAAAAAGAACAATGATGCAAGCCATGATTTTTGCAGCCGGACTGGGCACGCGCCTCAAACCTCTCACCGACACACGACCCAAGGCCCTGGTCGAGGTGGGTGGACAAACGTTGCTGCAACGAACGATCGAACGACTCAAAGGTGCCGGTGCTCGGCGAATCGTCGTCAATGTGCATCATTTTGCTCGTCAGATAGTCGATTATCTCGAGGCAAACCGCCACTTCGGCGTAGACATCGCCATCAGCGACGAAAGTCAGGAGCTGCTTGACACTGGCGGCGGACTCAAACAGGCGCAGTCTCTTTTCTCCGCTGAAGAAAACATCCTCATCCATAATGTAGACATCGTGAGCAATGTCGACCTGCGGGAGTTTGCCCGACGACATCAGTCGTGTCAGGCTCTGTTGCTCGTCAGCGACAGGCCCACCCAACGCTACCTGCTCTTCGACGACGACATGCGTCTTGTGGGCTGGACCCATCTCGCTACCGGCGAGGTACGCACGCCGCACGTCGGGCTCGACCCAACACGCTGCCGCCGACTGGCCTTTGCCGGCATCCACTCCTTCTCGCCCGCCTTGTTTGGCGAGATGGGCACCCGTCCGGCCCGCTTTAGCATCATCGACTTCTACCTCTCTCTTTGCGCCCGCTATGACATCCGCGGGTATGTTGAACCCCATCTGCAACTGCTCGACGTGGGTAAGCTCGACACTCTTTCTCATCTGCCGCCAACGCTCCCGGGATGTCCCCTGAGCGATGCGCAAATCCTTGCCAATCTCTTTTAATAATAACAACGATATGCAACAGAAGATTATCATTCTCGACTTCGGGTCGCAAACCACGCAGCTCATCGGTCGCCGCGTGCGCGAACTCGACACCTTCTGCGAGATTCTCCCCTACAACAAGTTCCCCAAAGACGATGCCTCCGTCATTGGCGTCATCCTGAGCGGATCGCCCTATTCGGTGCACGATGCTGAAGCTTTCCGTACCTGCCTCGACGACTTTGTGGGACGAATTCCTGTCTTAGGCATCTGTTACGGCGCACAGTTCATCGCCAACGAGGGTGGCGGACGAGTAGAACCGGCCGGCACCCGCGAATATGGTCGGGCCCACCTGCAAGACATCGATCTGAACGATCCGCTCTTCCGCGGTTTCGAACCTCACTCGCAGGTGTGGATGAGCCACGGAGATACCATTACAGCTATTCCCGCCCACTGTCGGCCTATTGCCTCGACGACCGATGTGCGTTTTGCTGCCTATGCCAGCACCACGCAACCGCTTTGGGCCGTACAGTTCCACCCCGAGGTGTTTCATACCGTGCAGGGGACGCAGCTGCTCAAAAACTTTGTGGTAGACATCTGTGGCAGTAGACAAGAGTGGAGCCCGGCTTCGTTCGTCGAGACCACCGTGCAGGAGCTCAAAGCCCAGCTTGGCAGCGACCGTGTGATTCTTGGTCTTAGCGGCGGTGTCGACTCCAGTGTCTGCGCCACCCTCTTGGCCCGTGCCATCGGTAACAACCTCACCTGTATCTTCGTCGACCATGGTATGCTGCGCAAGAACGAATTCCAAAAGGTGATGCAAGCCTATCAGGGACTGGGTCTCAACGTCGTGGGTGTGGATGCCAGCGAGAAATTCTTTGCCGACCTCAAAGGCGTGACCGACCCTGAGGAGAAACGCAAAATCATCGGCCGTGACTTCGTCGAGGTTTTCAACGCTGAGGCCCGCAAAATCTCCGATGCCCGTTGGCTGGCTCAAGGCACGATCTACCCCGACCGCATTGAGAGCCTCAGCATCACGGGCATGGTCATCAAAAGCCATCACAATGTGGGCGGACTGCCCAAGGAGATGCACCTCAAGTTGTGCGAACCTTTACAATGGCTCTTCAAAGATGAGGTACGTCGCGTGGGGCAGGAACTGGGCATGCCCGAGCGGCTCATCCGTCGGCATCCTTTCCCTGGTCCCGGACTGGCCGTGCGTATCCTCGGTGACATCACTCCCGAGAAAGTGCGCATTCTGCAAGAGGCTGATGACATCTATATCGAACACCTGCACAACTATCGCTGCGACGATGGCGAAGAACTCTATCACAAGATTTGGCAAGCAGGAGCCGTCTTGCTTTCCAGCATCCGCAGCGTGGGGGTGATGGGCGACGAGCGCACCTATGAACATCCTGTGGCTCTGCGCGCCGTCACCAGTACCGATGCTATGACGGCCGACTGGGCTCATCTACCCTATGACCTCCTGGCCCGCGTCTCTAACGACATCATCAACCGCGTTAAGGGCGTCAACCGCGTCTGCTATGACATCTCCTCCAAGCCGCCCTCGACAATTGAGTGGGAGTAGATGTTAATTGGAAATGAATAATTAGGAAATGTTCAATTGATGATCGAACATTGATAAAAGAGAACTGATCATGCCGCGCGCAGTGATCAGTTCTCTTTTGTTGAATAAACTTGCCATTTGCAACGAAATGAAGAGCGATCGATGCTCAAGCCCCAATCATCCTTGTGACAGATGACCTCCCGATGTGCGGGAGATGACCTCCTGATGTGCAGGAGATGATCTCCCGATACGCAAGAGGTGACTTCCCGCACATCGGGAAGTCACCTCCTGTAAATTTCTAACGGGTTATAAATTTTCTTGCAACGGGTTGGATATTTCAATGTCTCTCACCCTCCTTTCTCCAGTTAGGCTCCCTCCCCTTTACTTCCCTTCGGTCAGTGACCGTTGGTTCGGGGAGGGTCGGGGTGGGGCTTTTAGGACTACTCGAACCCGTCGACCCTGTACCCGCTGCTGCGGGTGTCGCTGCCCACGCCGACGTAGGCACTGCCGAAGGTCAGGCCGTACGCTTTGTCGCCGCTCCATGGGAGAGCACTTGACGACCAATAGTTGCCAATGCCGCCAACGTCGTGCAGCTGACCAGAGATGTATCCACCCAGGGCGGGCAGGTAGAAGTAATTACCTGCATCGGCGGCGGAAGGGAGGCCTGAGTTGTTGATACTACTGCTGAAGTTGACGTAGTCCTTCCATGTTGTACGCATGTCGGTTGTACCGTCGGCAGATTTCTCGGTGTCGTAATT
Organism: Prevotella sp. oral taxon 475; assembly: GCF_018127805.1. NCBI lineage: Bacteria > Pseudomonadati > Bacteroidota > Bacteroidia > Bacteroidales > Prevotellaceae > Prevotella > Prevotella sp. oral taxon 475. Next base: position 869,396 of record NZ_CP072334.1, read on the forward strand.
ACCCTCTGCCTTTAACACAGACTTCTTCTTAAACCACATACCACCTTTATATAAATGACCCATAGTTGTCCATAATTCATCTGCATCCCAACGTGGATCGCCGTGCATACAATACCAAGACTGCTCGTTAGCGTTTGGAAGGTCTTTGCATGGTGTGTGAGTAGCGTTGAAAGTTGAACCGCTGCCCTCGTGGTACCAACGAGAGTCGCTGTTGTTCTGGGCGTAGTTGCCTGCTGGCTGACTAACATGTGTTGGCTGACCTACGCCTGCTCCCAAGTTTTTTGTCCATTCGTAACCATACCAATATTGCTGCTGTGCGTCCCACATGTAATAATGGTCGCCATCGTAGTCGCGTATGTTAAGGTTGCCATCTATATCATAATAGTTATTCACGTCATAGTTAAAAGCTTTAAAAGCCTTTGTAACAGTACCTTCTATTCCTGTTGAGCCATCCTTTAACCAATAACGTACCTTCAAGGTATGAGTGCCTGGTTTAATAACCATATAGGCTCCATTAACTGCTACATTATCGGAAGCTGTATTCAAAGGGAAACCGTTAGCATAAACTCCACTGCCTTTGGTACTAAGAATTATCTCCTTGCCAGTTCCTGTACTAACACTTTGCAACGTGCCTGTAATTGCGTTCAAGGTATAGGTGCTTGCAATGTCATTATCCGAACTTACTTCTATCTTAGTTAAATAGCAGCTCTGCAACAATGTGTTGCTTACATAAGGGTGAAATACGAGGTAAGCCGCCTGATGCTCTAATTGGAAACTAAAAATTTTTCCTCCTACGCTTCCTGTCGCAGTTGCAGTACCGTAATCGCCAGATACGCCAAAATGCTCAGTATTATTTGGTGTTGACTGACTTTGAGCAGATGGAATAACAACTTGGTTATTGCTACTGTTCTTACCGAAGTAATAAACTTTATAACTTGCACTTGCGCCAAACTTGCCAGGAACTCTATAACGGAAGGAAGCTACCTTCTGAGTTGGAGCGTTGCTACTCTTCTGCAATACACCATCATCATCCTTTACGTAGATATAATCGCCTGCTTCCCAAGAGAAGTCGCTACTGTTATAATCCAACGACGTGCGGGTTTTTGTCTCGTCGCCTGCTACGAAAGTTGTTAGGTTCTTATTCCCCTCCTCGTTTGGCTTTGCTGGGTTCTGAGCCACGTCGTCCTTTGTACATGAGGCCAAGGCCAAGCCTAAGCTCAGCATGATGCCCAAAGACTTTATCCCAGATAAAAGAGACTGATGTTTCATCTTTCTTTTTTCTTTGTTCGTTTTCTTTTTTTGTTAATTAATCGCTTTAGGAATTAGTCGTCCCATGATGAAGAGCTGTCATCGTTAGCTTCTTCGCTACTGTCCTCCTCAAAGTACTCATCACTCCATAAACCGAAAGACTTGGCTGGAGCCGTTGGACCAGTACCGTGATTTGCCTTCTTGTGCTGGCTCGGGAAGGACGTTTCCATGAGATAAGTCATTTCGCTCACTTGGATGATCATGCAACGTGGTGCAGAATAATCCTTCTTTTCTTGTTTCTTTCTCATTGCTTTTTTTGATTTGATTAAAAATTATAGCTATATGTACCCACCTGCGCTGATGCGTTGCCGGGCACGAGCAGTGCTACAAGTAAGAATAAAAATGTGATTGTCTGTTTCATAAATCTCTAATATTTAAAGGGTGAAAAAATGCTGTGAATTCTCCTTTCGTCACCACGAATAGTGGGCACGAAAAGAGAAGCAAAGGGAACTTCGAAGAGCCCTTTGCCTATAGGGGTTGCGCTCGCTTCGCGCGCGCGTATGGAAAAAGCTAAAAAGTGTTACACTACAATAGGTGCGAACATTGTGTGTGTGTGTGTGTGTGTGTGTGTGTGTGTGTGTGTGTGTGTGTGTGTAAGGTAGCGAATTCCTGCGACACTACCAAACAATGGGCGTTAAAAGATGCAGAAAAGTTCGCCCTTTTCTGCCCCGCTGTTATACCTGTATGAAGATGCACGCTACACATTATATAATATATATCCTTTGCGATATGACCTAAAACACGGCGGCAAAGGTAGCACAATCTTTTGATACGAGCAAACTTACGCGCTGCAAATTGCCTGTAACGAGATGGAAAAGAGCTATTCGGCAGACCGTCTGTATGAGAAGAGAGAAGGCTTAGTCGCTGGTACGTGGGTTATTCGTTGGAGAAGTCGGCCACCATCTTGCGATATAGCGCGTAGAGGCGGGTGCGCGAGATGAAGCCGATGAGTTTGCCGTCGATGTCGACGACGGGGAGCGAGCCTGCATCAGTCTTGTCGAACTTGGCCATGACTTCTTCCATCGGATCGTTGCAACCGAGGGTGGCCGGAGGTGGCGTCATCACCTGCAAGACGTTGAACTTTTGGTAGAGCTCGGTACGGAACATGATGTGGCGAATCTTCGTGACGTCGACTTCGCCCACGAGAGCACCGGCCTGATCGAGCACAGGGATAAAGCTGGTGTTGCTGCGACTGATGGCGTGAACGAGTTGTCCCAGGGGCATATCGGGACGTACGGCGGTGTATTCTTTGTCGACGATGCTTTCCAGGTTCATCAAAGTGAGGATGGAGCGGTCGGTATGGTGGGTGATGAGCTTGCCTTCGCGTGCCAATCGCATGCCATAGATACTGTGAGGCTCGAAGATATTGATGGTGAGATAGGAACTGATGCAGACGATCATCAGAGGTAGGAGAAGCTGATAACCACCGGTGATTTCGGCGATGAGGAAGATGCCTGTCAGGGGTGAATGCATCACGCCAGCCATGACACCGGCCATACCCAAGAGGGTGAAGTTTTTCTCAGGGATATAGACACCCACTTCGTACAGATTCCACAGACGGGCGAAGAAGAAGCCGCCGAAACCACCGATGAAGAGCGATGGGGCGAACGTTCCGCCGCAGCCGCCGCTGCCGTTGGTGGCCGAGGTGGCGAAGACTTTGGTGAAGAGCACCAAACCGACATAAACCACGAGTAGATGGTTGTGCCCGTAGAAGAGAGAATTGTTGAGGATTTCGCTCCATTCGGCTTCCGTGTTGCCATTGAGCAGGGTGTTGATCGAGCCGAAGCCTTCGCCGTAGAGCGAGGGAAAGAGGAAAATGAGCGAGCTGAGGAGGGTTCCGCCCACGACGAGTCGCAGGTAGGGGTGATGAGCCATCCGGGCGAAGAAATTTTCGCAGGTGGTCATCATGCGCATGAAGTAGAGGCTGAGCAGACCGCAGAAGATACCGAAGAGGACGCTGGCCGGTACTCGCTCGATGTTCCAGGCTCCGTCAATGTGGAAGGTAAACATCGAGTCGCTGCCCACGAAGATATAGGTGAAGCAGGTGGCCGTGACGCAAGCGATGAGGATGGGTAGGAGGGAAGCCATGGTGAGATCGACCATCAGCACCTCGAGGGTGAAGACGAGTCCGGCGATGGGGGCTTTGTAGATGCCGGCGATGGCAGCAGATGCTCCGCAGCCTACGAGGAGCATCATGGTGCGGTTGTCGAGTTTGAAGAGTTGTCCTAAGTTCGAGCCGATGGCCGAGCCGGTAAGCACGATGGGGGCTTCTGCACCCACCGAACCGCCGAAGCCGATGGTGATGGCCGAGGCGATGACGGACGACCAGCAGTTGTGCGCCTTCAGTCGGCTGCGCTTTGAGGAGATGGCGTAGAGTACCCGGGTGATGCCGTGAGAGATGTTGTCTTTCACGACATGGCGGATGAAGAGCGAGGTGAGATAGATGCCTACCACAGGGAAGACGAGGTAGAGCCAGTTGATAGACGAGATAGAGAAGCCGGCTGTGAGGAGAAGTTGTATCTGGTGGATGATCCAATGTAGGCAGTAGGCGGCGATGGCGGCAAAGAGGCCTACGAAGAAGGAGAGTATCAGGGTGAACTGCCGAGTGGAGAGGTGTTCGGTTCGCCAATGGGCGAAGCGCACGAGCAGGGAGCGGTTGTTGAGTTCTGTTGCAGCGTCTGTCATCTTCTGTTGCGTGGGGAGGGTTATTTTCGGATGACGGTCACTTCGCCGTCGCGGGTGAGTTTGATGATACTACTGGGTGCGTGGGGTTGATGTTCTTGACGGCGCGAGTGGCAAACATAGTCTACGGCCTGGAGTAGTTCGGCGCTGATGTCGGCATAGTTCTGCGCAGCCGGTTCGCCGCTGATGTTGGCACTGGTGCTCACCAAGGCTTTTTGAAATCGGTAGCACAGTTCGTGGGAGAAAGGCTCGGCCGTTACGCGCAGGGCGACGGAACCGTCTTCGGCTACGAGATTGGGGGCCAGGTTGACGGCATCGTCGAGGATGACGGTAGTGGGTTTTGTGGCCAGTTCTACCAAGTCCCACGCCACGTTGGGCACGTTGCGTACATAGCGTGCCATGCGCGTGGGCGAGTCGACCAGACAGATGAGAGCCTTCGAGTCGGCGCGTCGTTTGAGGGCGTATACCTTGGCCACGGCCTCGGCGTTGGTGGCATCGCAGCCGATGCCCCAGATCGTGTCGGTGGGATAGAGAATCACGCCGCCTTGGCGGAGCACTTCTATTGCGTTTTTGATGTCTTCTGTTTGAGTCATAAACGTTTTGTTTTGAAGGGAGCTTTCCCTTGTTGAGTGATGCAAATTTAGAACAAATTACTGTAATACGTACCTGCTGGGGTGAACAAACCGCTCTTTGTTTTAGGGAAGGCAAGAGAGTTGGTCTTGGTCCGGCTCTGCGTTTCCCTCCGGGGGAAGCTCCAAAGATAGCGGATTCTATGTTTTCCTCGGAGGGAAACGAAAAGAGAAAACGTTTTGTCCTCTTACAGTAGGAGAGCTTTGAGCTGGGCGAAATCGTTCTCGATACGCAGCGTTTGTTTCTGCCCTTGCAGGAAACGGGAGAGCCGCTCAGGGATAGGGACGGGGGTGGGAAGAAGAGCATCTACCGTTTCTTTGAACTTGGCAGGGTGGGCAGTCTCGCAGAACAGACCGTGCTCGCCGGTCTGAAGCTGTTGGCAGAGGGCTTGGTAACCACAGGCACCGTGAGGGTCGAGGATGTAGGAAGTGCGCTCATAACAGGTGCGGATGGCGGTGCGGATCTCATCGTCGGTGAATCGACTGCCGCTGATGAGTGCGTTGATTTTCTCGTAGGATTCGCCGTAGAGGTCGAGGATGCGGGCAAAGTTGCTTGGGTTGCCCACATCCATGGCGTTGGCGATGGTAGGGATGCTGGGCTTGGGGTGGTAGGTGCCAGTCTGGAGGTATTTGAAGAAAACGTCGTTGGCGTTGTTGGCGGCGATGAAACGTTTGATGGGTAATCCCATCTCGCGGGCGAAGAGGGCCGCGCAGAGATTGCCGAAGTTGCCGCTGGGCACGCAGACCACCAGTTGGTCTTCCCGTCCCATCAGCTTCATCTGTGCATAAGCATAGAAGTAATAGAACGCTTGGGGCAGGAAGCGGGCCACGTTAATGGAATTGGCAGAGGTGAGGTGGAGCCTCTCATTGAGCTCGGCATCGATGAAGGCTTGTTTGACAAGGGATTGACAGTCGTCGAAAGTGCCGTTTACCTCTATCGCCGTGATATTCCGTCCGAGCGTGGTGAACTGGCTCTCTTGTATCGCGCTGACCTTACCCCGGGGGTAGAGCACTTTGACCTGCACACCGTCGACGCCTAAGAACCCGTTGGCCACAGCCGAGCCAGTGTCGCCGCTGGTGGCGACGAGCACTTGGATGGTTTGGCTATCTGTTGTAACGAAGTGGCGGAGCAGGCGGGCCATGAACCGTGCACCCACGTCTTTGAAGGCGAGGGTGGGCCCGTGGAAGAGTTCAAGAGTGTAGAGGTGGTCGTGAAGGGGGCGCACGGGGCAGTCGAACGTGAGTGTGTCTCGCACGATGGTCTCTAAGGCCTGTGCGTCGACATCCTCTCCGAAGAAAGCCTGGGCCACGGTTAGGGCAATGTCTTGGAAGGAGAGGCGGTGGATGTGTCGGTAGAATTCGTCGGGCAGCCGGACGATGCACTCGGGCATGTAGAGTCCGCGGTCGGGGGCCAGTCCCTTGATGACGGCTTCTCTCAAACTAACGGGAGAGGATTTTCGGTTGGTGCTGTAGTATTTCATCTGCTTTCGTTTTTACGGTTAGTCGATACCCATAAAGGTTTCCATCCATTCACCGAGCCGAAGCTGCCCGTATCGACCGGCTTGGCAACTCTGCTCATCGTAGGTCTGCACACTGTCGGGCGAGATGCCTCTGTGCCAAATCAGGAAAGGAACGGGCTCGTCCACATGTGTGCGTATCTCCACAGGGGTGGGATGGTCGGGTAGGAGGGCGATGCACACGGGTTCGCTCCACGTGCTCACTTCCTTAAAAATGGGGGCGACGATGCGGCGGTCGAGATCTTCGATGGTCTTGAGCTTGAGTTGGAGATCGCCGTCGTGCCCCGCCTCATCGCTCGCTTCGATGTGAAGATAGACGAAGTCGTCGGTTCGTAGAGCTTCGATGGCGGCTTGGGCCTTTCCCTCGTAGTTGGTGTTGGACAGTCCGGTGGCTCCGGAGACAGCGATGTTTCGCAGTCCGGCGTAATGACCGATGCCACGGATAAGGTCGACAGCCGAGATCACCGCTCCTCGCTTCACCTGTGGATAAAGCTGCATGAGAGTTTTCATCGACGGCCGATAACCACCACTCCATGGCCAAATGCTGTTGCCCTGAACCTGTCCCACTCGGGATCGCGCTTGGTTGAAGGGCAACTGCGGCAGAATCTTCTGAGATTCGAGGATGAGATGATTGAGCAGGTCGGCAGTCTCCTTCGCTGTCATCCGCCCCTCTTCGTACCTGTCCACCCAGTCGACGTCCGGTTTTACGAGTAATGGTTGCCAGGGCTCGTTGGGATGATCGTGCGGCGGAGCGCAGACGACGTGCTTACTTCCGCCCTTGATGACCAACAGATGCCGATATTGCGTGCCCGTGATGAACTTCACACGCTCACTCCCTAAAGCCTCGTTCAGTGTAGCTATTATCGGCTCGCATGTTGTGGTATCGAGATGTCCGCCGTGATGGTTCTTGATCACTCCGTCTTGCAGAGAGACGATGTTGCACCGTATGGCCATATCGTCTGCCGCCATTTCATATCCAATCGATGCCGCTTCCAACGGTCCACGACCCTCGTACACTTTGTTCAGATCGTAGCCCAGAATGGCTGTGTTGGCCACCTCCGATCCCGGTGCAAATCCACGGGGAATGGTTTGCAGCATCCCTGTTCGACCCTCTCTTGCCAATACATCCATGTAAGGCGTGTGGGCATATTGCAACAACGTTTTCCCGCCGAGCCGTTCCACCGAATGGTCTGCCATTCCGTCGCCTAAGATGATGAGATGTTTCATTTTTCTTTTCTTTAAATATTGGCAATGCTCATAATATTGGCGAACACTCCGGCGGCTGTTACGCTGGCTCCCGCTCCATAACCTTGTATCTGCATGGGATATTCCCGATAGCGTTCGGTGGTGAGTAGCACGATATTGTTCGAGCCTTCGAGGTTGTAGAACGGATGATTTTTGCCAACGGCTTTCAAGGCAACGACCATTTGCCCGTGGTTCATGGTGGCAACAAATCGCCATCGCTTACTTTCTTCCTCCAGTTTTTTGCGTTTAGCTTCGAATTCGGCATCGAGAAGTGGGAGGCGCGCCCAAAATTCTTCCTGCGTTCCTTTGAAATAACTGTCGGGAACGAAGAGTTGCTTCTCCACCTCCTCCTGTTCTGCCCGATAGCCGGCTTCTCGTGTGAGAATCACCAGTTTTCTCACCACATCCGTCCCACTGAGGTCGATTCGTGGATCGGGTTCGCTGTAACCTTCGATCTTGGCCTTTCGCACCGTTTCGGAGAAAGGGACAGTGGCCGAAAGCTCGTTGAAGATGAAGTTGAGCGTACCGCTCAATACGGCTTCTATCTTGAGAATGTGATCGCCTGAGTTGCGCAGGTCGTTGATGGTGCCGATGATGGGTAAGCCGGCTCCTACGTTTGTTTCATATTTAAACTTGATACCACGCGCCAGAGCCGTTTGTTTCAGTTGTTCGTACTTTTCGTAGGCCGACGAGGCGGCAATCTTATTGGCAGTGACAATGCTGATATTATGGTCGAGGAAGGATTGGTAGAGCTCTGAAATCTCTTTGCTGGCTGTGCAGTCTACGAAGACGCTATTGAAGATATTCATTTCGATGATTTCCCTTCGCAAACTATCCGGTGTACACTTGTCGGCCTTTTTCAATTCCTCGGGATAGGTGTCGAGGTTGATGCCATTGCGATCGAAAAGCATATTTTTCGAACTGGCGATGCCTACCACTCGCAGTTTCAGTCGCGAATGCTCGCGCAGCTCCTCGGCTTGAGTTTTGATCTGTTCGAGTAACTTTCCGCCCACGGTACCGATTCCGCAGACAAAGAGGTTGAGCTCCTTATATTCGGAGAGGAAGAAAGAATCGTGAATCACGTTCAGTGATTTCCTCAGATACTGCGCATCTACCACAAATGATATATTGGTTTCCGACGCTCCCTGTGCGCAGGCTATCACACTGATGCCCGACCGCCCCAGAACCCCGAAGAGTTTCCCGGCGATTCCCGGCGTATGCTTCATATTTTCGCCAACGATGGCTACGGTAGCCAGTCCGCTTTCGGCATGCATCGGGAACATCGCACCGGTTTCTATCTCTTTTGAGAATTCGCTGTCGAGCACAGCAACGGCCGCCTCTACATCCTCTTCGCGTACGCCGATAGAAGTTGAATTCTCCGAAGAGGCCTGACTCACAAGAAACACAGAGATGCCGTTGTTGGCCAAGGCGGTGAAGATGCGACGGTTCACGCCAATGACGCCCACCATCGACAGTCCGGTAACGGTGATGAGAGCCGTACCGCCGATGCTGGAGATGCCGCGTATGGGTTTATCGCTTTCGGCCGCCTTTTGTTTGATGATCGTGCCCGCTCTGTCGGGGTGAAAGGTGTTTTTCACCTTGATGGGAATGTTTTTTACGCACACCGGATAGATGGTGGGCGGATAAATCACCTTGGCACCGAAGTTGCAAAGCTCCATGGCCTCGATGTAGCTGAGTTCGTTAATGGTATAAGCCGTTTTGATGATGCGTGGGTCGGCGGTCATGAATCCGTCTACGTCGGTCCAAATCTCCAGCACCTCGGCATCCAGAGCTGCAGCCAGAATGGCCGCCGTATAATCTGACCCGCCTCGCCCCAGGTTGGTTGTCTCGTCGGTATCCTCGTCTCTGCTGATGAAGCCCGGCACGAGCGAGATGCGCGGCAACGGATCGAAAGCGTCTTCAACCAATTTGTTGGTGAGTTCGCTATCCAGAACGTGTTGATGGTTTTTGCGTTGGGTCTTGATAAAATCTCTTGCGTCCATCCATTTGGCCCCTCTAATCAGGGTAGCAACGATGTTGGAGCTGAGCCGTTCGCCATAGCTTACGATGGCGTCTTGTGTTTTTCCACTCAGGTCGTGTATGAGATAGACGCCGAAATAGATGCTACGCAGCTGATCGAAGAGAGCGTCTACGGTTTGAAAAAGTTGTTCGCGGGCCGTCGTATCGGTGATGATGGTATCTATCATCTGATGGTGACGGGTGATCATTTCGTCGAATGCCGCCTTCCATCCCTCGTTTCCCTCTACGGCCAGACGCGATGTGGCGAGCAGTTGATCGGTAATGCCGCCCAGTGCACTCACCACGACAATCACGGGTTGGCGTTTGGCCTCGTTTTCTACGATTCTTTTTAAGCATAGAATGCTTTTTACGGAACCTACAGATGTTCCGCCAAATTTTAATACTTTCATTCCTTTGGGTGTATTTAATATTATGTTGCCCCGAAACGGACGGGGGGAAAACAAAACTTCGCTGCAAAAATATGAAGAAAGGCCGATAATGCCAACAGATAACGCTGGCAAATGCTTATTTTTGCACCTAAATACTGACGAGTTGTTATCTGCAACCTGAGTTTTGTTCAATGTTATAATCCCAACAGAATGATCTACGAATATCAGTTGAGAGTTCTGCCCCAGCAGGCAGCCAACGAAGAGTCTTTACGAGATTTTATTGCCCGCGACAAGGGGTTGGATGTGCGCACGATCCATCAGGTGCGCATCCTGAGGCGCAGCATCGACGCTCGCCAGCGCACGGTCTACGTCAATCTCTCTGTGCGGGTGTTTGTCAACGAGATGCCCGTCGACCCCGAGTTTCTACCGGTGCACTATCCGCAGGTAGCGGATCGGCCGCAGGCGATTGTCGTCGGGGCAGGTCCCGGCGGACTATTCGCCGCTCTCAAGCTCGTAGAACTGGGCCTGCGCCCCATCGTCATCGAGCGAGGCAAATGCGTGCAGGAGCGACACCGCGACCTCTCGCTCATCACCCGAGAACAGCGCGTTGACCCTGAGAGCAACTACTGTTTTGGCGAGGGGGGAGCCGGAGCCTACTCGGATGGCAAACTCTACACCCGCAGCAAGAAGCGGGGGAGCGTGGAGAAAATCCTCAACGTCTTCTGTCAGCACGGTGCCTCGACCTCGATTCTTGCCGACGCCCATCCGCACATCGGCACCGATAAACTGCCGAAAGTGATCGAGGCCATGCGCCACACCCTCCTTCAGAGTGGCGGAGAGGTGCACTTCCGTACCAAGATGACCTCGCTCATCCTTGAGGCCGGAAGGGTCGTCGGCATACAAGCCATTGATGTCGAGACAGGCGCCGAGCGCATCTTCCGCGGCCCCGTCATTCTCGCCACCGGCCATAGTGCCCGGGATGTGTACAGCTATCTGGCGCAGGCAAAGATCGAAATCGAAGCCAAAGCCCTGGCCATCGGCGTGCGCTTGGAACACCCGGCAGAGCTCATCGACCGCATCCAGTATCACAACCCGCACGGACGGGGGCGGTATCTGCCGGCGGCAGAATACAGTTTCGTAGCCCAATCCGAGGGACGGGGCGTCTACTCCTTCTGCATGTGCCCCGGCGGATTCGTCATCCCCGCCGCTACCGAGAGACAACAGATTGTCGTCAACGGCATGAGTCCCAGCAATCGGGGATCTAAATGGTCGAACAGCGGCATGGTGGTTGAGGTGAGGCCCGAAGACATCGAAGGCGATGATGTGCTCCGCGTGATGCACTATCAAGAAGAGATCGAACGCAACTGCTGGCTGCAAGGCAACCGCCGGCAAACGGCTCCGGCGCAACGCATGGCCGACTTTGTGAACAACCGCCTCAGCTACGATCTGCCCAAGAGCAGCTACAGTCCGGGACTGATTTCCAGTCCGCTGCACTTCTGGATGCCCGGCGGCATCGTTCGGCGTTTGCAAGACGGCTTTCGCCGGTTCGGAAAAACGAGCCACGGCTTCCTCACCAACGAGGCCGTACTGATTGCCACAGAGAGCCGCACATCCTCGCCGGTGCGAATCACCCGCCATCGCGACACGCTCCAGCACACCACTCTCGAAGGGCTCTTCCCCTGTGGCGAAGGAGCCGGATATGCCGGCGGCATCGTCTCGGCCGGAATCGATGGTGAGCGATGTGCCGAAATGTGCGCCCAATACATGGCCCGTCTTCTTTAGTGCGGCTTCCCGTTTTCGGGCGTGGACTGAAATTTGAATAACGGTGCTACTGAACAGTTCAGTAGCACCGTTTTTGTCTCCCTGGCGTTACTGAACAGTTCAGTAGCACCATTTTTGCCTCCCTGGCGGTTTTGAACAGTTCAGTAGCACCATTTTTGTCTCCCTGATGGTTTTGAACAGTTCAGTAGCACCATTTTGGTCTCCCTGATGGTTTTGAACAGTTCAGTAGCACCATTTTTGCCTCCGCGGTGGTTTTGAACAGTTCAGTAACATCATTTTTGTCTCCGCGGCGTTACTGAGCGACTCAATTTCATCATTTTTGTCTCCGCGGCGTTACTGAGCGACTCAATTTCATCATTTTCGTCTCCGCGGCGTTACTGAGCGGCTCAATTTCATCATTTTTGCCTCCGTGGCGTTACTGAGCGGCTCAATTTCATCATTTTTGTCTCCGCGGCGTTACTGAGCGACTCAGTAACATCCTATATTCATGTGAAAGGCGCAACCCATGTAGGTTCCGCCTTCTTAATAAGAGGGGAAAAACTAACGGTCTAATTTCACGACGGCAAAGGCAACATAATCTTTTCGTTCTGCCAAATAGGGTACAAAAAAGGAGCCCCTTCATCACGAAGAATCTCCTCCAAAAACAGTAATTAACTCAAAATTTATAATCTATTTTTACTGACAATTAGGATCTTACAATTCCTTATTTATATAACACTACCAGTTTTTCTTTCCATATCCCACAGCAATGGGGAATGTCTGCGTGCAAAGATAGAGAAGAAAAACAGAAAGAACAAATTTTCTTGTACGAAAAGATGTGAGGCACATCGATAATTAATGCTTTTTGTGATACGTTTTGCACAAAGTCGCAGGTTTGTTCTTATTTTTTGTTCTGTTTGATCATTACTGCGTTTTTATCTTTTTTGTCTACACGCTGCCCACTGCTTCAAGGTAGCGTTGTCTGAGCCATTCTTGTTGTTGGGCCAGGGTGAGATGACTATTGTCGAGCTCGATGGCATCGGCAGCCTTGCGAAGCGGACTCACTTCGCGGTGACTATCGATGTAGTCTCGTTCCTGTACGTTTCTTAGAATCTCGTCGTAGCAGGCCGGCATACCCTTCTCCTGTAGTTCGTCGAAACGTCGCTGGGCGCGCACTTCGGCCGTGGCAGTGACAAAAATCTTGAGTTCAGCCTGTGGGAACACCACCGTTCCGATGTCGCGTCCGTCCATGACGAGTCCCTTTTCACGACCCATTCGCTGTTGTTGAGCCACTAAAGCAGCCCGCACAAAGTCGACCGCGGCAATCGGACTCACCCGCTCCGACACTTCCATCGACCGTATCTCCCGTTCCACATTTTCGCCGTTGAGAAAAGTTTCGGGGCGTTTCGTGTCGGGGTTAAGCCGGAAAGAGATGTCGATTTCATGCATCCTATCTCGCAGTTCTTCTCGTTGGATGTTCCCATCGGCGTCAAACAATCCGGCCCGCAAGGCAAACAGCGTTACCGAACGATACATGGCACCCGTGTCTACATAGATATATCCGATTTCCTTAGCCAACTCTTTGGCCATGGTGCTTTTGCCGCAAGACGAGAATCCGTCGATGGCGATGATGATTTTCTTCATGTGCTTGACTTTAAAATGTAACGATATCATAGCGTATAGGCCAGATTCACCACGAGCGACGAACTGGAAACATGATATTTCCCGTAGGCCAATTGGAGTTTGAAACGCTCCAAATTCAAACCCGCTCCTAATGAAAGGCCCGCCCCTCTGCTGCTGTTGTTCACGCCATTGCCTACTTTCATCTCGTGTGCCCGGCGGAAATTGTAACCCACGCCCACCCATATCGTTTGCGAAAGCAGAACATCGCAACCGGCAACGAGATGTCGCAGCAGAGCATAGTTCCAATGATGGAGGTCGACGAGCGTAGCCGACAGCCGGAACGGCGTGTGTTTCACGCGTTTGCTCATACCCAATTGCACGTCCACCGGCAATCGTTCATATTGTTCGTTGTAGGCTTTGAGTTGTCCACCGAGGTTCTTTGCCACCAGCGAAACCGACCATTCCCGGTCTTCATCGTCGTAGTTCAGTCCCAGGTCTACCCCCATTGCGATGGAATGTTGATGCCCGATGTACGACGTGATGAACCTTGCCGCGATGCCACCCGCCAGTTTGTCGGTGAGTAGATAGGAGAGATAGCCCGTCAGTGCGATGTCTTTCGCACTGAATTCGCCCGTCTGAACATTATTCGCATCTACCTCTTTCATCTTCCCGTAGTCGACGTATTGCGCCGAAAGGGCAAACGACGTGCGCTCCCGGTACACCCTGTTGAAGGCCGCACTCGCCGTGTTGACCCCCGACATATAATTCATATAATTCAGGTTGAGTGTCTTGTCGCTCACGGTAGAGAGCAGAGCCGGATTGTGGAAAATCAGCGTTTCGTCGTCTTCCACCAGCGAAATGTTGTCTCCTCCCAAAGCCGCAGCGTGCGCACTCACGGGCAATCGCAGAAAGTTATATACGTTTTGGCTTTCCTGCGCCCTTGATGTGGCTGCACAAAGGGCAAACAGAAAGACAAAGAATGCTTTTTTCATCAAATTCTTTTATATTTATCCACAAAGTTACATCTTTTTCCAAGATCTCTATTAAATTTGTGCTTGATTTGGCTTTCATCTCACATGAAACGGCAAACTTTCGTATCTCAATAGTCGACAGGTTGGAAATCAAGAAGTCAAATAAGGCAAATTTGGAGAACAGGCGAATAACAAACTATTTGCTTGGTTTGATTCTTGTACTTTCGTTACTCTTTGTAGGATTGGAATACAACAACCGTCCGCCCGCCTTTTCAGAAGAAGACGATCCTCCTGAAGATCTTTTCGAGGACATGGAAGTGCTGCCCGACATCGAGAAAAACGACATGATTGCCGCCGCTCACCCCACTGCTTCTCCCGCCATTACCAGTCAAATAAAAGCGGTTGAAACCACTGTAGACCTACCCGACCAGGTGAATCAGAACACCGACGAGCAGAATGAGGGTAACGGAACCCCTGAAACAAAAACCGACTTGCCTGTTCCGCCCATCCCGCCGCCCACACCCGGCGACGACAATCAGCCCAAAGACTTTCGCATTGTGCAGCAATTGCCGGAGTATCCCGGTGGAATTGTAGCCTTCATGAAGTGGTTGCAACGCACCCTGAAATATCCTCCTGCTGCTCAACAACAGGGCATTCAGGGCAAGGTTGTCGTCTCTTTCATCGTCAATAAGGATGGAAGCATTACCGAAACAAGGGTGGCCAAGGCGGTGAACCCTCTGCTCGACGCCGAGGCTCTGCGTGTGGTGAGCCTCATGCCGAAGTGGAAACCCGGAATAGACAATGGCAAACCCTGTCGCACCCTCTTTGCCATTCCCATTGTGTTTAAACTCTAAAAACAAATCGATATGCGCTCAGCCGACCAAATTCTCTCCCTCATCAATGCCTACATCGACAGCTTGCCCTACAACCGCAAGCCCGTTTCGCTCTACGAACCCATCCGCTACGTGCTTTCTATCGGCGGTAAACGCATTCGACCCACATTGATGTTGCTGGGCTACAACTTGTTTCAAGACGATCCGGAGCGCATTCTTGCTCCGGCCTGCGGACTGGAAACGTATCACAACTACACCCTTCTGCACGACGATTTGATGGATCATGCCGATTTGAGAAGGGGTCAACCCACCGTACACAAACGCTGGAATGCCAACACAGCCATCCTTTCGGGCGACTCGATGCTCGTCCTGGCCTATCGTTATGTGGCCCAATGTCCTGTCGAAAAGCTGCCTGCCGTGATGCAGCTCTTCACCGAAACGGCTCTTGAGATTGGCGAAGGGCAACAGTATGACATGGATTTCGAACACCGAAACGACGTGACCGAGGAAGAATACATCGAGATGATCCGCCTCAAAACCAGTGTCTTGCTGGCCTGTGCACTGAAGATGGGGGCTTTGTTGGCCGACGCTTCGCCTGCCGATGCCGATCTTCTTTATAAGTTTGGAGAGCAAATCGGACTGGCGTTTCAGCTTCAAGACGATTTCCTCGACGTCTATGGTGACAGTCGATTGTTTGGCAAATCTATTGGCGGAGACATTGTCTGCAATAAAAAAACCTACATGCTTATCAACGCTTTCAATAGAGCCGACGAGGCGCAACGAGCCGAACTCGCCCACTGGATAGAGCTGAAAACGTTCGATCCTGCCGAGAAAGTGGCCGCCGTCACCCATCTATATAATATAATAGGTATAGACAAGATGGCCGAAGAGAAGATTGCCCACTATTTTGAATGCAGTCAGAAATATCTCGATGCCGTATCGGTTGCACCCGAACGGAAGACGGAACTCATGGCCTATGCCGCCAGAATGATGAACCGTAAGTATTGAATCCTCTCAACCTTCGCTACTCATGAACATCATCGATACGCATATTCATCTTGATGCCGACGACTATCGCGAAGACCTCCCGCAAGTGATTTCGCGGGCACAGGCCGCCGGTGTGACGCGGATCTTTATCCCGGCCATTGACGAAAAATCGGCCATTGCCGCACAAGAGATTGCCCGCTGCTACCCTTCTTATGCCTATCCCATGCTCGGACTGCACCCCGAAGAGGTGAAAGCAGACTTCCAAGAGGTGCTCGCCACCATGAAACGGCACCTCCTGGGGCCACATCCTTTCATCGCCGTAGGTGAAGTTGGGCTGGATTTTTATTGGAGTAGGGATTTCGAACGCGAGCAATTGGTCGCCTTCGAAGAGCAAGTAGGCTGGTCGATAGAGCACCGGTTGCCCCTGATGATCCACTGTCGCAAGGGACAAAACGAGATGGTGCACATCCTCAAACAGTATGAAAAAGACCTTCCCGGCGGTGTTTTTCATTGTTTTACGGGCAACGAAAAGGAGGCCGAAGCCTTTCTTCAGTTCGACAATTTTGTGTTAGGCATCGGCGGAGTGCTCACCTTTAAAAAGTCGCACCTGCCCGAAGTGTTGCCCCACGTGCCGCTTTCGCGCATCGTTCTCGAAACCGACGGCCCGTATATGGCCCCCGTTCCTATGCGCGGAAAACGCAATGAGAGTGCTTTTTTGGTGTATGTCGTCCAGAAAATGGCCGATGTTTACGGTATTTCAATAGAGGAAATAGCCCGGCAAACCACCGAAAACGCACAACGCGTGTTGGGACAATTGACGATTGAGAACTGATCATCGACAATGATCGGTTCTCTTTCATGGAGTCTCCATTTGCTTCATTGCCAAGGATTAGTTCTCTTTTATTGAGCCATTATGCTCTTTATTGTCAAGGATTAGTTCTCTTTTATTGAGCCTCTATTCGCTTCCTTGTCAAGGATTAGTTCTCTTTTATTGAACCTCTATTCGCTTCATTGCCAAGGATTAATTCTCTTTCATTGAGTCTCTATTCGCTTCATTGACAATGAACAATTCTCAATGGGCAATGCTTTCTTTCGCTCTTTCCTCCTCTATCTCTTAGCTTTTGCACTCCATTTTCTTAGCTTTTACGCATCGTTTTCTTAGCTTTTGCATCCTGTTTTCTTAGCTTTTGGAAATCGCTTTATAAACATCTGATTTTCAGAAAGATATGAAAGCGTATACGAAGGAAGAGGAGTGAGAGGAGAAGGCATAAGGAATAAGGAGGGAAGGCATAAGGAGTGAGGGGTAAGGAGGGAAGGAGTGAGTAATAAGGGGAGGAATTGTGCGTAGCAAGGAGAGGAATTGTGCGTAGGTTTAACTAACAAACAACCCCAACGAGGTTGGTCTGTTGCCTGGTCTGCTCGGGATTATTCTTAACTACTCTTGCACAAACAACCCTGTAAGGGTTGGTCCGTTGGTAGAGCAGGGTTGGCGAGTGAAACGAGCCTACCCTGTTTAAGCGGCATCCACCCATAACAACCCCAACGGGGTTGGTCTGTTTTCATAAAAAAGTCCTTTAACTCAGGAGATCAAAACTTCTCCCCGACCCGCCTCACTTAAGGGAATCAAACAGACCAAGACCTACGGCCTTGTTTTCTCTTTGCACGCCGTAGACAGGGTAGGCTCGTTTCACTCGCCAACCCTGCTCTACCAACAGACCAACCGCTACGCGGTTGTTAGCACGAGGGGTGTTTGGCATCTGTTCTGAATAAGTTGTCAATGTGGCAATCACTATGCGGTAGGGGAGAGACCAAGACCTACGGCCTTGTTTTCTTTTTTCACGTCGTAGACAGGGTAGGCTCGTTTCACTCGCCAACCCTGCTCTACCAACAGACCAACCGCTACGCGGTTGTTAGCACGAGGGGTGTTTGGCATCTGTTCTGAATAAGTTGTCAATGTGGCAATCACTATGCTATAGGGGAGAGACCAAGACCTACGGCCTTGTTTTCTTTTTTCACGTCGTAGACAGGGTAGGCTCGTTTCACTCGCCAACCCTGCTCTACCAACGGACCAACCTCGTTGGGGTTGTTTGTTAGTCAAACCTACGCACAAGTCCTCTCCTTCTCCCCATCCTCCTTATGTCTTCCCTCCTTATTCCTTATCCCTTCTTTCCTTACTCCTTATTCTTTCCCTCCTTAATCTCTATTCCTTCTCTCTTTACTCCTTATTCCCTTTCTCCTTACTCCTTTTACTACTTCCTTCCTTACTACTTATTCCTTTTCTCCTTACTCCTTTTACGACTTCCTTTCTTTCCTTCCTCTTTTGAGAGATGCAGCCTCTCGATTTTTCAAATAATGACTTCTCAACGATACAACCTTTCTACTTTTTTTATATCTTTGCGGCATACAGCATATGGTGTACCGCCAGGCAACTCCCAACCACAAAGAAAAGAAAAAAATGAAATATCTACTTATTTCCGACATTCACGGTTCGCTTCCTTGCCTGGAACGGGCTTTGGCTTTTTATCAAGAGCAACACTGCGACTTGCTTTGTATCTTGGGCGACATCTTGAATTACGGGCCACGTAACGGTCTGCCCGAGGGGCTCGACCCAAAGGGCATCGTCCAACGGCTCAACGAGATGGCCGCCGACATTGTGGCCGTGCGTGGCAACTGCGATGCAGAGGTAGACCAAATGTTGTTGCAATTTCCCATCATGGCCGACTATCTCTTAGTAGTAGACAACGGTAAACGCCTACTTCTCACCCACGGACATCTATATAATAAGGAGAAAATGCCGCCCGGCCGCTTCGATGCCATCTTCTACGGACATACCCATTTGTGGGAACTCTCACAAGGCACAGGCCCGGTGGTGTGCAATTTGGGGTCTATCACCTTTCCCAAAGGCGGCAATCCCCCCACTTTCGCCACCTACGAAGACGGCTTGATCTGCGTCTACCGTACTGATGGAACACTTTTAAAGAAAATAAAGATATAAATCTTTCGGCTGTTAATGCAGAACAACGGCAGGCAGGAAAGATTTTTGTAGCATTCCGTTGTCTCTTTTAGCTTTATTTCTTTAAATCTCATATCATCAGCTCTGATTTGTTTGATTTTTGTTATAAAATTGCGTATATTTGCAACATTATTCCCGTTTTCATCTCATTGAGGTATTTTTATCGATAGATTGTTGGCATTCGGAGATAAGCCTGCCGATGTTCGTCAACCGCTAATAAGAGTAGAGAAATAGAGAAACAAGTGAACAAAATTTAAAATAATGGATATGCAGAAGAGAAATTTCATCAAACGTGTAGGAGTGTTCCTGTTGTTGAACATCCTGTGGTGTGGTTCGTTCTGCTCGCATGTGCTGGCACAGGATGTAGACAACATGACGGTGACGGTGATGATGAAGCAGGGCACACTGAAGTCGTTCTTCGACGAGGTTTCAAAGCAGACAGGTCTTCAGTTTGTTTATGAAGCAGACCTATTGGAGCAGGCAGACCGTGTAACGATAGATGCAGCCAACCAACCGGTGCGAGCCGTGCTGGGACAGGTGCTCAATCAGGTCTCGTGCGCCTATGTCATCACGGACAATAGCGTGAAGGTGACGCGCAAAAGTTTGAACCAACGCCGCAAAGGCGTTTACGGACAGATTACCGATGCCGAAGGGTTGCCACTGCCGGGCGTAACCATCCGCATGCAGGGATTTGATGGTGGCTACATCACCGATCTGGACGGACGATACGAAATCGAAACCAATCAGAAGGAAGTGCGCCTCACTTTCAACTACATTGCCTATAAAACACTGGAAAAAACGGTAAAAAACGGTACGGCAGGCAACTTCGTTATGCACGACGATGCCGACGTTTTAGGCGAGGTTGTGGTGACCGGCTACGGCACAAAAAACAAAAACAGTTTTACCGGTGCGCAGGTGTCGATTAAGAAAGACGAGCTACTGTCGGTAGGAACCAAGAATGTGCTGAAGAGTTTGGCCACGTTCGTTCCGGGAATGAACATCCTTGAGAACAACGTTTCTGGCTCGGACCCCAATGCAATGGCAGATATCAACATTCGCGGACGGGCCACTTTCAGTGGACAGGCTAACATGCCGGTGTTTGTTGTGGATGGTTCGCAGGTGAAGGTAGACTATGTCTACGACATGGATATGAACGATATCGAGAGCGTTACGGTGCTGAAGGATGCTTCGGCCTCGGCGTTGTATGGCGCAAAGGCCTCGGCCGGTGTGATCGTTATTACGACAAAGGCGTTGACGGGCGGTAAACTGAAAGCGAACTACAGCGGAACGGTGCGCCTCTCCACACCCGACCTAAGCGACTACAACCTGTTAAATGCATCGCAGAAGTTGGAATACGAACGACTGGCAGGGCTATACTCTTCTACAGACATGAGTGAACAATACCAGTTGGATAAGAAATACGCCCGCTTGTTCCGGCAAATTCAAGACGGAGTGAACACCGATTGGATTTCAAAGCCGCTCCGCAACGCCGTTTCTCAGCAGCATAGCCTCAGCATCGACGGCGGAGATGAGCGCACACGCTATAACCTGGGCGTGCGTTATGGCAATGATGGAGGTGTGATGAAGGGCTCGAGCCGCGAGCGTTTGTCGACTAACTTCAAGCTTTCGTACAATCTCTCGGGCAAAATCTTCGTTTCTAACACTTCCACCGTTTCTTCGGTGCATTCAACAGCTTCTCCTTACGGCGACTTTTCAGAGTGGGTGAAACAGAATCCTTATGAAAATCCCTATGACGAGACTGGCGCACTGGTGCCAACGCTCAACTATCACTTGTCTAACCCTCTGTACGAGGCGTCGCTGGGCAGTTTTAATAAAGGCGATAATTTCGACTTTCTCAATACCACCACCCTGCAATTGTGGCTGGGAGAGAAGTTTCGCATCGATGGTGACTTCTCAATTCAGAAGAGTAAATACGACACACGCGTGTTTACCTCTCCCTTCTCCGCACAGCAACTCCGGGATGTGGCCGACGTTTCGCGCCGCGGACAACTCAAAGAGGGCTTTACAAAGACTACTACCTATCAGGGTAAGCTGATGGTTTCTTATAATAGCTATTTGGCTAAGAAGCTCTTCCTTACGGCAATGGCTGGCTCGAGCATCGAGTCTACCTCGGTGGACGGCGGCACTTATACCTCTATCGGTTATTATACAGACAATATTGCCCATCCGTCGCTGGCCGGTTCGTATGCCACGGGCAAACCTACGGGAACGGATACCAAATATAATGGGGTGGGATTCTTTGTGAATGCCAACACGATTTGGGATAATCGATATTTTCTCGACTTGATTTATCGATACGAAGGGTCGTCGAAATTCGGTAAGAACACCCGCTTTGCACCCTTTTGGAGTGTGGGGGCAGGATGGAATCTACACAACGAGAAGTGGATGAAAAGTCTGCCTCTTCAACTGCTGAAGCTCAGAGCCAGCGTGGGTTACTTGGGTAACATCTCTTTCGAACCCTATCAGGCTCTGACGATGTACACCTATAACAATGGTTACAATTATGTAAAAGGTATCGGAGCCGTGCCGATGGGCATCGGCAATACCAACCTGAAGTGGGAACGAACTTTGAGCACCAACCTTGGATTGGACCTCACTATGTTTAAAGGTAGATGGGATTTCTCGGCAGATTTCTATGTAAAGAACACCGATAATTTGCTGCTCGACATCACGAAAGCACCATCGGTAGGCGTGACAACCTCGCTTGAGAACGTGGGCGAGATAGAGAATCGGGGCTTCGAATTTCAAACACGCGTGATCCCTATCAGAAACAAAGACTGGCAATGGTCGCTGAGTTTGAACTATGCCTACAATAAAAATAAGATCAAGAAAATCAGTAACGCTCTGCGCGAACGGAACGAAAAGAATCAGAAAGAGGGCGGTCTGGCTCCACTTCCCGTTTATGAGGAAGGACAGTCGCTCACAGCTTTGAAGGTGGTTCCGTCGGCAGGAATCGACCCGATGACAGGTAATGAGATCTACATCAAACGTGATGGTAGCTATACTTACGTTTATGATGCGAACGATAAGGTGGTGTTTGGAGACATGACACCCTTCGGTACGGGGTCGCTCAGCTCCTATCTCACGTACAAACAGTTCTCCTTGGGTGCATCTTTCCGCTATTCTTTCGGCGGAGCAGTGTACAATCAGACGCTGGCATCGAAGGTGGAGGGCTCGAATCCCCGATACAACGCCGACGAACGCGTGTTCAACAACAGATGGAAAGAGGTGGGCAACGCTGCAAAATACAAACGCATCAGCGACGAGAGCGTGCCGATGCAAACCTCACGCTTTGTTGAGACCAACAATTATCTCACCTTGGGCAGTTTGACACTGGCCTATGAGGTGCCTCTCGAGGTCGTAAGAAAATACGGTTTGAAACGTCTGCACTTGGAATTGCTTGCCAACGACTTGTTCTATCTCTCGTCGGTGAAGCGCGAACGCGGACTGTCTTATCCCTATGAACGCAGCGTGGAGTTCTCTGTGAGACTGGGATTTTAGGAATTATAAAAAAAGAACAAGTTATGAAGAAAAGAATAATCCATATCGTCCTCTTGTCACTGTGTCTGTGCATCATGGTCGTAGCTACATCGTGTAGTGACTTCTTGAATGTTCATCCGGCTGGACAGGTGGATGAAGACGAACAGTTTAGCTCTATTCGAGGGTATCACAATGCGATGTATGGCATTTATGGTAATATGGCAACAGCCAATCTCTATGGCGGAAACATGAGTTATGGCTTTCTCGACCAGATTGGGCAGATGTTCGGTTACGACAATTCGAGCGATCTGAGTTATAATGTAACCCAATATAAATACACGCAATCTGGCGTGCGTTCTATGATCGACAACATCTGGGCAACGCAATATCAAACCATTTCGTATGTCAACAACGTATTAAAGAATGTGGCTTCGCCTCAGTTCAACCACAAAGAACTGAGCATCATAAAAGGCGAATGTTTGGGATTGCGTGCCTTTCTGCACTTCGACGTGGCTCGGCTTTTTGCCGAAGACTATACGCGCAGTACGGCAACGACACGCGGTATTCCTTATGCAAAGGAGTTCGACCTGAATAATAAACCGCTGAAGACATTGCACGAAACATTCCAACTCATACTCGCCGACCTCGATGAAGCGGAGAAATTGTTGGAAAACGATAGTGTGGTGAATGTCGAGACGACTCCGACGAGCGATTATCTCTCGGGGCGAGCGGTGTTTTTCAATAAATATGCCGTGGCCGCAACGAAGGCCCGCGTATATTATGCAATGGGCGACACGGCGCATGCGGCGCAGTATGCACGCAAGGTGATAGCCGCGACAGGTGTTTTCACATTGAAGAAACTTACGACAATGGAGAACGTAAAACGTTTCCCTGCAAAGAACGAACTGATTTTCGGCCTGTATAATACGACCCTTTCGAGCTCTATTGCCTCGACGTTCCTGCCTGTCTCGACAGCACGCGGCAACTTTATGGAGGGTCGACGCGATGCAGAAGACTTGTATGAGACAAGCGCGTTCACTGCCTCCAGTTCTGATCTGCGCTATACGGGTTATTATCGGCAGAACACCGCGGCCGATGGAAACAAAACTTACTCGTTTATACGTCTGCTTGAGAACGAGGCTCAGGTGACGAGTAATCCGTTGCAGGGCCTTACACTGATTCGTTTGCCCGAGATGTATTACATCTTAAGCGAATGCACCTACGATAACAATAAGACTGAGGCGAAACGATTGATGGACGTTGTGCGGGCCAGTCGTGGTCTCGATCCTGTTGCTGATGCGAAGGTGGCTACTCGCGATTTGTTCGAACGCGAGATGCTACGTGAACGAATGCGCGAGATGCCGGGAGAGGGACAGGTGTTTTATGCTTTAAAACGATATAACCGAAGCTTTACCGACTATCGCGGAATCACGACCTTCCAACCCTCGTCCGCCATTTTCATACTGCCTTGGCCTGAACGTGAGAACGAATATGGCAATAAGTGATTTTCCCTACTGTAAGAAATAGACAATCATTATGAGAACAACATTCAGACATACGTTGCTGGCCTGCACGGCCCTGATGGGTTTGGCGGCATGTAGCAATATCGATTACGATGGCGAATATAGTAAAGACGGCTATTACGATTCGCCCAATCAGGTGTATTTCTATTATGCCAATGCTTCGGACACGCTCATTAACTATTCCTTTGGTGTGAAGCCTGTCGATACGCTTACGCATACGGTTTATATTCCCGTTCAATTGGCCGGGAGGATGCTCGACCGAGAACAGACGTTCAACGTGTCGGTAGATGCGGCGAGCACGGCGAAGAGTGGTGTACACTATGTGCTTTCTGCCACCTCGTTCAACATCCCTGCCAATGAGAAGAGAGCTTATGTGCCGATACAGTTGTTGCGCGCCGGACTATCGGAAACGAAATACGATTCTATTCGCGTTGTGTTGCGACTGGTTCCCAGCAACGATCTCGGTGTACGCTTTGCCGAGAGCAATAAGGTGACAGTGACATTCGACAATATCCTTATGAAGCCCGACTTCTGGGAGATAATGGAAACCTACTGGGGATTGGGACCTTTCACCAAGAACAAATATCGCAAGTTGCTGTCTTATTATGATAGCGATGAAGACAAAATCCGAAAGATTCTCACCGGAACAGACACAACGGCGCAAGGCTATCTCTATATGCATGTGCAAGAGGTGGTGGCCTATTTCGCCGCTCATCCGGACGAATTGTAGTTTTGAAGGAGTGAAGGTGTGAGAGGGAGTGAAAAAGAATAAAGACAAAAGTTTTAGAAATATCGATACATAAGGTCAGGACCCAAACATATAAGGAATTGTCTTTGCTCCTTTCATCCCCTTCACTTCATCACTTCTCTTTCGAATCCTTATTTATTTAACTCAAAAAGAAATGAAAGCAAGATATATATTCGTACTCGCCGCAATGGCGTTTGTTGCACAATCGTGCATCACCGACGACTCCACCGCTCCCTCGGGAACGTCGTCCAAGCTATCGCTCTCGCAGCCGTTGGCAACCACCTACACCCTTGACCGATGGGACACTCTCAAGATCGCGCCGCAGGTGGTGCAGACCAATGCCCAGAAAAATATAAAGTATGAATGGGAGGTGAATTATAAAGTGGTTTCTACCGACCCGCAACTCGATTACATCTGCTCCGAATTTGGCAACTATCCCTGTCGACTGAAAATTAGCAATGGCGACGACATCCAATACTACGAGTTTGCCCTTGACGTACAATATTCTTATGTCGGCGGCCTTTATATCCTGGCCCTCAACGCAGGGAAGACCATCGTCTCCTATCTGCCTGAGCCCACCTCGAAGAAGAGCTTCACCCTCGATGTATTGGAACGCAACAATCCAGGTATCGATTTCGGATCCGACCCGCGCGCCATCGACTTCACCATCGCCCGCGACGGGAAAACGCCGCTGGTGTATGTAGCCGTGGGCAGTCCGACGGTGATTTACGAACTCAACGGCAACCTCATGACCAAGGTCTACACCACGACCACCGCAGGCAACCTGACTTGGATGAAGCGTAGTGCACTGACTTACCCGAAATCAGAACTCCTCATGGTCGACCACAAGCCTTACCGGCTCACCCTCTCCGAGACCACGCCCTTCAATCTTGGCACAAGCATCGAATCGGCTCTCGGTTCATCGGTGACGCTGGCCGATGCCGCTGCTTCATGGAAGCGTCAGGATCTGCGTTACACCGACGGATACGTGCTCTTTGACAATGCTCAGGGCCGCCTCATCGGTCAGAACGTGGCCAGCACCAAAGTTCCCACCCAGCTACTGCCGGGCATTTTTACGGGCGATTCGCTCGTCGGCATGGGCTCTGTAGACAGCGAGCGCAACCTCGCTCTCATCACCTGGAACAAAGTCGCCTCGAAGTTCAAATTCTACTATCTTTTCCCTGGCTTCTATCCCAACAACGTGGCCAACACGCAAGCAGCCCTGGTGAAAGAACAGCGCAGCATGCCAACGACGTCGGGCATCGAGAAAGGTTCGATTGTGCGGTCGGCTCCCACGAAAAACCTCGTCTACTATACCTCGGGCAACAAACTCTACGCCTACAACGTGCTTTCGAACGGCAACTTCCCCACTGCGCCGCTTCAAACATTCGGCCTCTCGGACGAGACCATCGTCGACCTCTACATCACCTCCGACGATAGTCGTCTCTACGTAGCCACCAACGCCTCTTCAGGCACGCTGCCGGGTAGCATCTACTGTTACGACCTCGACACTCGTACCCTCTTGTGGCAGAAGCAGCATTTTACAGGCCGAATTCGAGGCATTGCCTTCCGCGAATAACCTCCAACACAATTTCTGCAAGCGTAGAGTCATGGATTCTCCACCGGAATCTTCCCTTTGCACTTGCAGAAGTTTTGTTTTTGAAGTAAAACAAGGCTTCGTACCCCTACGACAGCTCGAAAATAAGAAAAACAGGCTTTCGACATCTGCCGACAACTGTTTTCAGACAAAACAATATCGAAAAATAAATGAGACGAACAACAACATGGGTTTGCTTGGCAGGAATCGTCGCCCTACTATGGGGCGTCTGCCCAAAAGTCGCAGCTGCCGATGAGAAAAAAGGCTCCGACGAGAAAAAAGCAAAGAAAGAAACCCGATACGACCGACTTTTTAAAGACAAACGGCGAGACACAGCCCGAAGCACTTTCATCACCTTGCACAAAACCGATGGGAAACTCTATGCCGAAATACCCCTCAAATACCTCGGTCGAGAGATGATGCTTGGCGGAAGTATCTCCTCCGTGACCGACCCCACCTACGTCACCGTGGGTATGAAAAACTTCGCACCCCTGCACTTCTACTTCGAGCGTCAAGACAGCAGTCTGGTGATGAAAACACCCAACGCCGTGCTCTACAACGACGGCACCGCCACCAGCGAACTGCGCGGGGCATTGGCCCTAACTTATCGCGATCCGGTGATGATGGGCTTTAAAATCGAGGCTTACAACAACGACAGCTCGGCCGTCGTTGTAGACGTTACGTCCTTGTTAGCCAAACCCAACTCGATGCTCCCGCTGATGCCCCAAAAGTCAGGCGATTTCGCCATCCGCACCACCCCAAAAAGCGAAATGTCCTATGTGCGTAGCATCAAAAGTTTTGAGGGCAACATAGTGGTGAACGTCGACTTCAACTATCTGCTCACGGCCCTGCTGATGAGCATCCCCGTGGCTAATGAGATTCCTACGACGGTGGGTGCGACCTACAGTCTGGTGCTCCTACCCGAGAGCAGAATGCGACCGCGGCAGGCAGACTCGCGTGTGGGTATTGCTTCGTCTTCGAAAATGACCTACGCCAACGACATCTCCAAAAGTCGCCGCACCTATTTGGCCCATCGCTGGCATCTCGTTCCGCGCAATCTCAAGGCCTACGCCCAGGGAAAGGGCAGCGAGCCGGTGAAGAAAATCAGATTCTATCTGGACAACGCCTTCCCCGAGACGTGGAAAGAGCCTGTTCGCCGGGGGGTAGACGTGTGGAATCGGACATTTGAAAAGGCTGGATTCCGCAACGTTCTCGAGGTGGTAGACTTCCCTAAGGACGACCCGAGCTTCGATCCCGATAATATCTTATATTCCTGCATCCGATATGTGCCCAATGGTTCGGAGAATCCCACCAGTTCGTTTTGGGTGAACCCCACCACGGGCGAAATCCTCAATGCCTCTATCTTCGTCTATAGCAATGTGGGGCAGATGCTTCATCGCTGGCGGTTTGTGGGAACGGCTGCCGCCGATGCCTCGGTGCGTTCATCACAGTTGCCCGCAGATCAACTGGCCGAGGGGCTCACTTATCTCGTGGCGCGCGAGGTGGGACATTCGCTCGGACTGCTCGACAATTTTGGAGCCTCCTCCACCTATCCCGTCGATTCGCTTCGCAACGCCGCTTTCACCCACGCCAATGGGCTTGCGGCCTCGTTGCTGTCGGGGGTGAACTTCAACTACGTGGCCCAGACTGCTGATCGTGGCGTTCGGCTCATGCCCACCGCACCTGGCGTTTACGATCAGCATGCCATCGAGTGGAATTATCGCTACTTCGACCCCCAGCGGGTGTCGGCACAGGAAGAGGCAGCCGAGCTTGAGAAGTGGGTCGACCAGCGAGTGAAGAATCCCCGCCTACGCTATTTCCGCACATCGTCGCAACGTTGGGACCCCCGTGTGCAAGAGGGCGCATTGGGCAATAACGCTCTCCGCGCCGCCAACTACGGCATTGCCAATCTCTGTCAGATAGAAAAACATCTCTACGACTGGGTGAAGAACGACGAAGACAGTCGCATCAAAGAAAAACTCTATCTCACCATCGCCCAGCAGCATTACGCTTATTTCAAGCGCGTGATGAGCAACGTGGGCGGTATTCTGCTCAACGATATGAAGTTCTCGTCGGGTGTACCCCGCTATCAGGTGGTCGACAAAGATCTCCAGCGCAAGTCGCTGCAATGGTGTCTGTGGCAGGCTAAACGCTTTAAAAGTTATGCCGACAAGAATTTCGAACGGCGTGGTTTTATCTCGGTGAGCTACTACGATCAGCTGCTCGAGTTCATCGGCTACGACCTGCTCGGAGCTCGCACCCGCCTGGCCGTCTCGTCACACCTCGTCCCCGAGAGTTATACGCAGAAAGAATATTTTGCCGACCTCTTCAATGGCATTTTCCAAAGTGTCATCGAGGGTAAGGCTCCCTCGCAGGAGGAACGAGTTTTGCAACGAACCTACCTCACCTACTCGCGTGCCGTTGTCGATAAAGCCAACAAGCAAGGCGGAAACGGTCCGGCAGCTCTACAGGGTCAGGGTTCTTTGCAGGAGAATCTTCCGAAAGAGAATTTCTTGCAAGAGCATTTCCTATCCTCCGTCTCTCGTGAGTCCGCTTCCTCGGCTTACGGCGACCCTAACGCCTCGCTCTCTCCCACGGTAGATGCCGCCCTGCTCGACCATTCTGCACTTTATTTCTACAGCTCCCTGTTGCGCCTCAAGCCGTTGCTCGAGAAATGTCTGAAAGGCTCTCTTCCCGCCGACGCGCAATCGCATTATCAGATGTTGCTCTTCAGGTTGAACAAAGCATTGGAGGACGGAAAATGACACATTGCTCTCGTTATCTCTCCGCTGACCGTCGAGTTTTTTTGCTCACGGCCCTTTTGCTGTGCTTCGCAATGGCGGCACAGCCTGCATCGTTGTTCAAACGTAAGAAGAAAACGCCTGCCACCGAGGTGAAGAAAACAGCCTACGAGCGTACCCTTACCGATCATCCCTGCGAGTCGAGCCGCGGAGGTTTCATCTCACTGCACAAGACTGATGGCAAGTTGCTGGTCGAACTTCCGCGTACATCGCTGGGTCGCGACATGCTGGTGGGGGCCACCATCTCGTCGGTTTCCAATCCCAAGTTGGGTGATCTTGGTTTTAAGAATTCTAATCTGGTGCACGTTCGTTTCGTCGAGAAAGACAGCTCCGTGGTGATGCAGGTGGTGAATACCGACCTCTACTTCGACCCCTCGAAGTCCAACGCAGCCTTAGCTGCGCGGCGCAACTACGACCATCTCGACTTCTTCTCCTTCCCCATTAAGGCCCGCAGCGCAGACAAGGCAGTGCTGTTCGACGCCTCCTCGTTCTTTCTTAAAGAAGACCGTTTCTTCCCCATCATCGCCAAGACGGTGGGCTCCTACAGCGTCAATTCTACCTTCAAAGAAGACCTCTCGCGCATCACTGCCCTTAAGACCTTTGAGGAGAATGCCTGCGTGAAGATGGACCGGCACTATCTCATCAGTCTTTCGGGCAAGAACGGTACGCCGGTGAGCAATTATCCGGTCACCATCGGTGTCAACTTTACCCTCGCTCTTCTGCCCGAACAGCAGATGACGCCCCGACTGAGCGACACGCGCATCGGCATGTTTCTCATCAACAAAGAGGTGGAGACAGAGGGAGCCATCGAGAAATGCACCTTCGTGAAGCGGTGGCGGATAGAGCCGAAAGACACGGCCGCCTATTTCGCTGGTCGGCTTTCCGAGCCGGTCAAGCCCATTGTGTATTACGTCGAGAACACCTTTCCCCCATTGTGGAAGCGTGCCATCAAGGCCGGCATCTTGTGGTGGAACAAGGCTTTTGAGCGGATTGGCTTCAAGAATGTGTTGCAGGCGGTGGACTTTCCCGAGGGCGACCCTAACTTCGACCCCGACAACTTCCGTTATTCTTGCATCCGCTATCTTCCCACCGACGTAGAGAATGCCATGGGACCCTCGTGGACCGACCCGCGGACGGGCGAAATCATCAATGCCACGGTGCTGGTCTACAACGACGTCGTCAACACCATCAACAACTGGCGATTCGTGCAGACGGCGCAGGTAGACCCTACTGCCCGCGCCGCCACTATGCCCGACAGCATCATCTCCGAAACCCTCGAGTATATCATTGCTCACGAGATCGGTCACACGCTTGGGTTCATGCACAATATGGCCGCCTCGGCTGCTCTGCCGGTAGACTCGCTGCGGTCGGCCCGCTTCACTCAGCAATACGGCACGACGGCCTCTATTATGGATTACGCCCGTTTCAACTACGTGGCCCAGCCTACCGACCGCGGTCTGCGCCTCACTCCTCCGCGTCTGGGCGTATACGATTTCTACGCCGTAGAGTGGGCCTACCGTCTTTTTCCCCATTCAACGGGCTACGAAGACGATGCTCAGCACCTGCGCCGCCTTGTGGCCCAGCACGAGGGCGACCCTTTCTATCGCTATGGTTTGCAGCAAACGTCTACCCGATACGACCCCTCGGCCATTGAAGAGGATTTGGGCGACGACCCCGTTCGCGCCTCCGACTACGGGATGGCCAACCTGCGCTACATCCTCTCGCATCTCGACCATTGGATCGCCAACGAAGACGACACTCGTCGCAAAGAAGAACTTTATAATGAAATCCTCTCTCAGGCCATCCGCTACGTGCACAATGTCTATGCCAACGTGCCCGGCATCTACCTCCACCCCACCAGTGAATCTTCCGGTCTGCCTCGCTACCGGGTGGTACCCAAAGCCCGTCAGCGCGCCTCGGCCCAATGGCTCTTGCGCATGGCCCGCACCTTTGCCACCCTGGGCAACGACACCATCGAACGCAAACTGCCCTACGGCTCCAACCGGCCTTTCAAAGTGATGGCGCGCGACGTGCAGGCCCTGGCCATGATGGCCGCCTCGAAGCTCTCGCTCTCGTTCTATCTCGACTCCACTTCCTATTCGCCTTTAGCGTATATGGAGGATGTCTACTGCGATGTTTTTGCCAAGACGCTCTCGGCCGACGAGCATCTCACTCCCGCCGACCTCTCCTTGCAACGTCTCTACGTCGACTATCTGCAAGGCGGTGTGGCCGACATGAAGCAAGCACCCAATGTTCATAATTTGTGTTCTGCCCTCCGGAGCGGATGCCATCACGGCGAGGCCTGCGGCTTTCTGAACTTCGGCAGCGGATATGGCGAACCCGAACCGCTGTGGGGCACTACCGTGGGGCGTACCTCCGAGTTTCAGTTTTTCTACGCCCAAAAGTTATCTGCCCTCTTGGCCGAGCGCATTCCGCGCACCATCGATTCCGAGCTCAAAGCCCATTACCTGTTGCTGGCCAAACGCCTGAAGAGCTACCTCAAATAGTAGGTCGCAGTGAAATCCCGCCGCGGGAAATCTCCACGGAGACTCCCTGATGCTTCTGCAGCGTGCAGAACGGCCGCGGAGACTCCCTGATGAATTCTGCAGCGTGCAGAACGACCATAAAGACAAAAACGGCGTCTCTGAACATCTCAGAGACGCCGTTTTCGTCGTATTTGATATAGAAGCATTTGTCTTAACTCCCTTTCACTCCTTCACCCCCTTTCCTCCTAAAAAAATATCCTCCCCACCTGATAAACCCCCGCACTGACCAACCAGGCCAACGCCGTGGTGTAGAAAGCCGCGAAGAGCGCCCAACGCCACGAACCACTCTCGTTGCGGATGGCGGCCACCGTGGCCACACAGGGGAAATAGAGGAGAACGAAAAGCAGGTAGGCATAGGCCGAGAGAGGCGATACGCCATCGGAGAGCATCTGTCGCCGCAGTCGGGTGTACTTGGCGTGGTCGGTGCTGAAGTTTGAGTCGTCGGCAAAACTATCGTCGTCGGCATAGAGCACACCCATGGTCGAGGCCACGATCTCCTTGGCACCCACGCCGGCCAGCAGACTCACGTCGAGCTTCCAGTCGAAACCCTGCGCGCGGAAGAGCGGCTCGATGGTCTTTCCCAGTCGGCCGATGTAACTTTGTTCCTGCTGTTGCTGCGGCGTGAGATCCTCGCCCTGCGGGAAATAACCCAAAGCCCAGACAATGATACTGGCCACGAGAATGATGCCACCCATCTTTTGGAGATATTGTCGGCCCTTCTCCCAAGTGTGCCGCAGGATGGCCTTGCGAGTGGGAAAACGATAGGGCGGCAATTCCATGACGAAAGGCACGTCGGCCCCCGTGACGAGAAATCTACTGAAAAGCCTGCTCATCACCACCGCCATGAGGATGCCTACCACGTAAAGCGAAATCATGATGGCCGAACGATATTCAAGAGCGAAGAACGTTCCCGTTATCATGATGTAAATGGGCAGCCGGGCCGAACAGCTCATCATCGGCAGAATGAGCATCGTGACCAGTCGGCTGCGCCTGCTCTCAATCGTTCGCGTGGCCATGACGGCAGGCACGTTGCAGCCGAATCCCATGATCAATGGGATGAACGACTTGCCGTGCAGACCCATCTTGTGCATCAGTTTATCCATGATGAAAGCGGCACGAGCCATATAGCCGCTGTCTTCCATGAAAGAGATGAAAAAATAGAGCAACAGAATCTGCGGCAGGAAAACGATGACAGCTCCTACGCCGGCTACGACACCATCGATGAGCATCGCCTTGACCGGGCCCGGGGGGAGCGTCTGCCCGAACCAAGAACCGAGCTGGGAAACGCCGGCTTCGATCCAGTCCATCGGATATTGCCCCAAAGTAAAAGTGATTTGGAACATGACGTAGAGCAGGAAGAAGAAGATGGGGAAACCCCAGTAGCGATGGGTGATGATCGCATCGAGGGCGTGGGTGAGCCGATAGGTATCGCGGGTGGAACCCTCCTCGTAGTCGGCTTCCTGCAGAGCCCCATGAATAAAACCGTATTTGGCATCCATGAGGGCCGTCTCACTGTCTACTTTCACGTCGGCCTCGAGCGTGCGGACGGCGGTTGTGCGGGCGGCATCCACCTGCGGGAAGTGGGGCAGCGAGGAGACGTAAGTCAGGGCCTCGGCATCCCCCTCGAGCAGTTTGATGGCCAGGTAGCGGGTGGAATATTGATGGCACGACTGCGAAACGATTTCCAACTGCGATTTGATGCTCTCGATGGCCCGTTCGACATACTGTCCATGGTTGATGTGGATGTGGCGTGAAATGCCCTCGGCTCCCTCGTAGAGCTGGATGATGGTATGAAAAAGCAGCTCCACGCCGCGCCCGGTTTTGAAGACGGTGGGCACCATCGGTACACCCAAGAGACGACTCAGGGTGGGAAGGTTGAGGCGGTCGCCGCGCTCTTCAAATTCGTCGAACATGTTCAAGGCACATACCATGGGCAGGTTCATGTCGATGAGTTGGGTAGTGAGGTAGAGATTGCGTTCGAGATTGCTCGCATCGAGCACGTTGACGATGACGTCAGGCGTTTTCTCTACGATTTGTCGCCGCACGTAGAGCTCTTCAGGACTGTAGGCCGAGAGCGAGTAGGTGCCGGGCAGGTCTACCAGCCGGAACTCATATCCCTCGAACCGTGCCCGCCCTTCCTTAGCGTCTACGGTGACGCCGGAGTAGTTGCCCACCCGTTCGTGCGCCCCCGAGGCGAAGTTGAAGAGCGAGGTCTTGCCGCAGTTGGGATTCCCCACCAAAGCCACGTTGATGGTTCGGCTGCGTTGCATCGCCACTTCGCGCAGACGACGGTCTGTGGAAGGCTCCTTTTCCGTTTCCTTTCCGGTCGCACCTTCGACAGCTTTCTCTGTCACTTTCTCTGTCGCGATAGATGACATGTCGATAGCTTCGGCCTCCTCTCTTGATACCACTTCAATCATTCGGGCCTCGTCGTGACGCAGCGAAATCTCGTAGCCCAGGATGCGGTATTTCACCGGGTCGTGTAACGGAGCGTTGAGCATCACCTCTACCGTCTTGCCCTTGATAAAGCCCATTTCCACGATGCGCTTTCTAAATCCGCCGTGCCCCAGCACCTTTACCACTACGGCGCGTTCTCCTGTTTTGAGTTCCGATAATCTCATGTCTTCGTCTATTTAACTTGGGAACAAAGATATTATATTTTCCTCGTTCGCCGAATATTCACCTTTGCTTTCTTGCGTATTTCGGCCCGTTTGCCTACCTTTGCACACATCTTTCAGGTAACAGAACTGGAGGGTATATATTATATAATGTGTAGCGTGCATCTCCATACAGGTATCACAGCGGAGCAGAAAAGGGCGAACTTTTCTGCATCTTTTAACGCCCATTGTTTGGTAGTGTCGCAAGAATTCGCTACCTTACACACACACACACACACACACACACACACACACACACAATGTTCGCACCTATTGTAGTGTAACACTTTTTAGCTTTCTCTTACGCGCGCGCGAAGCGAGCGCAACCCCTATTAGCAAAGGGCTCTTCGGAGTTCCCTTTGCTTCTCTTTTCGTGCACATTTGGAAAATTGTTGAATAAAATCATGTAGCAAATAGAATCAAAGGAAGGTTTTTCCCGGTTAACCTTCTGCTTATATATAATCGATCAGAATAACAAGGATGTCTGCCGGGGATGTCCGACAAACCCAATTAAACCTAAAAGAATGATGAAAAAGAGAGCTTTTACTTTTATCTTGTTGTGTTTGGCCATTGGATTGTCTACCACAACATTGGCGCAAACCCAATATCATACAGCCACTGTTAATGGAATCACCTGGACCTATAAGTTAACCGGCAATAACGCTGCCATTGTTAATCCCCGTGCCTTTACTGGCGGCATCGGTCCGTCAGAATATAGCAGTTGGTCTGATGCAACATGGACAGACCATTTAGGCACTTATACCGGTGTGATCAAAATTCCCGCAGAGCTGGACGGGCATCCCGTAACAACTATTTCTGGCGGAACTTTTGATGGAAGCGGTGCAAAAGGATATATCTTCGAAGAGACTACACAAACTTTGGATCTACAAGGACGCATTTGGAAGACAGACTATACTATGGGAAGTCCGCTTCAATACATCGATATGACGAATATCAAAACGCCTCCTACCTGGGTATTGGATAATGGTAAAATAAGCCGAGACTATCATGCCGGAACTTTCTACCGCATCAATCCCGGCGTTTTGATCTATCTACCCAACGGAACGAGTAAGAACTACGGACCAACAACCGGTTGGCTTTCGAATGAACCCGCGTGTACCAATTTCATCATCGATGGTGAGTGTGAGATCTTTAAAGTATTCGATCAGAATTTCGATATAGGGGGTAACATGAAGAGTCTCACCCATAACGTGTATGTTCCTCACGCCTTTACAGCCAAGAAGGCAACGTATGACCGCACCTTCAGCAATGTGGCCGGCAAAGCGGTGAGCACACTCTACCTGCCTTATCCTACCGACCTGCCCACAGGTATGCAGGCCTATGAGTTCCAATTCAAGGGAATAGACGCAAGTGGCGACAAGGCTTTCTGCTTTGTCGCCGTACCCCTCGGTACCCGACTCGCAGCCAATAAACCTTATCTTGTACGCATCACCGACGGACAGAATCACACCCTGCCTGTGATGCAGAACGTACAAGTGCCTGTAACACCCGACATCCTCACCACGGCTCAAACCTCTGCCGACGGCCATTGGGCCTTTTACGGCACCACCGAGCAACTCGACAACGCCGACGCTTATGCCAAGAAGGCCTACTATCTCAATGGCAACAAGTGGTGGGCGGTGCAGAGCGGTGTGACCAACGACTATATCGCGCCCTTCCGCTGTTTTATCTCCAGTCCCACCAACGCCACGCCGGCCAAGAGTTTCCTCATGGTATTAGACGATGACCATACCACCACCGACATCCACCAGCTTGAGAACGAGACGGAGCAAGATGTAAAAAGCGGCCGTCACACGTTCTATTCTATCGACGGTAAGCGCATGGGCACCAACTATGATGCCCTCGAGCGCGGCCAGATGTACGTCGTGAACGGCAAGAAATTCTATAAATTTTAATCTTTAGGAGGAACCAACAATGAAAAAACAAACATACATCCGCCCCACCACAAGCGTACTGAACACCGTCTCCGAAGGCTTCATCTGCCTATCCATTCCCATTGGTCAGGGTGGTGGCCCTGGTGGTGGTGGACAAGCCAAGGATGGATTCTTTGAAGAGGAAGATGAAGAAACATTCGACTCCTCGGAAGAAAAGCCCTGGGGAGAGGTGAGCTATTAGGTTCTGACGGAATGTTCTTCTGCCGGAATCATCTGCAGAATCGCTGCGTGCCATCACCATTAAAAATAGCGGAGGTGACTTCCCGATGTGCGGGAAGTCACCTCTTGCGTATCGGGAGATCACCTCCCGTGCATCAGGAGGTCACCTCCCGCGCATTGAAATCCTATCTGCCACCTATTGGGAATGTTGTGCGCAAACAACCCCAACGGGGTTGGTCTGTTTTCGTAGAAAAGCCCTCTGACTCAGGAGATCAAAATAATCTCTCCAACCCGCCTCACTTAAGGGGTTTAAACAGACCAAGACCTACGGCCTTGTTTTCTCTTTTCACGTCGTAGACAGGGTTGGCGAGTGAAACGAGCCTACCCTGTTTAAGTGCCACCCACCCATAACAACCCCAAGGGGGTTGGTCTGTTTTCATAGAAAAGCTCTACCAACAGACCAACCACCATGCGGTTGTTGGCGGGAGAGGTCATCTACCTATATATCGAAATTGTATCTGTCATGCATCAGGAGGTCATATTCTGAATAAGTTGTCAACGGGCCAACTGCTATGTTGCAAAGTTAGAGATGCGGGTGTTAAGAGAAAGAATGTTCGGAACGAGGTTCGAACCTCTGTTTGGGCATGGAGCGAAAAAAAGGAAAGGCTCTGTCGAAAGACTTACTAAATGTTAAAAAAAGGAGACGAAGAAAGGAATTGTCCATGCGCAAAGGCCGATTGTGAAAGAAAACGATTAACTTTGCAACCGCATTTTGCATATTATCAATTAATTCACAACCAAGTTCTATGTATTTAGATCAAGCAAAAAAACAAGAGATCTTTGGACAGTACGGAAAGTCTAACTCTGATACCGGCTCGGCAGAGAGCCAGATAGCATTGTTCTCCTACCGTATTTCCCATTTGACGGAACATCTTAAGAAGAACCGTAAAGATTATAGCACAGAAAGAGCATTGACCATGTTGGTAGGTAAACGTCGCCGTTTGCTCGACTATCTCTACGATCGCGATATCGAACGCTATCGTGCCATTATCAAAGCTCTTGGTCTTCGTCGTTAAGACGAAGGTGCAAACATTTTTGCACACCCAACAATTGGCTCTCCACAAGTGTTCAGCTCACTTTGCGGAGAGCTTTTGTTTTGATCCCTTGTCCCATTTCAGAGACACCGAATGTAGATGAGAGTATGAGTTCTTTTCCGTTCGATCGGTGAAAACATGTGGGGTAAAGGAGAAAAAACGAACACAGGAGGCAGAACATCCGATGAGAGGATGTCTGCCTCCTGTGTTTTGGGGAGAGGAAACACCGGCATTCTCGGTGCGAGGGAACCTTAGAGCGGATATTCTTCGAAGGCGAAAAGCACGGTGGAGAGGTAACGTTCGCCGGTATCGGGCAGTAGTGTAACGATACGTTTGCCGGCGTTTTCGGGACGTTTGGCCAATTCGGAAGCGGCAAATGCGGCTGCACCTGACGAGATACCGACCAGTAGGCCTTCGATTTGAGCCAACTGCCGACCTGTGCGAATGGCATCGTCGTTGTCTACCAGGAATACCTCGTCTACCACATCGCCGTTATACGTCTTGGGAACAAAGCCAGCACCGATGCCCTGAATCTTATGCGGACCGCTTTGCCCGCCACTCAACACGGGCGAGGCCGATGGCTCGACGGCAACGATGCGCACGTTGGGGTTACGTTCTTTTAGATATTTTCCCACGCCCGAGACGGTTCCGCCTGTGCCTACGCCGGCCACGAAGATGTCGACATTGCCGTCGGTGTCGTCCCAAATCTCACGTCCGGTGGTGAGATAATGGCGGTTGGGATTAGCCAAATTTTCGAATTGCTGCAAAATGATGGATCCCGGAATGGCGGCTCGGAGCTGCTGAGCCGTCTCGATGGCTCCCTTCATACCGTCTTTTCCGGGGGTGAGTTTCACCTCGGCTCCATAAGCTTTGACGAGGTTTCGACGTTCGATGCTCATGGTTTCGGGCATGGTGAGGATGAGATGGTAGCCTTTGACGGCGGCCACCAATGCCAAACCCACGCCGGTGTTGCCGCTGGTGGGCTCGATGATGGTGGCTCCGGGCTGGAGGAGACCTTGCTGTTCGGCCTCTTCAATCATGGCGAAGGCGATGCGATCTTTCACACTACCACCGGGGTTGAAGCTCTCGATTTTGGCGATGATGGGAGTAGAAAGGTCTTTCGAGGCTGAGAATTTGTTGAGTTCCAACAGGGGGGTGCTTCCGATGAGTTCGGTCAGCTGTTTTGCAATGCGTGCCATATACTTTTGTGTTAAATGTGAATGATTCGTTTGGATGGTGCAAAGGTAGGGTGAAAAATGGGGTGAGGCAATCGCATAAACAGGGCATTTTGTCTACCACAAAGATGGTAGAACGCAGCAGCCGCAGCCCAAGGACAGGGCCGCGGCTGTTGAGGATGATACTCGCTGAGGCCCAGAAAACGGTGTTCGAGGCGGAGAGGGCAACGAGTGGGGTAGGGAGAGGATTAGATCAGAGCCATTTCTCGAGCTTTCTGCATGAGCAACTGCATGAGTGGTTTGCGCTCGTTGGGCACGCGATTGTCTAAGACGGCATCTTTGAGGGCCTGTTTGAGCAGGCCCACCTCGCGACACGGACCGAGGTGGAAGAGTTCCATAATTTCGTTGCCATCGATGACGGGTTGGAGCAGACGTTTGTAGTCGCGCTCTTTGAGGTCGGCCAGTTTTTCGCGAACGATGCGGAAGTTGTCGAGGAATCTGCGTTTGCGGACGGCGTTTTTACTGGTGATATCGGCTTCGCAGAGGGTCATGAGGTCGTCGGTGTCTTCGCCGGCATCGTTCATGAGTCGGCGAACGGCACTGTCGGTCACCTCCTCGTCGGCAATGGCGATGGGGCGCATGTGTAGGTCGACGAGCTTCTGAACATACTTCATCTTGGCATCTAAAGGCAGTTTGAGGCGTCGGAACAGTTCGGGCACCATTCGTGCACCGATGAAGTTGTGGTTGTGGAAGGTCCATCCCGCGGCGTTGTCCCATCGTTTGGTTCGGGCTTTTCCGATGTCGTGCAGCAGAGCCGCCCAGCGCAGCCAAAGGTTGTCGGTGTGGCAGCAAATATTGTCGAGCACTTCGAGGGTGTGATAGAAGTTGTTTTTATGGGCTCGTCCGTTGCGTGTTTCCACGTTGTCGAGCTGTGAGAGTTCGGGAAAGATGAGTGGGAGCAGACCGCAGCGTTGGAGATCGACGAATCCACGACTGGGTTGTGACGTCATCATGATTTTGTTGAGTTCGTCGGCAATGCGTTCGCCGCTAATGATGCGGATGCGTTCGGCATTGCGGGTGAGCGCGTCGAAGGTTTCGTCGTCAATGAAGAAGCGCAGTTGGGTGGCGAAGCGGATGCAGCGAAGCATGCGGAGAGGGTCGTCGGAGAAGGTGATATCGGGGTCGAGAGGTGTGCGGATGAGGCCGTCTTCGAGGTCGGCGATTCCGTCGAAAGGGTCGGTGAGTTGTCCGAAACGTTCGGCATTGAGGCAGATGGCCATGGCATTGATGGTGAAGTCGCGTCGGTTTTGGTCGTCCTCGAGGGTGCCATCCTCTACGACGGGTTTGCGCGAGTCGTGGCTGTAGCTTTCTTTCCGCGCTCCGACGAACTCCACCTCATAGTCGCGGTATTTGACCTGGGCTGTCCCGAAATGGCGAAACACCGAGATGTGCGCTTTCCTTCCCAGTCGTTGCCGCAGGGCATCGGCTACGCGAATACCGCTCCCGACGACCACGACGTCGATGTCATTCGAAGGACGTTCGAGAAAGAGGTCGCGCACGTAGCCGCCTACGACGTAGCATTCGAGTCCGAGCGCATCGGCAGCTTCGGAAATACGGTGAAAAATATCTTGATCGAGCAATTCTGCCAGTTGGGCATCGGATAGCATCTTCATATTGCGTATATCTGTTTTTAGGCTTGCAAAGGTAAGCATAAAAGTTGAAACGCTCCGCTCTCCCTTTTTCTCCTTACTCTTTCTCTCCTTCCTACTTCCTCTCTTTTTTTCGTATCTTTGCACCGCAATACAAACAAGAATCAAGATGAAAGAACTCGAATTGAAGTACGGATGCAATCCGAACCAGCAACCCTCGCGGATATGGATCGAGCGTGGCGAACTGCCTCTCGAAGTGCTTAACGGAAGACCGGGCTATATCAATTTTCTCGATGCGCTGAATGGTTGGCAGTTGGTGAGTGAACTGAAAGCGGCTTGCGGTCTGCCGGCAGCGGCCAGTTTTAAACATGTCTCGCCGGCCGGCGCAGCCCTTGGACTGCCGCTCGACGACACGCTGCGGCATATCTATTTCACGCCCGACACGCCTCTCTCACCTTTGGCCTGTGCCTATGCTCGTGCCCGAGGAGCTGACCGCATGAGCAGCTACGGCGATTTCATCGCCCTGAGTGACGTCTGCGACGAGAGCACCGCCCGGATCATCGGGCCTGAAGTGTCTGACGGCGTCATTGCGCCCGGCTTCACCCCCGAGGCTCTCGCCCTGCTCAAGGCTAAACGCCGTGGTACTTACAGCATCATCTGTATCGACCCTGCCTACACGCCCGATCCGA
Organism: Prevotella sp. oral taxon 475; assembly: GCF_018127805.1. Lineage (NCBI taxonomy): Bacteria > Pseudomonadati > Bacteroidota > Bacteroidia > Bacteroidales > Prevotellaceae > Prevotella > Prevotella sp. oral taxon 475. The sequence continues at coordinate 910,467 of NZ_CP072334.1, forward strand.
TTGAGCGCAAACAGGTATTCGGCATTACCTTCGAGCAGGCCCGGAACCATCTGCGACTCGACTCGCCCGAGCTCTTTGCTCACATCCCCACGCGTAATCAGAGTTTTACTCCAGAAGCTCGGCGCGACCTCGTCCTGGCTCTCATTACCCTGAAGTATACCCAGAGTAATTCGGTTTGCTATGCCAAGGACGGACAGGCCATCGGCATCGGAGCCGGACAGCAAAGCCGGATCCACTGCACCCGACTGGCCGGGCAGAAGGCCGACACCTGGTGGTTGCGGCAGCATCCGCGGGTGATGAATCTGCCTTTCGTCGAGGGCATCCGCCGAGCCGATCGCGACAATTGTATCGACCTCTTCATCGGCGACGACCACGACGACGTTCTTGCCGAGGGTGCTTGGCAGCAGTTCTTCCGTCACCGTCCCGAGCCTCTCACCGCCGAGGAGCGGCGCGAGTGGATCGCACGTCAGAGGGGTGTCTCTCTGGGTAGTGATGCCTTCTTCCCTTTTGGCGACAACATCGAGCGAGCCCATCGCAGCGGCGTGCAGTTCATCGCACAGGCCGGCGGATCGGTGCGCGACGACCACGTCATCGCTACCTGCGACAAATACGACATCGCCATGGCCTTTACCGGCGTGAGACTGTTTCACCATTAATCCCCTCTTCTTAGATGGACATCGACGACATCATCTCGGGCGGCGGAATGACCTTCCGAAAAGGTTCTTCCGTCACGCCGCGGTCTGAAAAGAAGGTGAAGACCAAGGCCAAGAAAAAACAATATATCACCGGAGCGCATGGCAGCGGTTCTGCCAAACAAAAGGCCAAATACCGCGAGCAACGCGCCAACCGCAAACGGCGATAACTCGCCCCATTTCTCGAGAAGTACCGCTGGCAGACCCGGCGGTGCTTCTCTCTTTTTCGGAACCACCGCCGGGACTCGCTGAAGGATTCCTCGTGGCGGGAAACGGCCGCTGGCACCCAGGGAAGGATTCCCCGCGGCGGGAAACGGCCGCTGGCACCCAGGGAAGGATTCCCCGCGGCGGGAAACGGCCGCTGACACCCAGGGAAGGATTCCCCGCGGCGGGAAACGGCCGCTGGCACCCAGGGAAGGATTCCCCGCGGCGGGAAACGGCCGCTGGCACCCAGGAAAGGATTCCCCGCGGCGGGAAATGGCCGCTGGCACCCAGGGAAGGATTCCCCGCGGCGGGAAATGGCCGCTGGCACCCAGGGACGATTCCCCGCCGCGGGGAATCGTCACAGAAATAAAAACGGCGTCTCTGATCATTTCAGAGACGCCGTTTTCGTCGTATTCTATACAGAAACATTTGTCTTAACTCCCTTTTACTCCTTTACTCCTTAACTCCTCCTTTATTCCTTCCCTCCTTTATTCCTTCTCTCCCTAAAACCCTCTCCACCGCCTCATAGATGGCTTTGCCGCGCAGGCCCTTGGCCACGATGCGACCCTCGGGACTGACGAGCAGAATCTCGGGGATAGAGATGATGGAATAGGCCGAGAGCACCTCTTTGCGCGCCTCCTTGGAGAGGAGCAGGTGAGCCCAGAGAGCACCGTCGTCGGCAATAGCCTTGAGCCAATCGGCACGGCGGAAGTCGGTAGAAACCCCCAAGACGGCGAGCCCACGGGTTTTGAAGTCGGTATAGGCGCGCAGAAGATTCGGTGTCTCTTTGCGACACCAGGTGCAACTCGAACTCCAAAAGTCTACCAACACGTACCGCCCGCGGAAGTCTTTCAGCGACAGCGGTCGACCCTCGGGGTCGATTCCCGTGATGTCGGGTGCCGGTCGGCCTACCAGGGTTCGTTCAGCCGCCTCCACCTTCTGCATTGCTCGCAGGAAGTAAAGGCTTTGACGGGCCGCAGAATCGTAGATAGAAAGCTGTCGACGAGCCTCGTCTATCTGTTCGGCCGAGGTGAGGCGGGCGTGTTGCAGTCGGTAGGTATAGTAGAGATAAAGTCCGAAGAGCGTGCTGCCGTGCGCCGAGATGCGGTCGTCGAGCCAAGTTCTGAGCTGTTTGTAGGCCTGTGCATAGATGGGAGCCGAGGAGGTTTTGATGCGCTGCATGGCCAGTTGGTCGCCACGGTCGCGGGCCGAATAAAACAGTTGGTCGAGCGAATCGAGCGTGTGCCGCTGTCCCGCCACCTCTTTCTCCTGTACAAATCGTTCGTACTCGCGTTGCCAAACGCTACCCGGCATCGTGAGATGGAGACTTCCGTCGTTGCTGATGGCGAGGTGGATGCGGTTCTCTCCGGCGGAGAGGAAGACGTAACGCCCGTGCTGGAGAGTAGATTCCATATCGTTGGGGTTGAACACGGGCGAGAGGAAGACGAGTTGCGAGCGTAGCGTGTCGTTGCGATAGCGAATGGTGCCCTGCGTCAATTCAATAGAGTCGAGGGGTAGGAGATAGCTGTTCTGTTCGTCGTAGACTGTGAAAAGATAAAGCCGGTGGCAGTCGCCAGTCGTCATCGTGCCTGTAAGGGCAATGCCTTCGGCCCGGGAAAACAGGCAGAGGGCAAGCCAGGAGAGGAGGAAGAAGATTCTCTTTGACATCTGTTTCGTGTGGGATTAGGTCAGCGTTCATTGGGTTGCATCGTTCCGCTGTTGAAGCGTAACACCTTGGGCGGAATGGGCAAGACATACTTCGCGTCGTTGGCTGGCAGAGTGAAAGTTCCCTCGGCTGTGGCATGTGTCACGGTCTTGGCAAAGCGTGCGTCGCGGTTCAACCGCTTGAGGTCGATGTAACGCGTCATCCCCGACATGGCCAACTCTCGCCGACGCTCCTCGAGCACCTGCCTCAGGGCATCGTCGTTGTTGGCCGCTGTGAGTGGAGTATGATCCTTAATGCGGTTGTTGCGCAGCTGATTGATGAGCTGCATTGCCCTTGTGGCCGACCCTACGCGAGCTTCGCATTCGGCAGCGATGAGATACAACTCGGGGGTAGACACAGCTAAGTTGGCCCGCAGATAGGGAGCCCACACGTAATGGGTGGTAGGGATGTTGCGGAAGTTTTGCGTGAAATAGATTTGCAGTCGCATATCTTTGGCCGGATAGAGGGCGATGAGTTCGTCGGATCCGAACACCTTCGAGCTCATGCCATACACATAGGGAGCGAACTTGATGTAGATATTCTCCGGGTTGTCGATGTCTTGCGGCACGTTGGTTCTGCCGATAGAGTTTTGCGGCTTCACTACAGCATATTTCTTCAGGTCCATCAACGTTCCGTTGGTGGCCAAAACCTCGTTTGCAGCGGCCAATGCCTGGGTGTAGTCTCCCATGTAGAGATAGGTCTTGGCCAAGATTCCTACGCCTGCGGCCTTTGAAGCGCGGAAGGCATTGCTCTTGGGACGAGCCGGGAGATCGGGCAGAGCGGTCTGCAAGTCGGCCAAGATTTGTGCGTAAACCTCCTTGACACTCGCCCGCACCAAATTCTTTCGCGAGATATTTTCGTCCAGAATGAGTGGCACGCCGGGATCTGTCGCCGCCGTGTTCTCGTCGTAATGACGGGCATAACCGTTCACGAGATAGAGATACTCTAAGGCCCGACTCACCAAAGCCTCGGCCCTGATGGAGCGTTTCTCTTGTTCGGTGGCCTCTTCCGCTCCCATTACGTTGTCCACTACTGTGTTGTAGTAGTAGATTCGGGAATAAGAGGCATACCAAAGTCCATCATCGGCAGCATCGCCGAATACCTCTTTCTGATACGTATAAAGGTTTTTGATGGCCAGGTCTACGCTATTCAGTCCGGGAGTTGCCGTTCCTTCGGCCACGTCGGGCAGGAAAACGTCGTCGGTGAGATAGGTTGGGTAAACGTCCGACACCTTTTGCACACTTTCGTGGTTAAGAAGCGTTTCAAAATCGGCCGCCGTCTGCGGGATGGTAGCACCTTTCGGCTTGATGCCGAGATAGCTGTCGCAGGAAGCAAGCAAGGTTCCTGCGACCCAGCATGCCAGTATGATCGTCTTTGTCTTCATTGTTTTTGAGGTTTAAAATTGAGCAGACAGGCCTATTGTCCATGTTGTTGGATTGGGAATGGCCCGTTGTCCCCATCCGTATCCGAAGGTTCCCAGTGCCTCGGGGTCGATTCCGCTGTGGTTGGCCTTCCAGGTCAGCACGTTCTGGACCTGAACTGTGAGGTTGAGAGCTGTCATTCTGCATTTTGTCACCCAACGTCTGTCGAAGTGATAGGTGAGCGACACGTCGCGCAACTTGATGTAATCGCCTTTGATGACGTGAATATCCGACGCATACCAAGGATGGCGCACCGAGGTGAGGTCGAGGTTATAACCGGTGAAGGCCGGTGTGACGCCTGCCCGTTGTTCGTCGCCGGGTTGTTGCCATCTATTTAAAATCGTTCGACTCACATTCGTTGTCGGTGGTAAGGAGAGGAAAGGAGCCGCCTCGCCTCGTAGCACATGTCCGCCGTAATAGATGAACATCAACGAGAGTTCAAAGCCTTTGTAGGCAAAGATGTTGGTGAGCGAACCACTATACCTCGGATGCCGTGTGCCCGAATAGGTGAGGTCGTCCATCGAGGTGATGCCTTTTACCACATCTTTTCCGCCGTTGGCATAGTATTGCGGGGTTCCATCGGTAGGGTTCAGGCCCGCATAGCGGAAGCTGAACACGGCTCCGAGAGGATAACCTTTAACCGATGCACTGCCGGTGGTCATTCCAAAGACGTTGATATTCGAGTCGTCGATGTCGATAAGTTTGTTTTTGTTATACCCTAAGTTCAGACTGGTAGACCAGCTGAAGTCCTTTGTCTCGATGTTTCTGCTGTTGAGCGTGAGCTCTACGCCCCGGTTGTACATCGAACCGTAGTTGAGCGTCACCATCCGCCAGCCCAGCGTGGGGTCGGCTTCACGACTTGCGAGCAGATCGGTAGACCTTTTGTTATAAAACTCCAATGTTCCCGAGAGGCGATGACCCAGCACGGCGAAGTCGAGTCCTACGTTGGTCGTTGCCGTTTTTTCCCAACGCAGGGCGGGATTGGGCGGATTTTTGATTTCCGAACCGAACTCCTTGCTCCACTGATTATATCTGGCTGCCTCGAACGTGAGGTAAGGCCCAGCCTCTTTGGGGACATTTCCGCCGATGCCATAGGTCAGTCTGAGTGTCAGATTATCCAGCCACGAGGCCCTATCTTTCAAAAACTTCTCTTTCTTTGCATGCCAAGCAGCACCCACCGACCAAAGCGGACGATACTGATACTTAGGATCGGTGCCGAAAAGATTCGACTGATCCACACGGATACTCCCCGTCACGTCATAGCGATTGTCGTAAGAATAAGAAGCATTTCCATAGAACGACACAAAGCGATCTTCCACTTCGGTGATGTAGTTGTTAAAGATGGAATGCCACATGAAAGAACCCGTCAGCGACTCGGTGCGCATTAGCGACGAGAGCGACAACGGATTGACGGGCTTATAGCCCAAACTATTTTCGTCGAAGCCCATGTAGTAGATCGAGGTAGAGGTTGATTTCTTCTGTCGGCGTTCGCCTCCGGCAAGAGCCGTGATGAGATGTTGGCCGAACTCACGGTTGAAGTTGAGTTGCGCCCGCAAGGTGTATGCCGCCACATCTCCGCGGATTTCCGACTTCTGCGCTCCTTTCGGGACGTTCAATGTTAGAGTTTTCCGCATCGTGTTATACTGTGCAGCATCGTTCACCATGTTTCTTACGGTGTAAGACTTAGCACTGAAAAACTCGCTGCTCTTGCTCGTCGTATTCTCTGTTTGGAAACGAACGTCGAAGTTCAAACCCTCCATCAACTTGAAGTTCAGTCCTGCCTGCACCCTGTAATACTGGTCGCGACTGTCGAAACGCTCTTCCTTGCGATTGACAATGGGGTTGAACGTCTCGTCCATCAATCCGATTCCCTTCAGTCGTTCCAGTTCGTAGTCCGATTTATATTTAGGAAAATTCACCGGATTTCCATCCTTATCGCGCAGCATCGTATAAGAAGGGTTGTTGCGGTAGATGTCTGTAAACTGTCCCATTCCGGTGTCTCCCTTGTCGTGTGTAAAGCTACCGGTGATACCGATGTCGGCTTTCAGCCATTTGAAAAAGAGGATGTTGTCTCTCAACGTGAAACCATAACGTTCAGAAGACTGGTAGCGCGCGTTGTAACTGTTGCCGTCGTAGTTGAGCGAAAACACGTATCGGTTTTTCGGATTACCGCCAGAGATGCTTAGGTTGTGCTGATGGCGCACGCCTGTTTTGGTATAAAAGTCTTCCAGTTCCTTTCGGTTGTCTAAGTTGCGATAGGTCTCCAAGCCCGTTTCCAGCTGGTTATTGTCAATCATTCCCGCCTTATGTTTGTAGAGAAGTTCCAGCACGGGGTTCACCTTTACCCGTTCGTCAAGGTAGGCATACTGATTGGAGTCGTATCGGAAGCCTTCTTTCTGCAAGTCTACCAGTTCCCTACTATTGAGCAGATTCAAGCTACCCATATCGGGTCGAGGGGTGAACTTCACGCTGGCATCATATCTCACAGAAGTCTTACCGTTGGCATTTCCGTCGATGGTGCTGATCACAATCACGCCGTTGGCCGCCCTTGCACCGTAGATAGAGGCAGCAGCAGCATCTTTGAGGAAGGTGATGTTCTTCACGATGGCAGGGTTGATGCTGTTGATGTTCCCTTCGAACGGAACGCCGTCTACTACCAACAACGGTTCGTTGCGTGTGGGTCCGCCTCTCAGTGTAGCCATACCTCTTATATAATACTCGCCATTTTGCTGCACCAGTCCCGGCACCTGTCCCTCCAATCGCGTGATGATGTTGGTTTGTAGTTTGCCTTTCAGTTTCTCGGGTGTAATCACATGAAACGAACCCGTTGCCCTTTCGCGTGAGAGAGTTTGATAACCCGTCACGATCACGTCGCCCAACGACCGTTCGTCGGTTTTCATCACGATGTTCAGCACGCTGTGTTTAGCCGCGTTCACCTCCATTGTCTCCATGCCGATGAACGACACCGTGAGCATTGTTTCATGAGCCCCGAGCCAGATGTCGAAGCGTCCATCGGCATCGGTCAGGCAGTTGCCGTGTCCGTTTTTCACAGCAATGGTAACGCCGGTGAGCGACTCTCCGTTTTCGTCGGTTACTCTTCCTTGCACGTGTCGCTTCTGCATTTCGCTTCGTTCCTGGGTGTTTGTGCGTGCTCCATGACTTGTTTGCGCCTGCAAGGGCTTGCTGCCCAGACACAACAACAGAGCCGAAAGTCCCCACACCACCAGCCGATGGCCGTTTGTTGTCAACGATGTGAAAGGCTTGTGCCCTTCGTTCTTCTTTCTTCTCATAACATGCTCATTATCATTTTTTATAGGTCACTGGTATTTATTTCACAGTTTAATGTTGCGAAAATAAAGCAATTTTAAAAGAAATACAAACAAAACAAGAGATTTTTTCATTAAGAACAAAATTTCTACTTTCTGTTCCTCGTTCTCTGTTTCCGTCGTTTGGGCATTGATGCGCTTTGTCTTTGTCCGTATCATGCTCTCTCAATCTGCCACCCTCGAATGCAGTCGACATCCCGTTTTCGTTCATAAGGATGGGAAAAAGCCTATTGGCAAATTTTAAAGGTCTTGTTCTTTCGAACGTTAAATCTTTCATAGAAAACTCCTGTATGGTTCGATTCTTTTGCATCCAAGGTATCGTTGACTTCAAATTCGGCCGTATTTAGCAGTTTTGTAATCCTTTGTCTATCAATGATATATCGGAAAAGAACCCGAAGGCCTATCTCCTAAAGGCCCCGAAAAGAGGCTTAAGAAGGCGGTAAAGACAGGTTTCTGGCGATGCAAAAGTTTAGCTTTCGCCTGCTCATCTCTTAGCTTTTGCCTGTCGAAAGGCCGTCTTTTGCTTTTCAGTAGGTCAAAAAGTGTCTTTTCGATGTTCGTTCATCGCCTTTTTATCTCTATTTGGTGATTTTCGGCGTGTTAAATATGGAAGCAGAAAGAATTAAATAATGATAATTTGTAGACGAATGTATAGCCTGCAAATGAAAGCTTCTGAACGGAGACGAGTCTGCGTTTGCACAAAAATATCCCATCATTGGCAGGCAATGATGGGATGATGTGGAGGACATACTGCCTGAAAACAACTTGTAAGAGAGCGGGAAGCTTTACTTTCCGGGCTTGTTTCCGCCCTTTTCAATGCGCACCACTCCGCTGGAATAAATCAGCGTGTGTTGGCGCAACTTCTTGGTGTGATGGTCGAAAACTAAGGCGGGGTCGAAACGTCGACCCTTGAAATAGACTTCAAAGTGCAGGTGCTCGGTGGTGGCCCGGCCCGTTCTGCCGGTCAGTCCGATGACATCTCCCGCCTTCACAGCCTGTCCTGCTTTTACCAGATTTTTAGACTGGTGACTGTATAACGTCTCGAAACCATTTTCATGACGTATCACAATGCAATTGCCATAGCCGAAGAACGGTCCCGAACGGGTGACAATGCCGTTGAAGGCAGCCAACACATTGTCGTTGGCTTTGGTCTTGATGTCTACGCCGGAATGCCGCCGCCGCCCTCCATACGGACTGATGACGTGACTTCCTGGCAGAGGATAGGCCCACTCATCATCGCCGAAATCGGTGAGGACGAGCCGGTTGCTGTTGGTCTCGCGCAGTATCTTAGCAGGTTTGATCAATGTTTTATCGGTAGTTTTCTTCTCCTCTTCCGCTTTTTTTTCTTCTTCTTTCTTGTTTTTTAGTTCGTCTTCCTTGGTCTTTTTGTTGAGTTTTGCTTTGCCGGTAAGATCTTTCTCGGTTGCTACCGACACGTTGACATGTGTGCTTTTCTTCTCGCAGAGTAAGACAACACGGTGCAGACGGTGGCTCTTCACATCGAAGATGATGTTGGGGTTGATGCGTCCGCCGTTCACCATCACCCAAAACAGACAGGATACTTTTCCGTTTCGATTGCCCACAATGGCAATACTCTGTCCTGCTTCCACTTTTTGGCCGCACTTGACAAGGTTCTGTGCATTGTGCGCATACACCGTTTCCAGTCCGTTGTCATGGCGAATCACGATGACGTTGCCATATTTCTGCATTTTGCGAGCGAGCCTCACGCGGCCCGAAAACAGGGCTTTCACGGCATCGCCCTTGCTCGTTGCTATCTCCAGGGCATTGTCTTTCATCGCCGTGGCCTTGCCTACGGGCAGAGGGAAAGAGTAGTCGTGCTCTTTCACTGCGGCCAAATCGATGGTGAAGGAGGAGGTTTTGTCGAACAATCCTGGCGTGGCAATGCTGATTTGCTGGGTTTCGGCAGCGGTAAACTGGTCGTCTGCAAAGGCCGAAAAGCAGAAAAACAGAAGAAGAAAGAGGCTTGAAAGACGCATATCTTTTTAGGTTTGATGGAGTTTTATGCCCGTAAAAATTCGCCCGGAGGCCGTTCCAAGCCTTCGGGCAGAGAAATATTCGTGATAGTTGGCATAGGTGCAGATGCCCGTGTTTTGAATGTTTGTCGGCTCAAGATCCAACTCTTGCAGTTGCAATTGGTTGCAAAGAGGCAGATCGAGGTGCCATTTTTCTTGTCGTCGGGCTATCTGCTCCATGGCAAATCCGGCTTGTGCAAAAGCTTGATACACCTCGTCGCCCACCTCGAAATGGGTCAGCGAGATGCCCGGACCTATCACCGCGCGCAACGTTTCGGGGCGGGTTTGATAGGCTCTGCCCATCTCTTCCACCGTTTTCTGTAGGATGCGCTTTGCCGTTCCGCGCCATCCGGCGTGCACAGCAGCCACTGATCGGTGAATGCTGTCGTAGAGAAGAATGGGAATACAGTCGGCCGTAGAAACGCCGATGCACACTTCTGGCAGGTCAGTGATGAGCGCATCTACCCCATCGAGCACCATTTGACGCACCGACGGAGACAAGGAGAAAAACTCTTCGCCTATCTGTCGGATGGTGGTTCCGTGGGTCTGATGGGGCAGTACCAGTCGATTTTCATCCAAAGAGAGTTCTTGGCAGAGCAACCTTCGGTTCTGTTCGACGGCAGTAGGAGCATCGCCGCAATAGGGATTGATGTTCAACGAGGCGTAATTGTCTTTGCTCACGCCGCCCTGGCGCGTCGTGCTGAAGGCCGAAACTTGCGGCGAAAGCCGGTAGGTTGTTAGTTGAAGCATCTTCCTCTTATTCGTTTTCCTCGTACTCGAAGTCGTCGATGTCTTCCACATCGCTCTCGTCCAGATACACCACATCTAAGTCTTCGCCCTCGGCTTCCTGCTCGAAGGCGAACCGGCTTATGTCCTTATCACGGTGCACCAGTGTGTCTTCGGCAAGGATGTTCTTGAGTTTGTTGCTCTCGCTGTTCAGCTCCTGCCACAGGATGTCTTTGAGCTGGTTCAGTCCTTGTCCCGTAACGGCAGAGATAAACACTGTGGGAAGATCGTCGGGAAGGGTTTCGCGCAACATCTCAATGAGTTCTTCGTCCAGCAAATCGCACTTGGTGATGGCCAAGACGCGATGTTTGTCGTTGAGCTCCGGGTTGAAGTTGTTGAGCTCTTTCAGTAGAATCTCATATTCTTTCTTGATGTCGTCGGTATCGCCGGGCACCATAAAAAGCAGTAACGAGTTGCGTTCGATGTGGCGAAGAAAGCGCAAACCGAGCCCTTTCCCTTCGCTCGCACCCTCGATAATACCGGGGATGTCGGCCATGACAAAGGATTGATGGTCGTGATAGGCAATGATGCCAAGCGAGGGTTCGAGGGTGGTGAAGGGATAGTTGGCTATCTTCGGACGCGCCGAAGATAGCGAAGAAAGCAACGTAGACTTCCCTGCATTGGGGAATCCCACAAGGCCTACGTCGGCCAGAAGCTTGAGTTCGAGAATCACGGTCATCTCTTCCATCGGCTCCCCTGGCTGCGCATAGCGTGGCGTTTGATTGGTAGCGGTTCGGAATTGGAAGTTTCCCAATCCGCCTCTACCGCCTTTGAGCAAGAGCACCTCTTGCCCGTCGTGTAGCACATCACAGACATATTTGCCCGTTTCGGCGTTATATACCACCGTTCCGCAAGGCACATCGATGTACATATCTTTGCCGTCGGTGCCGTGACACTTGTCTCTGCCACCGTTGCCGCCATGCTCTGCAAAGACATGACGTTGGTATTTAAGGTGCAACAGCGTCCAATAATTATGGTTGCCACGCAGGTAAACGTTGCCGCCACGTCCGCCATCGCCTCCGTCGGGACCGCCGTTGGGGTTGTATTTTACATGGCGTAGGTGCATGGAACCTCTGCCGCCTTTCCCTGAACGGCAGTAAATCTTCACATAATCTACAAAATTTGAATCGGGCATGTTGGGCTTTTTAGGAGTGAAAGGAGTGATGAGGAGTTAAGGAGTTGAGACATTCGCTTTGTCGGTAGAAGAGTGGGGAAGAATCTCCTTTAACTCCTTAAGAGCATAACTCCAACAGTTACAGGCGCTCTAACACGCTGCACACATCGGCAAAGATGCGTTCCAGTTCGCCGAGACCATCGATATGATTGTGCACACCCTCCTTTTTATACCACTCGATGAGGGGAGCTGTCTGACTGTGATATACGTTCAGACGTTTCTTGATCGTCTCTTCATTGTCATCGGAGCGGCCACTTTGCTGTCCACGCAGCAGTAAACGCTTCATGAGTTCCTCCTCGGGGACGTCGAGTTCTATCATTGCTGCCACCTTATGGCCACGCTCTTCCAACATCTTTTTTAAGGCCTCGGCCTGTGGAATGGTGCGGGGGAAACCATCGAAGATAACGCCTTTGTGGTCTTTCCCAAAACTGTCGTATACGCTTGCCAGGATATCGATCATCAGTTCGTCGGGAATGAGCTGCCCTTTGTCGATAAAGTCTTTGGCGGTAGTGCCTAACGGCGTTCCGTTTTTAATCTCGTTGCGCAATACATCGCCCGTAGAGATGTGCTCGAAACCGTATTTTGCGATCATTTTATCGCTTTGTGTACCCTTGCCAGAACCGGGTGCACCGAAGATAACTACATTTTTCATATATGAATGGATGAATGATTGAATGATGTGGAAGGGAGGAGCAAATTATGAACTCAACGTATAGATGTCTCTTAAGTTGCGCCCCTGTTGATCGTAATCCAGTCCGTAGCCCACGATAAAGTCGTTCGGAATTTCCATAACGGCATATTCCACGTTGAGCGGAACTGTCAACCGATCGGGTTTCAATAATAAGGTGCAGATATGTATCGACTCCGGATTGCGCGTTCCCAGCGTTTCTATCATCCTTTTCATGGTCAATCCCGACTCCACAATATCTTCAACGATGATAACAGTGCGGCCGTTCAGGTCTTCATTGATGCCGAACACCTCCTTAATAACACCCGTAGAGGTGGTGCCTTGGTAAGAGGCCAACTTTACAAACGATATTTCGCAAGGAATGGTAAGCATGCGCATGAGGTCTGCTGCAAAGACAAACGAACCGTTCAATACGGCCAACAGCAGCGGATTCTTTCCCTCCATGTCTTTATTGATCTTGTCGGCAACGACCTTGATGCGCTTCAAAATCTCGGCTTCCGGTATGGAAGTCTCAAAGATTTTGTCCTTTAATTTTATTCGAGCCATAACCTATTTTTTTGCTGTTAAGCTGCAAAGTTACAGAAAATATGCCGAAAGGAGCTTCCGTTCTCGTTTTATTAACAAGGCTGATGCACGCATTTCCGTAGATAAAACAGCGAGAAACACATCCAAATAATTATTGTTAAAAGCTTTGTTCTTTCCCTTTTTTGACAGGATTTTATTCGTATCTTTGCCGCATAAAACTTAAATGCGCGTTTAAGTTTCCAAGAAAAGGGTAATGAAACAGAGAAAGCAACGATTCGTTGAAAGATAAACAAGTATATTATTTAAATAAGGTATGAAACAAAAGAAATGGTTTATGCTGATGGCCTTTGCCGCATTGATGGTGTCGTGCGGCAACAATGGCAATATGAAAATGGGGGATAATGAATATCCAGTGGAGACAATTGGTACGCAGGGTTCAGAAATGCAAACCACCTATCCCGCATCGATCAAAGGTATTCAAGATGTAGAAATCCGTCCGAAAGTGTCGGGATTCATTACCCAACTCTGTGTGCAAGAGGGGCAAGCGGTGAAAGCCGGGCAATTGCTTTTTGTGATTGATAATACCACTTATCAAGCTCAGGTGCGTCAGGCACAAGCCGCTCTCAGTTCGGCAAAGGCACAACTCAACACTTCGAAGCTGACTTACGAGAATAGTAAGAAACTGTTTGAGAAGAATGTTATCGGTTCTTACGAACTGCAAACAGCTCAAAACACATACGAAAACGCACGAGCCGCAGTGGCACAGGCACAAGCTGCACTTAGTTCGGCAAAAGATATGTTAGGTTTTTGCTACGTAAAGAGTCCGGCAAACGGCGTCATCGGTAGTTTGCCTTACAAGGTGGGAGCATTGGTGAGTGCCTCAAGTGTCGACCCATTGACCACTGTGTCGGATGTGGCAACAGTGGAAGTGTATTTCTCGATGACAGAAAAAGACATTCTCAACCTAACCAAAAAGGCAGGCGGAATACATGCTGCGATTAGCGATTTTCCCGCGGTCAAACTGCAACTGGCCGATGGAACGATGTATAACGAACTGGGAAAGGTGACGAAAGTGAGCGGTGTTATCAATCAAACCACAGGATCGGTATCGATGATTGCTCGTTTTCCCAATCCCAATCGTCTGCTCAAGAGCGGTGCATCGGGAACAATCGTTGTGCCCAGGGTCAGTAACAACAGTATTGTTATCCCTCAAAGTGCCACCACAGAGATACAAGATAAAATCTTTGTTTACGTTGTTACGCCCCAAAATCGGGTGAAATACACCGAGATTCAGGTCAATCCGCAAAACGATGGCAACCATTATGTTGTGACAAACGGCTTGAATGCGGGCGATAGAATTGTGACAAAGGGACTTACTTCGTTAACCGATAGCATGGAGATCAAGCCCATCACTGAGGCGCAATACGCTAAAAAGATTGCCGAAGCAGCCAAATTGGGCAAGAATCAGGCAAGCACCAAGGGTTTTATAGATATGATGAAGAAGTAGAATGAATCGTTTTTAGGTTTGCAGGCTTTTCTTTCTGGGATGGGGTTGCGTCAAGTTGTTGCACAGCAGAAGTCATGTTTCTGCATCGCAACAATAGCCGTATCGAAATCAACGTGCCCTCTTAAAGACTTAACAAAGCAAGAACTTAAATTCTCAAAAACTCAGATATGACATTTACAAGATTTATAGAACGCCCGGTTCTCTCGACGGTTATCTCCGTGTTTCTCGTCCTACTGGGTCTCATCGGAATTATATCGCTGCCCATTGCGCAGTATCCCGACATCGCTCCGCCCACGATTTCGGTGATTGCCAACTATCAAGGAGCCGATGCACAGACGGTTCTCAACTCTGTGGTGGTGCCTCTTGAAGAGAGCATCAACGGTGTAGAGAATATGACCTATATGGAATCGACTGCCACAAACGATGGAATGGCGATGATTACCGTCTACTTCAAACAAGGCATCGACGCCGATATGGCTGCCGTAAACGTGCAAAACCGTGTGCAACAGGCACAAGCACTGCTACCGGCAGAGGTTACTCAGGTGGGTGTAACTACCCAAAAGCGGCAGACCAGTAATGTGATGATGTATAGTATCACGTCGAAAGACGGGCGATACGACGACAAATTCATCACCAATTACAATGAAATCAACATCGTGCCGGCCATCAAGCGTGTGCAAGGTGTAGGTAATGTGCAGACGTTTAGTTCGAGTACTTACTCTATGCGCATTTGGTTGAAGCCCGATAAGATGAAACAATACGGACTGATTCCCACTGATGTGCTCGCCGCTTTGGCCGAACAGAACATCGAAGCAGCCCCCGGTGCATTCGGAGAGCAGAGCCATGCCGCCTTCGAATACGTGATGCGTTATAAAGGACGCTTAAAAATGCCTACCGAATATGGAAACATTATCATCAGCAACAATACCAATGGGCAGACACTTCATCTGCGCGACGTGGCAAAAATTGAATTAGGCGCATTGGGATATGCCGTAGGACAGAAGAACAACGGCCATGCTTCCGTAATGGGAATGGTGCAGCAGATTGCCGGTTCGAATGCCACAGAGATTGCGCAAGGCGTGAAAAAGGTGTTGGAAGAGCAGCAAAAGACTTTCCCGCCGGGATTGGAATTCAAAGTCAACTACGATGTAACCGAGTTCCTTTTTGCCTCTATCGAAGAAGTGCTTATGACATTGGTCATCACTTTCGTGTTGGTATTCTTCGTGGTTTACATCTTCTTACAGGATTTCCGTTCAACGCTGATACCCTTGATTGCCGTACCCGTGTCGCTCATCGGTACCTTCTTGTTTCTTTGGATGTTCGGTTTCTCCATCAACCTCTTAACGCTTTCGGCGTTGTTGTTGGCCATTGCCATTGTGGTAGACGATGCCATCGTGGTGGTTGAGGCCGTCCACGCCAAGCTGGACCTGGGATATAAGAGTGCGAAATTGGCTTCTATCGACGCGATGAACGAGATTTCGGGAGCCATTATCTCCATTACGCTGGTGATGGCCTGCGTATTCGTTCCCGTATCCTTTATTAGTGGTACCTCAGGAACGTTCTATCGTGAGTTCGGAGTTACCATGGCCGTGTCGATTGTTATCTCTGCCATCAACGCATTGACGCTTTCTCCCGCGTTGTGTGCCATTCTTCTCAAACCGCACAATGCCGATGGACATGGGCAAAAGACAAGTTTTGTAGACCGTTTCCACGTCGGATTCAACACTGCCTTTGAAAAGATACTTACCAAATATCGCAAAGGTGTGGAGAATTTGATCGGCCATCGCATTATCACAGGTGTGATCGTGCTGGTGGGAATCATCGTCTTGGTGTTCTCGATGAGTACCACCAAGACCGGACTCGTGCCCAATGAAGACACCGGAACGCTCTTTGTCACCATCTCGTTGCCGCCGGCTACCAGTCAAGAGAAGACCCAAGAGGTGGCCAGTCAGGTGGATGAGATGCTGGCTAACAACCCGATGATACAGGATCGTGAGCAGATTGTGGGTTATAACTTCATTGCCGGTCAGGGATCCGACCAAGCAACGTTCGTCATTAAGCTCAAACCGTTTGAAGAACGCACAAGTGGCTTCTTCTATAAGCTCTCCGGACTGTGGCAAGGCGACGGCATTATGCGTTTCTTTGTCGATGTTCGCAGTAGTAATATGGTGTTGGGTACCATCTACAAACAGATTTCCAACATCAAGGGAGCACAGATTTTGGCGTTCGGTGCACCGATGATTCCGGGTTACGGACTCACCAATAGCGTGACGTTCACCATGCAAGACAAAACCGGTGGAAGCCTTGACAAGTTCTTCCAGGTGACGAAAGATTATTTGAAAGCTCTGAACGAACGTCCCGAAATACAAAATGCCATGACCACCTACGACCCCAACTACCCACAATACATGGTAGACGTAGATGTGGCCAAGTGCAAACAGAGCGGCATCAGCCCCAAGGTGGTGCTTTCTACGCTGCAAGGTTATTATGGCGGACTTTACGCTTCCAACTTCAATAGTTTTGGTAAGCTCTACCGTGTGATGATACAAGCCGATGCCCAAAGCCGTATGAAGCCCGGCGACCTCACCAATATCTACGTGCGAACGGTTGCGGGTATGGTGCCCATCAACGAATATTGTTCGCTCAAGCGTGTGTATGGTCCGTCGAATGTGCGGCGTTTCAATCTCTTCACCAGTATTAATGTCAACGCCACACCTGCCGATGGATATTCCTCGGGCGAAGTGATCAAAGCCATTGAAGAGGTGGCAGCCCAGACCTTACCCACGGGTTACGGCTACGATTTCTCGGGTCTGACGCGTTCAGAGCATGAGCAAAGCAACACCACGGCTATTATTTTTGCCCTTTGTTTGGTGTTTGTTTACCTCATTCTTTCAGCCCAATACGAGAGTTATCTGCTTCCTTTGTCGGTCATCCTTTCATTGCCGTTCGGTTTGGCCGGAGCTTTCATCTTCACACAGCTCTTCGGACACCAGAACGACATCTACATGCAGATTGCCCTCATCATGCTGATTGGTTTGTTGGCAAAGAACGCTATCCTCATTGTCGAGTTTGCTTTGGAACGCCGACGCACAGGTATGGTTATTAAATACAGTGCCATCCTGGGAGCGGCCTCTCGTCTACGCCCCATCCTGATGACCGGTTTGGCCATGGTGATCGGTCTATTGCCGATGATGTTTGCCAGCGGAGTGGGCAAGAACGGCAACCAAACACTGGGTGCAGCAGCCGTGGGCGGCATGCTCATCGGTATGCTTATTCAGATATTCGTTGTGCCTGCGTTGTTCGTTATCTTCGAATATCTGCAAGAAAAGCTGAAACCCATTGAATTCGGAGACGAAGAAAACCGCGAGGTAGCTTCCGAATTGAAGCAATATGCCCATCAGATGGTAGCTCCAACAAACACTAAAGTAGAGAAGTAAAGTTATGAAACGAAAACATATTCTATTCTTGGCACTTGCAGCAACGGTTCTTACCGGCTGCAAGAGCCTCTATGGCAAATACGAACGCCCCGCTGTCGGCGTCTCGGGAGTGGTTCGCGACCCTATCTCGTCCGTCGATACGCTGGCCGTTAGCGATACGGCGAGCTTTGGAAACCTGCCTTGGCGCAGCGTCTTTACCGATCCGCAGTTACAGACTCTCATTGCAAAAGCACTGGAAAACAATAACGACCTGCTCAACGCCGCCCTTAATATCAAGATGGCCGAGGCACAGTTGAAGGCCGCCAAATGGGCTTTTTTGCCGGGTTTTGCTTTCTCTCCGCAAGGTGTCATCTCGTCTTGGGACGGCAATCCGGCCGTAAAAACCTATTCGTTGCCCGTGCAAGCCAGTTGGACGATCGATCTTTTCGGCACCCTGCTCTCGCAGAAACGCAGTGCGCAGATGGCTTTGATGGCTACGAAAGACTATCAACTCGTCACCAAAACTAAATTGATTTCCAACATTGCCAATCTCTATTACACGCTGTTGATGTTGGACAAGGAGGTAGAATTGGTCAGCGAGATGGAACATCTCTCGAAAGACACCTGGGAACTGATGAAACTTCAGAAAGAATATGGCCATGTTCGCTCTACCGGCGTGCAGAGTGCGGAGGCCAATTACTACTCTGTGCAGGCCCAGAAGACGAACTTGCTGCGACAGATACGCGAGGCAGAGAATACCCTTTCATTACTTCTTGGACAGTCGGCACAGACCATTGCCCGGGGAAAGCTCGACGCTCAGAATCTGCCTTCTCGCTTCTCAACGGGCATCTCTTTGCAGATGCTCAACAACCGACCCGACGTTCATGCGGCCGAAATGAACCTGGCGCAATGTTTCTACAATATAGAGACGGCTCGTAGCAGGTTCTATCCCAGTTTGACGATTAGCGGTTCGGGTGCCTTTACCAACAACAGTGGCATGGGCATTGTCAATCCCGGCAAACTGTTGCTCAATGCAGTGGGCAGCCTAACGCAGCCCATCTTCCAGCGTGGACAGCTCATTGCCGGACTGAAAGTGGCGAAAATTAAATACGAACAAGCCTACAACACCTGGCAACAGGCCCTTCTGAGTGCCGGAAGTGAGGTGAGCAATGCATTGGTACTCTATCATTCGTCGCAGGAAAAGAGCCGCATCGAGGAGAAGCAGATAGCCACCCTTCGGCAGAATGTAGAAGATACGAAACTGCTGTTGGCGCAAAGTCGTAGCACTTACCTTGAGGTCATCACTGCCCAACAGAGCCTTCTCAACGTAGAACTCTCCAAAGTGCAAGACGATTTCTATAAGATGCAAGCCGTGGTCAACCTCTATAGCGCGCTGGGAGGAGGGAGATAAATTTTTGAAATGTTCTTCGTCTCTTTGAATCCATCAGGCGAAGAACACTCAAACCTCTCTCACGCAAAACAAAAAAACAACTTAACAAACCCCAATCCCCCTGATTCAGGGGACAGAAAACTCAGATTATGGCAAACGATATAAGTACAAGAGCCGAGGTCTCGTCCAAAGCGAGAATCGGTGAGAACTGCAAAATATATCCCTTCGCTTACATCGAAGACGATGTTGTCATTGGAGATAACTGCACCATCTATCCCTTTGTGAGTATTCTCAACGGCACACGCCTGGGCAATGACAACCAAGTGTTTCAGGGCTCGGTGTTGGGTGCATTGCCACAAGACTTCAATTTCACGGGCGAAACGTCCGAACTGGTGATCGGCAATGGCAATACCATCCGCGAAAACGTAGTCATCAACCGAGCCACCCATGCCGGATGTCAAACCGTTATCGGCAACAACAATTTCCTGATGGAAGGCACACACATTTCGCACGACACCAAAGTGGGCAACGATTGTGTCTTTGGCTACGGCACGAAGATAGCCGGCGACTGCGAGATAGGCAATGGTGTGATTTTCTCTACCAGCGTTATCGAGAACGCAAAAACCCGTGTGGGCGACCGCGCCATGATTCAAGCCGGTGCCACTTTCTCGAAAGATGTGCCGCCCTATATCATTCTTGGTGGCAAACCGCTCACCTATGGAGGGGTCAACACCGTGATGTTGCGTGCCGATGGCGTAGACGAGAAGCGCATTAAGCACATTGCCAATGCCTATCGATTGATTTTTCATGGTCAAACCAGTGTCTTCGACTCGGTGTTGCAGGTGAAAGAACAAGTGCCTGATGGGCCTGAGATACAGAATCTCATCCGTTTTGTCAATGCAACGGAATTGGGAATAGTCACTAAAATGTAGTTTCATACCTATACATTTTACTGCTGAAGCGGATTCGCCGGGAGACGAATCCGCTTCTTTTTGTCTCTCTTCGTTTTCCACCGCCTCCTTCTTCCTCCTCCATCTCTTAGCTTTCGGACGCCAAAAGCTAAGAGAACGGCGTGCAAAAGCTAAGAAAATGCAGGACGAAAGCTAAGAGATGGATGCCTGCTTTCTAAGTAGTTGAAAAACAGAATCTTATAAGGCTCCTTTCAAAGGCTCGGCAGTGGGCAAATTCTTTCAAGGGAAATCGCATGGCAAAAATAGGCCGATTTCTTTTATCTTCGATTTATTTGCTATCTTTGCAGCATCTTCAGATAAAAAGAATAGAAACTAAATTGATTACACCAGAAATGACTTCTCTTACTTTGGCCATTGTGTTGGTCTTCATCACAGGTTATCTTTGCATTGCACTCGAGAGTCTCACAAAAGTAAACAAAGCCCCGGTGGCCCTCTTGATGTGTGTGGCCTGTTGGACGCTTTTTATGTTCAATCCCGCCGAATTTGTACTTCCTCTCGTGCCACAGCTATCCGGCAACATGGCCGGAATCGTAGCTCATGTAGGCGAAAGCTTGAAAGAACATTTGGGAGAGACGGCAGAAACGCTGTTCTTCCTGATGGGAGCGATGACCATCGTCGAGATTGTAGACAGCAACGGAGGCTTTAATTTTGTGCGCGATGCCATCCGCACGCATAGCAAACGGTCGTTGTTGTGGCGTATTGCCTTCATGACGTTCTTCCTCTCGGCCATCCTCGATAATCTCACCACCAGTATTGTGATGATTATGGTGTTGCGAAAACTGGTGCAGGACAAGCAAGATCGCCTCATCTACGCCTCGCTTGTGATCATTGCAGCCAACTCTGGCGGTGCCTTTTCGCCCATTGGCGACGTTACCACTATTATGCTTTGGATTGCGGGAAGCATCACCACGGGTGGCGTGATTCAAGAGATTTTGATACCGTCGCTGGTATCGATGCTCGTTCCGGCTTTCATTATGCAATATATGTTGAAAGGAAATCTGTCGCAGGTGCAGGAGAAATCGGCCAAAGAAAGTGCACTGGTCTTTACGAATAGGCAGCGCCGCATCATCTTTTTCCTGGGTGTTGGCGGACTGATTTTCGTTCCCATCTTCCGTTATCTCACGTCTTTACCTCCGTATATGGGCATCTTGCTGGCATTGGGCGTTTTGTGGACGGCTACAGAAATCTTCTATCGAGATTCGCATTTGGGCGAAGATTCGATGTCTACACGCGTCATCAATCTACTGCGCAAGATCGATATGGGCACGATTCTCTTCTTCTTGGGCATCTTGATGGCCGTGGGCTGTCTCTCGGAGATAGGCGTGCTCTCGGCCTTGGGTCGTGGACTGGATAGCATGAGCGGTGGAAATCACTATTTGGTAACGGGCGTCATCGGCGTGCTTTCGAGCATTGTAGACAACGTTCCGTTGGTGGCTGCCTGTATGGGCATGTATCCCATCGCCCCAATGGGAGATATGGCTGTAGATGGAATCTTCTGGCAGCTGCTGGCTTACTGTGCCGGTGTGGGCGGTTCGATGCTGATTATCGGTAGTGCAGCCGGTGTCGTGGTGATGGGATTGGAGAAAATCACCTTTGGCTGGTATATGAAGAAAATCACGTGGATTGCTTTTGTGGGCTATGTGGCCGGCATTGCGGTCTATTGGGTAGAGAGAACGTTCCTTTTTTAATGAACTCTTGAGAATGGACAGTCGACGATCAAACGTTTTTTGTGTCGGTTGTCCATTCTTTATGAGTCAACAGACAATTGACAATAGATTATCGATATGGTTTCATGAGCTTCATGATCCATGGCTAATGAGATCTCTTTCAATTGTCAATTAGCTTCATGCTCAATTGTCTATAGTCAATTCTCAATTAACTCCATCTCCAATTGTCAAATCTTCATTTTCAATTAACTCAAGCCCTTCCAGCACAAGCCCGGCAAATAGCAACCCTCATCATGGAGGCAATGAGCGAGGAGTGCTGCCGGTATTTTGCAGGAGAGACACACTCGCTGACCGATTTTCACGAGATGATGACTCGTCTTGTGGCCTGCGAAGACAGTCAGTACAGCTACCGCAACACACTGGTGGCAACGGACGAGAAGGGCAACGTGGTGGGCATCTGTGTGTCTTATGATGGTGCACAGTTGCATTCGCTGCGCAAAACTTTCGTGACGGCCTGTCGGGAACACTTCCATCGTGACTTCAGCGATATGGATGACGAGACCGCTTCAGGCGAACTCTATATCGACAGCTTAGCCGTGTGTGCCCCTCTCAGAGGGAAAGGCATTGCCCAGGCTTTGCTCAATGCCACGATAGAGAAGGGACGAGAGCTGGGTTTGCCTGCTGTGGGACTGCTCGTAGACACGGGCAACCCGCTGGCCGAACGGCTTTACCGACGTGTAGGTTTTCGGTATGTTGACAATAACGTATGGGGCGGACATTCCATGCGTCACTTGCAATATGTGTTGAGATAGTGTCGAACAGGCTCCTTAACCCTTGGTCGCAGAGCGGAAAGCGCGATATATCCCCTAATATTCTGTAAATCTTGGTGCAGGCCGATAGGCCTCCATGATTTAATTCGTATTTTTGCAAGGATGAAAATATTCACAGGAATACAGATAAAAGAACTCGATCAATATACGATAGAGCACGAGCCGGTGGCTTCCATCGACCTGATGGAACGGGCGGCAAGGGCTATCACACGCGCCATCTGCGAACGATGGACCAATCGCACGCCCTTTATCGTCTTTGCCGGACCGGGTAACAACGGCGGAGATGCACTGGCCGTGGCACGGCTCTTAGCAGAAGAGGGCTATCGGGTGGAGGCTTTTCTCTTCAACGTAAGTGGCAGTCTGTCTGATGATTGCTCCAAGAACCGACAACGACTCGTAGAGAGTAAACGACTGAAGGGCTTTACCGAGGTGACAATCGACTTCGACCCACCGCAACTCACAGCAGAAACGGTGGTGGTAGATGGGCTTTTCGGGTCGGGACTGAACAAGCCGTTGGCAGGCGGATTTGCCTCGTTGGTGAAGTATATCAATCAGTCGGCGGCCAAGGTGGTGAGCATCGACGTACCTTCAGGTCTGATGACCGAAGACAATACCCATAATGTGAGTGCTAATATCGTGCGTGCCGATCTCACGCTCACTCTCCAGCAAAAGAAGCTCTCGATGCTTTTTGCCGACATGCAACCCTACATCGGCTGTCTCCGCGTTCTCGACATACGACTCAGTTCAGACTATATCAACCGCACAGAAGCCACTTTCCAGATGCTGGAAGAGGTTGACGTGCGGGCACGGATGCTCTCCCGTAGCGATTTCGTACACAAGGGATTGATGGGCCATGCACTGATGGTGGCCGGCAGTTACGGTATGGCCGGTGCTGCTATTCTGGCCACACGAGCCTGTCTGCGTTCAGGAGTTGGAAAGGTGACGGTGTGCACGCCACGACGCAACTGCGACATCCTGCAAACCAGTGTGCCCGAAGCCGTGTTGCAACCAGGGCATGAGGAGATGTTCTTTGCCGACCCTGTCGATACCGAAGCCTACGATGCAATGGGTATAGGTCCCGGTCTCGGTCAGCGAGAAGAAACAGCGATTGCGCTCATCTCGCAAATTCGGCGCACGCAATGCCCGATGGTGCTCGATGCCGATGCCTTAAATATCCTTTCTTCGCATCGCGCCTGGATGCAGCAACTGCCCCAAAACTTAGTCATGACACCTCATGCAGGCGAACTGGATAGGCTTATCAATCACGCAGGCGATAGCGATTATAATCGATTGATGAAAACGCGCGAATTGTCAGCACATCTACAGGCTTATATTCTCTTGAAAGGACACCACTCGGCTCTCTGCCTACCCAGCGGGAAGGTTTGGTTCAACTCCACGGGAAACGCCGGAATGGCCACCGCAGGCAGCGGAGATGTGCTCACAGGCATCATCACGGCACTGCTGGCAAGGGGATATACACCCGAGAATGCTTGCATCGTGGGGATGTATCTGCACGGATTGGCCGGCGACTTGGCAGAGAAGACGCTCGGACGAGAAAGTATCGTTGCCGGAGACCTGATTGCCCATCTGCCGAAAGCTTTCCTCTATCTCAATAGTTAAGACACCGACGCAAAACAGCAAATAAGAGAAACTTATGAAAAAACAACTTGCAGCTCTATTGGCGTGGCTTTGTTCGGGCGCGTCTATCTGCGCACAAACCAACGCTCCCACAGAGGGAGTACCCTATTTTCTGCCCAAGACGGCCATCAGGGTGGCTGTTCTCGTAGAGAAAACGGTCTATACGCCTGGCGAATTAGCCCGGTATGGCGAGAAGTATATGAAGCTGTTCAATATTGAGATGGAACCAAAGACAACGTATCGCGTCGTTGGATTACGCTTCTCTTCTTACGGTATACCCGATTCTACCAAGTATTACGTGGCCGCGATGGACAAGAAACACAGCATCGTCGACGTGCAGAGAGCTGATAACGGAGTGCTGCTCGCCATCAATGCCAAACCTTCCAAGGTGCAACAACCGGCATCTTTCACACCGGCACGCCGTCTGCCGCTGTTGGATCCTAAGGATTTTATGAATCAGGACATCTTGGCGGCGGGCAGTTCGGCAAAGATGGCCGAGCTGATAGCCAAAGATCTCTACGACATTCGCGACAGTCGCAATCAACTCTCACGAGGTCAGGCGGAGACGATGCCCAAGGACGGCGAGCAGTTGCGCCTAATGCTGGCCAGCTTAGACCAGCAGGAGAAAGCTCTGATGCAAGTGTTCGAAGGGACAACGGTGCGCGACACCACTGAAACCGTTTTTCATTTCGTGCCCACGAAAGAAGTAAAGCGCGAGGTGCTCTTCCGTTTTTCCAAGCACTACGGCCTCACCGACAAAGACGATTTAGGCGGTGCACCTTATTATATCAGTGTAGAAGACCAGCGTATCATGCCCACCCTCACAACGACCGTTGAACGAGGAAAGACGAAAGACAACCCCGGCGTATATGTCAACCTGCCAGGTAAGGTGAAACTGCTGCTCTACCAGGACACGCAATTACGTCTCTCGCAAGAGCTTTATATGGCACAGTTCGGTAAAACAGAACCCTTGGGTGGCGAACTGTTTAGCAAAAAAATGCTCACCCGTATGGTTCTCAATCCCGTAACAGGCAATTTGGAAAGCATTCTCACGGAGACGCTGAAGTAAAGTCTCGTCTATATGGAAGAGAATTCCGTGCGATGGCTCCTCCCTCTTATCAATCAAGTCTTCCAATAACAATATTCATCATGATGATCAAGAAATCGATTCTCGCTCTATGGGCCACATCCGCCCTTCTCGTTTTGGCCTCCTGTGCAAAGAAAGCACAGCCGAACGCAACACAACCGCAAGCCGCTGAACAACCGACCGACACGCTTGGCGCAGACAGTCAGGCAGCCAACTCAACTCCTTATCCCGACCTTGAGATGCCGGGCATCAACGGACAGATGGTGCGTCTCTCCGACATTGTCTCGCGCAACAAACTCACCTTAGTGGATTTTTGGGCATCGTGGTGCGGCCCTTGTCGGGCAGAGATGCCTCATGTCGTGCAGGCCTACAAAGATTTTCATGCCAAGGGACTTGAGATTGTAGGCGTGTCGTTAGACCAACGCAAGGCCGACTGGACCGCAGCGGTGGAAGAACTGCACATGGCTTGGCCGCAGATGAGCGACCTGAAGGGCTGGAACAGTAAGGCTGTAGCCCTCTATGGCATTCAGGGTATTCCTTTCTCGGTACTGATTAACCAACAGGGTGAAATCGTAGGACAAGATCTTCGCGGCGATGCATTGCACCAACGATTGGGCGAACTACTAAAGTAAACACCGCGGGAGATCATCTCCCGCATGTGCGGAGATCACCTCCCATCAACACGGAGGTCATCTCCCGTAGGCCAAGAGGTCACCTCTTCACATTCGAGAGGTGGCCTCTTGGCATTTATCCAGAGCCGAACTAAAAATGCTAAACAGGCGAGAATAAAGGAGAGAGAGCAGAGAAAGTGTTCCGAAAGAGGAAACTCTCGGTAGAAAATAAGCGAGAAACTTCTCCGTTTCGGTATACTTTCTGACCGGTTTCGCTTGGAAATATGTTCGCTTCTGTTTGATAGTCTCGGAATTAGTTCGTAGTTTTGCAATCACAAATAGTATATTCTAACGAGATGAAAGATTTAAATACTTATTCTTACGACGAAGCATTCGAGGCTTCGCTCGAATATTTCGCCGGCGACGAACTGGCCGCACGAGTATGGGTAAACAAGTATGCGATGAAAGACAGCTTTGGGAAAATTTATGAAAAGTCGCCCGAAGAGATGCACCATCGTATTGCAAACGAGATTGCAAGGATAGAGAAAAAATACGAGAATCCGCTTTCCGAGCAGCAGATTTTCGACCTTTTAGACCATTTTCGCTATATTGTTCCGGCTGGGAGTCCCATGACGGGCATAGGCAACAACTATCAGGTGGCATCGTTGAGCAACTGTTTCGTGATCGGATTGGAGGGCGATGCCGACTCGTATGGTGCCATCATGCGTATCGATGAAGAGCAAGTGCAGCTCATGAAACGTCGAGGTGGCGTGGGACACGACCTCTCTCACATCCGGCCGAAAGGCTCTCCGGTGAACAACTCGGCTCTAACGTCTACCGGCTTGGTACCTTTCATGGAGCGTTACAGCAACTCCACACGCGAGGTGGCTCAAGACGGACGTCGCGGAGCGCTGATGTTGTCGGTGAGCATCAAGCATCCCGATAGCGAGGCCTTTATCGATGCGAAGATGACTGAAGGGAAAGTGACAGGTGCCAACGTGTCGGTGAAGATCGACGATGCCTTTATGCAGGCCGCCATCGACAACCAACCCTATGTGCAACAGTTTCCTATCGACAGCGATTCGCCCGAGGTGAAGAAAGAAATTTCGGCCAAAACACTTTGGGAAAAGATTGTACATAATGCTTGGAAGAGTGCAGAACCTGGCGTGCTGTTTTGGGATACGATCGAGCGAGAGAGCATTCCCGACTGCTATGCAGACTTAGGTTTCCGCACGGTGAGCACCAATCCCTGCGGCGAAATCCCACTCTGTCCCTATGATAGCTGCCGCTTGCTGAGCATCAATCTCTTTAGTTATGTGGAGAAACCTTTTACGCGGGAGGCATTTTTCGACTACGACAAGTTTGCCAAGCACGTGGCTGTGGCGCAAAGGATCATGGATGACATTGTAGATCTTGAGTTAGAGAAGATCGAAATGATCATGTCGAAAATCAATCACGACCCCCAGAGCAGCGAAGTGAAAGGAGCTGAGCATCATCTTTGGGAGAAGATTAAGCGAAAGAGTAGCATGGGACGTCGGACGGGCGTAGGAATCACGGCTGAAGGAGACATGATTGCAGCGATGGGCTTGCGGTATGGCACGCAAGAGGCTACCGATCTGAGTGTGAAGGTACATAAAACGCTGGCCCTGGCAGCCTATCGCAGTTCGGTGCAGATGGCAAAAGAACGTGGAGCCTTTGAAATTTTCGATGCCCGGCGTGAGGAAAAGAATCCCTTTATTCTTCGATTGAAGGATGCTGATGCTACCTTATATAATGACATGGTGAAGTATGGGCGTCGCAACATTGCCTGTCTCACCATCGCTCCGACGGGCACAACCAGCCTGATGACGCAGACTACGAGCGGCATCGAACCCGTTTTCATGCCTGTTTACAAGCGGCGTCGCAAGGTGAACCCCAACGATACCGACGTGCATGTAGACTTTGTCGACGAGGTGGGCGACAGCTTCGAAGAATATATCGTTTACCACAAGAAATTTATGGACTGGATGAACGTTAACGGTTTTGATACCCGTAAGCGTTACACGCAGGACGAAATCGATGCCATTGTGGCAAAGTCTCCTTATTATAAAGCTACGGCCAATGATGTAGACTGGCTGATGAAGGTGAAGATGCAGGGAGAAATTCAGAAGTGGGTAGACCATTCGATCAGTGTGACCGTCAACCTTCCGAACGATGTAGACGAAGCCTTGGTGAACCGTCTCTATGTAGAGGCCTGGCGTTCGGGTTGCAAAGGCTGTACGATTTATCGGGATGGAAGTCGTTCGGGCGTGATGATTTCGGTGTCGAAGAAAGACAAGAAGAAGGAGGAAAAGAAAGAAGAACTCCTCGCGCCCTGCAAACAACCCGAGGTGACAGAGGTTCGTCCGAAGGAATTGGCTTGTGATGTGGTGCGCTTTCAAAACAATAAAGAGAAGTGGGTGGCCTTTGTCGGACTGCTCAACGGTTATCCCTACGAAATCTTTACAGGGCTGCAAGATGACGAAGAGGGTATCGTTCTGCCCAAAACGGTCACCAAAGGAAAAATCATTAAGAACGTAGGCGTGGATGGACGTAGTCGTTACGACTTCCAGTTTGAAAACAAACGCGGCTACAAAACAACGGTAGAAGGCTTGAGCGAGAAGTTTAATCCCGAGTATTGGAACTATGCCAAGCTCATCTCTGGTGTGCTTCGCTATCGCATGCCGATAGATCATGTCATCAAATTGGTGGGTTCGCTGCAACTGAAAAGCGAGAGCATCAACACCTGGAAGATAGGCGTTGAGCGCGCTTTGAAGAAGTATATCGTAGATGGAACCGAGGCAGCAGGGGTGGAATGCCCGTCTTGTGGACAAGAAACGCTCGTCTATCAAGAGGGCTGCCTTATCTGTAAGAACTGCGGAGCTTCGCGTTGCGGATAAGATAGAAACGAAAAGGCGGGAAAACGATAGGTCGTAGAGAAAGCGCATACAGCCCAACGGCCTGTCGTCTTCCTGCCTTTTTCTTCTTCTTGTCTCTCTTTTCTTCCACTTGTAAACATCGTTTCGGACAAGACGATTCTTTTTCCGAAACCACCTTTTCAATCTTCTGGAAATCAATGGCTTAGAGAATACATTTTCATCTCTTAGCTTTTGGCGTGTAAAAGTTAAGAAAACGCCCTGCAAAAGCTAAGAAAATGACGTGCAAAAGCTAAGATATTGCAAGGCCAGTATCCTATCACGTTTGATGGTTTGTTCAATGATCATCATTCTTACAGTTTGAATCCACCCCTTGTTTCATCCTTTTATACTAACAAAATGATTGGTTTTATTTCTCTTTGCAACCTCCGTTTTCATGCCTTTCACGGCGTTCTTCTACAAGAACGCAGAGTGGGAAACGACTATCGAGTGAGTCTTCGCATCGCCTATCCCATTGAACGGGCGATGCAGAGCGACCGAGTGGAAGACACATTGAGTTATGCCGACGTATACGAAGAGGTGAAAGGGGTGATGAAAACACCGTCGCAGTTGCTCGAAAATGTGGCCTATCGCATAGGACGGCAGCTTTTCAAGGCCTTCCCCGACATAGAATCGCTCGAGATAAAGGTGACGAAAATCAATCCGCCGATGGCTACCGACGGTGGAGAAGCAGCGGTGGAGTTACAATTAATAAATGATAAAACGCGATAAAGCGTGCAGGTTTTCGGCCTATTTCCGTATTTTTGCACTATTATTCAGTGGTATATGGGTAAAAAGTCGGTTGTCTTTTTCCTTTTCTTCATGCTCTTTTCGTTTGCCGCCAATGCTGCAAACCGGAAATTTACGCTGGTAATCGACCCCGGACATGGCGGGAAAGATGCGGGAGCCTTGGGGGCTTTCTCGAAAGAAAAAGACATCAATCTTACTGTGGCTTTGGCCTTCGGACGATACGTGGAGCAGAATTGTCCCGACGTGCGGGTGATCTATACACGCAAGACCGATGTCTTTATCCCGCTGAAAGAAAGGGCCGATATGGCCAATAAAAATAAGGCCGACCTCTTTGTCTCGGTCCATACGAACGCTCTGCCGGGAGGAAAATTGGCTTATGGCATGGAGACTTATACCCTGGGAATGCACCGAGCAGCCGACAATCTGGACGTGGCGAAACGTGAAAACTCGGTCATTCTTGTTGAGAAAGACTACAAACAGAGTTACCAGGGATTTAATCCTAATTCGTCGGAAAGCTATATCATGTTCGAATTCATGCAGGATAAGAACATGGCCAATAGTGTAGACATGGCCAAGATGGTGCAACGCGAAACTTGTGCGGCTGCCAATCGTCCCGATAAAGGCGTGCATCAGGCTGGATTTTTGGTGCTGCGCGAGACGTCGATGCCCGGCTGTCTCATCGAGTTGGGCTTTATCACAACGGCTGAAGAAGAACGGCTACTCAACGACAGCGGGCGAATCGACAACATTGCGATGGGCATTTACAGAGCGTTCGAAGGGTATAAAAACAAATATTACAATCACGTTGTTGTACCCTACAAGGCTGCTGCCACGTCGGGGAAAAAGATTCAGGATATAGTTCCCGATAGTTACAAACATGAAGAGACGACTAAAAAGACGCCCGTCCGCACGCCAGCGGCCACTCAGACAACTGCTCCTGCAGCCAAATCTACGGTCAAAACGGAACCCGTGGCAGAGGTGGCGCAACCCGAATCGGCGGCAACTGCTTCTGTAACGGTGGTTCAGGATGCGGGAAAATCTGCTGAGGCTTCGGGCAAAACAACTGGTTTGCCCATCTTCAAGGTGCAGATTCTGGCCAGTGCAAAGGTGATTCGGGCAGGCAGTCCGCAGTTGAAGGGGCTCAAAGAGGTGGACTTCTTCAACGAGGGAAACATGGTGAAATACACCTATGGGGCATCGACGAATTATAACGAAATCAACAAACTGCGCCGGGAAATTGCCGACCGATTTCCCGATGCTTTTGTCGTCGCTTTTAAAGACGGCGTGCGCATGGACATCAACAAAGCCATCAGAGAGTTTACAGTGAATAAAATAAAGAAATAAAGCAAAGCATGAAGGTTTTTACAAAGGAAGTAAAGATAGCCCTTGTGGCGATAATGGGGGTTATTATACTGTTTTTCGGTATGAATTTTTTGAAGGGACTCACGTTGTTTTCAAACGATACGGGCTATCAAGTAGCTTTTAAGGACGTGAGCGGACTGTCTCATGCCACGCCCATCTATGCTAATGGATATCCTGTGGGCGTGGTGACCGGCATCGATTATAACTATACACAAGACCGCGATATCTTAGTGTCTATCGACTTAGACAAGAACATGCGCGTGCCCGAAGGTAGCTCGGCAGAGATCGTGAGCGACTTGATGGGGAACGTAAAGATGAACCTAGTGCTGGGAAAAAATACGGGAAAGTTTGTGCAGCCGGGAGGAGTGATTCCGGGAAATGCCAACTCGGGCATGCTAGGAAAGGTGGGCGCGATGGTACCTTCGGTAGAAAAGATATTGCCCAAGCTTGACTCTATCCTGGCCAGTATCAATGGGATATTGGCCAATCCGTCGATCAATCGGTCGTTGGACAATGTGCAATATATCACGTCGACTCTGCGGACATCGGCCCGCGAACTCAATTCGCTCATGGCACAGTTGAATCATGGTGTGCCGACGATGATGGGAAAGGCGAACCGAGTGCTGGATAACACGTCGGTGTTGACGGCAAACTTGGCCGCAATCGACATCGCCGGGACGATGGCGCAGGTGAATCGGACGCTGGAGAATGTGCAATCGGTAACCGAGAAACTCAATAGCAACGATGGTTCTTTGGGCCTGCTTATGCGCGATCCTGGTCTTTACAACAATCTCAACGCCACCTTGATGAGTGCCGACTCGCTGTTGGTCAACGTTCGACAGCATCCCAAGCGTTATGTTCACTTCTCGCTTTTCGGCCGAAAGGAGAAGAAGTAGACCTAAAACTGGCCGATAGCGAATCGGTGGAAAAAGAAATCCGCTGCTTGAAGGGAGATAAGAACCTTCAAGCAGCGGATTTTCTTTATGTTCAGAGTGGGATGACGGTGTGGGGAAGTTGCCCAACTATTTCTGCGTAGCTCAGAACTCGATGCGCCGACTGCCGTCTTCTTCTTTGCGGATGCTCACCTTGATGGCATCGGAAGGGAGGATTTCCTCGATGAGTTCGGGCCACTCCAGGAAGCAAAGCGAGCCGCTGTAGAAATAATCTTCGTAGCCCATGTCGTAGACTTCTTCAAGGCGTTTGATGCGATAGAAGTCGAAGTGGAAGATAGGGGCAGTGTCTTGTGCGGTGTGATATTCGTTGACGATGGCGAAAGTGGGCGAGGTGATGATGTCTTCTACGCCGAGTTCTTGGCAAAGGGCTTTGATAAAGGTGGTTTTCCCGGAACCCATTTCGCCGTAAAAGGCGAACACTTTGCCCGCTCCTTTGTGGGCAACGAACTGCCGGGCGGCGTCTTTGATGTCTGCGAGGGAATGAATGATGATTTGCATGATGGATAAATGATAAAAGAAAATAGATAATGGGGGATGAGCAAGAGAAGCGTTTTTACTTTCGAGGATGGAGCGCGACGAGGGGCACGAGCATTTCTTCCATACTGATGCCTCCGTGTTGGAAGGTGTCTTTGTAGTAGGAGACGTAATAGTTGTAATTGTTGGGATAGGCAAAGAAGTTGCTGCCGGTGGCAAAGACGTAAGAGGTGCTGATGTTGG
The DNA here is from genome assembly GCF_018127805.1 of Prevotella sp. oral taxon 475. Lineage (NCBI taxonomy): Bacteria > Pseudomonadati > Bacteroidota > Bacteroidia > Bacteroidales > Prevotellaceae > Prevotella > Prevotella sp. oral taxon 475. The sequence goes on from NZ_CP072334.1 coordinate 942,853, forward strand.
GCGCGGGCAATTGCACGCGGCGAGGGTCTTTGACGGTGAAGATTTCTTTGGAATTGCAATTGAGATTGCGCCCGAGTTTGTAGCGCAGATTGGTGTTGGTATTGCGGTCGCCTACGATTTTGATGGGTTTGTTGCAGCGAATGGAACCGTGGTCGGTGGTGAGCAGAACGGTGTAGGAGCTTTGCGAAAGTCGGCGGAAGAGTTGTGCCAGAGCCGAATGACGGAACCAACTGAGCGTGATGGAGCGATAGGCAGATTCGTCGGCGGCGAGTTCGCGCACCATCCGCGACTCGGTGCGAGCGTGCGAGAGCATGTCGATGAAGTTGAAGACGACGACGTTGAGCGGATTCTCGCTGAGTTGGTCGAATCGTTCGAGGAGTCGCTCGGCATCGACGGTGTTGTTTACCTTGGTATAACTAAAGTCGTCGTGTCGTCGATAGCGTGCAATCTGAGTCCCGATGAGTTCTTCTTCGTTGAGGTTTTTGCCCTCGTCTTCGTCCTCATCCACCCATAAGAGGGGGAACATCTTGGCTATCTGCTCGGGCATGAGTCCGGAGAAGATGGCATTGCGGGCATATTGCGTGGCGGTGGGTAGGATAGCGGTGTAGAGTTGCTCGTCGATGTCGAAGAGTTCGCCGATTTCGCTCTCGAGCATTTTCCACTGGTCGTAGCGGAAATTGTCGAGCACGACGAGGAAGATGTTCTCGCCACGGTCGATTCGTGGGAAGATCTGCGTTTTGAAAAGGTCGGGGCTCATCACGGGACGGTTCGTCGCGCCCGATTTTTGGGGCGAGGTCCAAGTCTCGTAGTTCTGCTTGACGAACTTGGCAAAGGCATTGTTGGCTTCTTCTTTCTGGACTGAAAGGATGTCGGCCATGTTGCTGCCGGCTCCGGCAAGTTCGAGTTCCCAGTGCACCAATCGGCGATACAGGCGGTACCAATCCTCCATCGTTCGGCTTTCTTCCGTCTGCCGGGCGATGTCTTGAAAGCTTTGTTGATAGCTGGTTTGTGCCACTTCGGCTATGATTTCGCGACGATGGATGTTTTTTTTGAGGGTGAGCAGAATCTGACTCGGGTTGACGGGCTTGATGAGGTAATCAGCTATTTTCGAGCCGATGGCCTGCTCCATGATGTTTTCTTCCTCGCTTTTGGTGCACATCACCACGGGTGTGGTGGGTTGGATTTCTTTGATGCGCTGGAGGGTTTCCAGGCCTGAGAGGCCGGGCATCATCTCGTCGAGCAGGATGAGGTCGAAGGTGCGTTGCTGGCATAGTTCGATGGCATCAGCACCGTTATTGACGGTGACGAGTTGATAGCCTTTTTTTTCGAGAAAGAGAATGTGGGCTGTGAGGAGTTCCATCTCGTCGTCGACCCAGAGCAGAAGTCCGTTGTTCATCGTTTGTATCTCTTTTTTGTTGTTGATTACAGGAAAATGCTTTCGGCAGGTGCCGAAGCCTTCTTTTTCTTATTTTTGAGTCATCCGAGACCTCGGAAGCCTAATGATCAATTGCTGATGTTCAAAATCCCTCCACGTCGTAATATTCGTCATCGTCTTCCGATTCTTGTTTGGAGGTATCTTTCTTCTTTTCCTCGGCTGCGGGAGGTGAAAGTTCCTGGGGGGTGACGATTTCGGTGGGCTCGGATAGCAGGGGAAGCGTGCTCACTTTGAGGGGCAGGAAGTGGAGGGTGTAGAAACGGTCGTAGTCGTCGTAGCTGAGGTGGCGACCGAGCAAGGATAGGTTGAACTCGCTGATGATGAGGGTGCGACCGGCAGTGGCAAGCTGCATAATGGCAGTCTGTCGGTGCAACTCGCGGGCGTATTGCAGAGCCTCGTCGTAGTTGCGGAATCCGCTCACCCGCATCTGTCGGAGAGGACCGACGGTTTCGAGGGCGATGTCGAAGTTGCGCACCAGGTAATGGGTGAAGTTGTAACGGGCCAGGAGGAAGAGCAACTGGTATTCGTTGAACGAATCGGGTGGGTAGGCGATGAGGAAGACGAAGGGGGAGATGCGGTCGGCAGAGAAATGGCGTGCGGCAGTACTGTCGACCGTGGCGGTGGCCAGGGTTCGGCGTTGCCAGATGTTACCCACGTCGAACCGTCCGCCACGTAAGGTTCGACCCGATCGAACGCCATTGATCACCATTCCTGCCATCGTGCTGAGGCTGCTCTGAGGATATTGCTCGATGAGGGTTTGCAGTTGACTGAGGCACCCGTCGGCATCGCCATCGTTGAGTAGGGATAGCGCGGAGATGAAGAGAAACTTGTCGCGATTGGCTCCCTGTCGGAATGTCGTGGAGGAAAGCTGCGTGTTGCTTTTCACCTCGGCGTATCGACCGGCTCGAAAGGCTTCGTAGGTAGCGGCGTAGAGCGAATCTTCGAGCTGCGGACCAGAGCGGGCCAGAAGCGTATAGTTGGGGTTGGTGAGGAGTTCGGCCCACTCGCTCTGGGGGAATTCTTTCTTCAGTCGGTCGATATAACCGCTGGCCGTCTCGGGTCGACCCATGCGCGAGTAGAGTAAGAAGAGGTGATAGTAGACGTCGGCCATGTGGGAGAACTGCGGGAAGTGGTCGGACAGTCGACGCAGGGCCTTCTCGGCCAGAGGCAAATGGTCGAGCTGGTCTTTGAAGAGTATGCCCGAGTGGTAGAGTCCATCGGTGAGCAGCTCGTTGCTGGCCTGCATCTGCTCGGGTGTGAAGGGAATCTGCGAGAGATAATATTCGTGTTGATGCGGATCGTTGCCCTCTGTCTGCATTGCCTTTTTGAGTGAATCGCGGCGCGAATCAGCTTCGAAGATCGAGTCGCGTTGGGCCTGTGAGAGTTCGTTGGGCAGCGGATCGAGAGAGACGACGGTGGGGTTGATGCGCTGCCAGTTGTCGATATTCTCGCGTTTGCCCCATTGTCGCTCGAAAGCCACTTTTCCCTGGCTCACAGCTTGCGGATTATAAAAATACCAAAGATTGGCTTCCTTGCTCTGTCGAGGGGCAGGCAAGGAAGGTATCGAGGAGGCAGTTCTGCCGTTTCGGGCAAGCGTCTGTTGTGCGTTGGTCTCGGCTTGCGCATCGCGTTCTTCCTTTTCTTTCTTCTTCAAGGCGGCAATCACGCGATCGATGGCCGCATTGCGGTCTTTCTCGGGCAGGCGTGCCAGCAGTTGAAGCGAGTCTTGCAAGTGCACGGCTTCAAGATGAGGAACCAACTCGTCGAGCATTTTCGAGCGGCGAGAGAGCTGTTCGTAGTCAGCGCGGTCTTTGTCCAGCAAGCCCAAAGCCTCGTTATAACACCGGCGTGCATCGCCGAAAAGCTCTTTGTTCCAATAGAGATTCCCCAGCCGCAACAGCAGAACGCCTTTTTCGATGCCGCTGCGTGTGGCTTTTTGGTTGCCGTTTTCATAAGCGCGGATGGCGTTGATGGTGTCGCGCTGAGCCAGATAGATGTTGCCGATGGCGTAGAAAACCTGATCGAGATAGTCCTTGTTGTTGTCCGATAGGGCCATCCGTTTGAGTCGACCGATCATCTTTCGCCCCTGTCCCTGCGCCGCAACCTCGGTCATCGCAATGCGTGCGTTGAAGTCGAGCTCGTAAGACGCATGCAGCGAGGCCGCCTTCCTGAAAGCTCGGTAGGCCTCTTTGGCATGGCCTAAGATTGCCTGCAACTGTCCCATCAAAAACCATTCGCGGGCCCGTTGCTTGCGGCGCATCTCGTGCCGAATCACTTTTTGCAGATAAGGAATGGCCTTGGCATACTCGTTTGTGTGGATGTAGTAATCGGCATAGGTGTAATCCCATTCTTTTACGGCCCGCCAGTCTATCGAGTCGCGTTGCATGTTGCGAATCACATCCTCGGCATCATACATCCATCCTTGCTCGATATACGTCTTGGCCAGCCAAGCCCGAGCCTTGGCATAGATAGGAGCTTGGGTGCGATAGAGCCTGCTCATATAAGCAAAAGTAGCCGCAGCCTGTTCGAAGTCGGCCTTGTGAAACTGCGATCGACCCATCAATAGCCACGCCTTCCATAGAAACGGATTGTATTCGCGACGATTGAGCCACTCGATGTCTTGCTCCGTCTTTCGGCGTTTCTTGTTCCAGGTGGGTCGTCGCTTAATGCTGTGCAGCTGAATGGCCTTCTCGCACTTGGCAATGGCCCGATCGAAGTTGCTCTTTCCCAACTCTCGACTGTTCTTGTTGGCTACGGTGTAAAGCGGAATCAGTTCGGTGAAGTTATCCCGGTTGCCCGATTCCTTTTCCAACGATCCGTCTACGTAGGCCGTGCTCCCATTGTAATACACGTTATAACGGGTGTTGAAAGCCTGCCACCAACGACTGCGCGCGGTGTTCTTTCCCGCTGAACAACTCGTTGCCAGAAGAATCGTCGCCACAACGATGGGCGTGAGCGAGACGTATGTAAACTTATTTGGTTTCAATCTTTCTTTTCGATTGGTTGTGAAGAACTCTACCCACTTTCGCCACCAGGTAGACGAGGATGCTAACGAAGATGATCGACGCGCCGGAAGGTACGTTGAGACTGTAGGAAAGCGATAAACCCAGCAGACAATCTACCCAACCGATGACTATACTCCAGGCGATGATGCGCTTGAAATCGTGGGTGAGTGTGTTGGCGGTCATCTGCGGGATGGTGAGCAGACTGATGCTCAACACGATGCCCACCATTCGCAGTGTTGCTACGATGGTCATAGCGATAAGAGCCATCATGAGATATTCGATAAAATCTACGGGTAAGCGTTGCGAGCGGGCGAAGTTGGCATCGAATGCCACGCTGAGGATGGTGCGATAGAGCAGCACAAACACCACGGCAACCAGTACAACGAGTGTGCCGAGCAACCAAAGGTCAGTCTCTCCAATAGTGAGGATGCTGCCAAAGAGAAACGATGGCAGGTCGGGCATGAAGCCCGGCGAGAGGAAACAGCAGATGATGCCCAAACTCATGCCGAAGGTCCAGAATACAGCAATGGCCGAATCTTCTCTCACATCGCCTCGATGCGACATCCATTGCACACCGAACGCGCTGAGAATAGAGAATCCCATGGCCGAGAGGATAGGGCTGATGCCGAGGACCACACCCAAACCGATGCCTCCGAACGAAGCATGCGTGATGCCGCCGCTGATGAACACCAGTCGGCGAGTCACGATATAGGTACCGATCAACCCGCAAAGGATGCTGGCAAGAAACGAACCCAACAGGGCGTTTTGGAAAAAAGTGTATTCTAAAATATTCATCTTGTGCAGTGCCTTTCTTATTCTTTCATCATCATAATGACTTCATCTTTAAGCTGATTGGGCAGATTGATCTGCCGAAGAATCAGACTTCGGTTCCAGCCCTTCACCTCTTCGGGCTTCATCGTGTAGAGAACATCGGCAAACTCTTCCGCTTCGCTGTCGGTATATCCGTCCGAGGGTCGTCCACGGTATTGGTCCAGCTCCTCGTCGTCGTAATATTCAATGGCCTTCACGGCCGCTTCGAGCATGCACTCTTGTTCGCAACGCTCGTCTTCGCCGTTACAGGTGGCACACGAAGCCGCATCGGCCTGCACCACCTCGGGCTCGTTATTCTCCGTTTTACGGGATAACATCCCCAAGAGGGCAGCCAACAATCCGAGTGCCACAAGGGCCAGCAGGAGGATGTGCATGTCTTTATAGCTCGTTAAGAGTGAAGCCGGCCTGTCGAAGGTCGTCCCAGAAGTGGGGGTACGACTTGCTTACAACGCCAGGATGAGCGATTTTTACCTCCCTGCCAGTCATTGCCACAGGGGCAAAGGCCAGTGCCATGCGATGGTCTCCGTAGGTTTCGATGGGTGCATCGGAGGGTTCGCACCGTTCACCGTCCCAGGTCAAGGCACAGCCGTCCACGTCGCGCAGGACATATCCCAGTTTTCTCAATTCGGTTTTCAGAGCCTCGATGCGGTCGGTCTCCTTGATACGCAGACTGGCTAAGCCTTTGAAGTAGAATGGAATATTCATCATTGTGCAAGTCACCACGAGCGTTTGTGCCAGGTCGGGCGAGTTGATAAAGTCATATTCCAGGCGCGGCAACCGTGTGGGCAGCCGTTTCAGCGTCACGCCCCCCGGTTTTCCGTCGGTTCGTTTCTCAAAAACGCTCTTCACACCCAACAGCGAAAAGAGGTGCCGTGCCACCGAATCGCCCTGCTTAGAGTTGTCTGTCAGGCCCGTTAGTCTGACGCACGCCTCCGGGTCGCCACTCAACGCCATCATCTCATACCAATAAGAAGCCGCACTCCAGTCGTTTTCAATCAAATATTCCCGGTCGAGATAGTGTCCAGGTTGAATGCGAATGGTGTCAATGTCCGTCCATTCTGCTTCCGCACCAAACTCTTTCATCGTCCAAAGCGTCAGATCAATGTAAGGACGAGAGGCGATTTGGCCCGTCATCTTCAATTCCAATCCACCGCGAAGCACAGGCCCGATCATCAACAACGCCGAGATAAATTGCGAACTCACCTGTCCGGCTATCTCCAACCTGCCCCCTTCCAGTTCGGTTCCCTCTATGCGTAGAGGAGGGAATCCCTCGGTTTCCAAGTATTCGATTCGAGCCCCTAAATATCGCAAGGCATCCACCAGAGGTTTAATGGGTCGATGTTTCATGCGCTCGGATCCGGTGAGCGTGTGTGTGCCAGGCCTGCAACTGAAGTAGGCTGTGAGAAATCTCATCGCCGTTCCGCTGGCTCCGATGTCTACAATGTCGGGCATTGAGCGCAGTGCACGGGTGACAACAACCGTATCGTCGCAGTCGGACAGATTGCAAGGCATCGTTGTTCCGCCTGCGAGCGCATGAATAATGAGAGCCCTGTTGCAGATACTCTTCGATGCAGGTAGCGCAATCCGAGTGTCGAGCTTTAGCGGGGCATTGATGATATATTGCATATATAATAATGTGCGATTAGCTAATGCAAAAATACCAATTAATCTCGGGATGCACAAGCCTGCGATGTGAAAGTTTGTTGTGTTCTATCTGCGTTCTCGAAAGTGAGAATAATGCTCTGGAATCTCACGCTTCAAAAAGGAGAAATTCGATGGAAAACAAAAATACCACCAATGAAGATTCTGCCCCCGAAAACTACCTATAAAGAATGATGAAGAACGAGAAATATGATGACGAACTACTGAATAATGATGAAGATATGACAGATGGATAGGTGAAAAATTGCTAAATCGTAGCAAAAAGGAACAGAAAACGTAACAACCTATCCAACTTTTTCCTATCTTTGCGATAGATGAAGGCGGAGAATTGCTCCCCAATTGAGTCTTCATTCAATCTAAACGTGAATGTCTTTGGCAAGATGTTGCAAGCGAATGTCGTACAGGCTTGCCTGCCAACCGTTCTTTTCCATCTGCCAGATTGAAAAGGATGAAAGTCTCATCATCTGTCATAAATTAATAAGAATCCCAGGAGAGACAAGGGTTCTAAGGAAGGGTTAAACTATGAAACTGAAGAAAAAATGCTATGGTCAGGAAGACTATGAGCTGGACAACGTCTACAACGAGGAAGACCTCTATGGGAAAACAGTGGATTCTTCCATTTGGTACACCTAACGAAAGGTGCACAGAACGCTAATCGAACGTGAGCCAACCCTACTGAAAAATAGGCAGAAAACATCGGTAAGGCTCACTTACAGAATATTTGGAAAGGGTCTGAAGCAGGCGCATCAAGTGCTGCTTTAGACTTTTTTGTTTCTGATAGAAATCTACCTTCTTAACAAAAACAATATGAAAAGAACGATTTTGGGAACCATAGGCCTCTCTCTGTTGATGGTGACGCTGGCTTTGACAGCGTGTTTCTATGGGAAAAATGCAAAAAGAGAAATGGAAAGTGTGCCCTATCGGGAAGCACGCAACTATTTTTTTAACAACGGAGAAACACTGAGAGAGGGACAGAAAATAACCAATAGGAAAGACCTTGACTGCTATTTCGGCTTGGCGGCTTTCATGGGAAAGGGCGGTGAACCCACGCGTATCAACTTTTCAAAAGAATTTATTTTGCCCATCGTGCTACCAGAGACGGATGTCGAGACAGACATCAAGGCCATTGTGCTCACCGGAAATGCCCAAACACTGCATCTCTCCTATCGAGTCGAAACGGGCGAGAAGCAAGGTTTCATCACGCAACCGATCAAATTGTTGGTCGTGAGCAATGAGTTTAAAGATGCAAAAGTGAAGGTCGAGGTAGTAAAAGAGTAGGGGAGGATCCTTGCCATCGTGTTGACGGGCATCGAATAACATAGAGTAGAAACCACAAACGAGTATGAATGTTCTTCCGAACACCCTACCAGAAACGTTAAAAATAACAGACTTTTTAGGCCCAATACTCGCGTTTTTGCAGACGAAACCTCCTCGTCTTGTAAAGACGCGAGTGTTGAGGAGGTTCTCTCTTGTTTGATCGTAACCTACTGTGGTGCAATGAATTGTGTCACTTTTTATGCCTTTTCGAACCGCTTTCCTTGTCTTCTTCGCTGCCATCTCTTAGCTTTCGAACGGCGAAAGCTAAGAAAATGGAGTACAAAAGCTAAGAGATGAGCCGACAAAGGTGCCGCTTTTTCTAATCGAAAAACAGATTTTAGAGACGGTAAAACAGATATTTAGAAGAATAAAAGTTCGGTTTTGACCTTCTTTTCTCTCTGTATATCTCTTCAAGAAGTCCATGTTCTTTCTATAAGAGGTTGGAAGATGGTGTTAAAATAAAACGATCGATCGGTTAAAAAAACAAATAATAAGATTTTGGGAACGATTGTTGCAAGGTGTATGATTCGGTCTTTCGCCCCGTCGTTTTCAGGGGAAGATAAAACTGTAAGTCAAGTTGGGCTGTTGTAAAGCGGACAGACCCTTGTCGAACTTTCACCTTATTATATATACGAATGAGCTTTTCGTTGTTGATGATTTGAAACTCTCAGGCGGTGATGGCGGTCTATTTTATTTGAAAAAAAGAGATGAAATATTTGCAAAGTCGAAAAAACTTGTTACCTTTGCACCGCATTTAGAGAAATGCTTGTGATAAAGGTTTTGCGGAAATAGCTCAGTTGGTAGAGCACAACCTTGCCAAGGTTGGGGTCGCGAGTTCGAGTCTCGTTTTCCGCTCCTCATTCTGGATAAATAGATAGTTAAGGCCCAGGTGGCGGAATTGGTAGACGCGCACGTTTCAGGTGCGTGTGTTTAACGACGTGCAGGTTCGAGTCCTGTTCTGGGCACGGCTTATCCAGAATGCTTTTTTGAATATGTTGGAGAGGTGGCGGAATTGGTAGACGCGCTACTTTGAGGGGGTAGTGAAAATTGTTTCGTGGGAGTTCGAGTCTCCTCCTCTTCACCATAAATAATAAAACTTTCGTTAAGCGGAAATAGCTCAGTTGGTAGAGCACAACCTTGCCAAGGTTGGGGTCGCGAGTTCGAGTCTCGTTTTCCGCTCTTTTCAGAGAAACATGTTTTATCAATGAATTTATACCTAAGATATTTTGATAAGGAAACCTTGGTTGATAATGTAGAAAAGGCACTTGATTTTCTTCAATCAATTCCGGAAATAGGATTGAATGCCGATTTGGAACGTGACATCCGAGACTATGTTTCCAGTGATGTTTTTTATCCTAAGCGTTACAAAGTTCGACCGAGAATTTATTTCATTATCATCAAAACGATGGCTGCCACGATGTTCGACTTCAAACAAAAGAAGGCCGTGCAGCAGATGCCTGTGCCCAACGCTTTCGATCGGCGTGGTCTCATTGCAACGGCACTGACGCGTCTGACCGAAGAACGACCGGGATGGTATGAGGGAGAAATGAAATTTAAACGAGTGGTCTTGGTGCCGGCAACCGGGAAATATGAATATCGCGATACGCTTTTTGTGGTGCATTGCAAGGCGATGTCGGGGCAAGACTGTTATGAACGAATCTTAGACAACTTGCGGGACCGTGTAGATAGTCGGTCGCAGTTTCCATCGGCCAAAGGAAAGAATTTCCGGTATCGGTATCTTGGAATGTGGAAATAAAATCTGAAGCAGAGCGATGAATAAGGTGATGCTGATTGGTAACGTCGGGAAAGAACCCGACATCAGGTATTATGAGGCCGATCAGGCGGTGGCACAGATCGTATTGGCTACCACCGAGCGAGGCTATACGCTCTCGAACGGTACGAAAGTGCCCGAACATACCGATTGGCATAATGTGATTTTGTGGAAGAATCTTGCTAAAGTGGTGGAGAAATACGTCCATAAGGGCGACAAACTCTATATCGAGGGGCGCATTCGTTATAAAAGCTATGATGACCAACAGGGCAAACGAAAATACGTAACCGAGATATGGGCCGACAATATGGAAATGCTCACACCCAAACCGGCTAGCGCACCCGCCGCAGAATCTTCTTCACAAGAAGGGGTCTCGAATGCAACAGCAGGCAAAGACAAGTTACCTTTTTAAACAGTAGAGCGATTTGGACCTTTCTTATATAACAGACACTTTATCTGATATATACGTCTTGCCGCCGTCTTTAGGAGTGGCGGTAGCTATGGTGTTGGTTGTCGGCTTGTTGTTCATGTCCGGATTTGCAAGCGGTTCTGAGATTGCGTTCTTCAGTTTGTCGCCGGGCGACATCGCACAGCTGGATACAGAGAAAGATGTTCGGGACAAAAGCATCGCTCTGTTGCGGGAAGACTCGGAGCGAACACTGGCAACGATTCTGATCACAAACAACTTTGTGAACGTCACAATCATCATGCTTTGCAACTATGTCTTTGGAAGTATTGTGCATTTTGGGCCAAAGGCTTATTGGTTGCAGTTCCTTTGCATTACGATTCTTCTCACTTTCTTGTTGCTTCTCTTTGGAGAAATTCTTCCAAAAGTGCTCAGTAGGCAGAATCCATTGAGGTTTTGCCGAAATACCGTTAATGGTGTGTTGTTCTTTCGGAGACTGTTTTGGCCGTTAGAGACAGTATTGTTGCGTACAGGTGTTCTGGCCGAGAAAGTTGTGAGGAAAGAAAGTCATACACTGAGTGTCGATGACCTGGAGCAGGCTCTTGAATTAACCAACAAGGAAGAGCTTCGCGATGAAGAGAAAATCTTGCAGGGCATCATTCGCTTTGGCGACGAAACGGCCAAAGAAATTATGACAAGTCGGAAGGATGTGGTGGATATCGATATTAAAAGTGGATTCAATGTGGTGCTCGATTGCATTCGAGAGAATAACTACAGCAGGATTCCGGTGTATCAAGACAATACCGACAATATTCGCGGAGTGTTGTATATCAAAGATTTATTGCCGCATCTCACGAAGCCTTCTTCCTTTAGATGGCAGAGCTTGATTCGTCCGCCCTACTTTGTTCCTGAGACAAAGAAGATCGATGATTTGTTGCGTGACTTCCAAGAAAATAAAATCCATATCGCTATTGTTGTGGATGAGTTCGGAGGAACCAGCGGAATCGTGACGCTTGAAGATATCCTCGAAGAGATTGTTGGCGAAATTAATGATGAATACGACGACGAAACGGAGAAGACTTATACCAAGTTGAATTATAATACTTATGTGTTCGAGGGAAAAACGCTGTTGAGTGACTTGTGCAGAATTCTGGAAGTGAGCGACGAAGAGTTTAGCGAAGTGGAAGGAGGAGCCGATACGCTTGCCGGTTTATTGCTCGAATTGAAAGGCGACTTCCCCGGTATTCATGAACGAATAACCTATAAGAATTATCTGTTTGAAATCCTTGCTATCGAGGAAAGAAGAATAAGCAGGGTGAAATTGGAGGTGCAGCCTGTGTCTGCAATTCACTGAAGAATGATTGATCGTTAGATGATGGCACTGGTGATAAGGGAGGATTTATCCGATGAAGTGCAGCTTGGACTGTGGAAAATAGAAGAGAAAGAAGCTTATTTCCTTCGGTCTTACCCCTGGCTTCAATCTCTTTTTGATGAGATCTTGGGCATGCGAAGTGAACAACGAAGGGCGGAAATTCTCTCTGTTTATGCCCTCCTTTATGAAATGACACATGATGCAGATCTTCGAATCTCGCACGATGAACGCGGTTGTCCCTATCTTCCCCATTATCGGATAAGCATCAGTCATACCAAAGGTTTTGCTGTGTTGCTTCTTTCCAGGGATAGAACGGTGGCTGTCGATATCGAATACCGTAGCAATAGAGTGGGGCGAGTGGCACATAAGTTTATTCGCAAGGATGAAAATGCACCTGATGTGAATCGACAACTTCTGATCTGGAGTGCTAAAGAAACGGTTTATAAATATTTTTCAGTTCAAAATCTAACATCCTCTGAAATAAAAATCACCATTCCAGAATGGAAAGAGGAAGGCAGATTAGTGGCCGAAAATATGAGAGAAAACATAACTGTTCGTCCTTTCTATCGGCAAAACGATGACTATGTGCTCACCTTTTTATATTGAATTCTGAGGAATGAAACCATTCTTTCACATATTATAATATAGAGTTACTATGGATTTCCTGTAAAAAAGGTAAATATTTCTTTTGGAATCATTCAGTTTTTTGTACTTTTGCATAAAATAAGCGAGCATATTCGTTTGAGATTAGAGTTTTCATCAGACATGGTTGATATGCCGATTGTGTCATTTTTTAATTATTTATTTATATATAAGAGTATGGAGAGATTTTTCCTAACAGTTGCAGCTTCGATTTTGATCTCTGTTGCAAGTGCATCGGCTCAGTCGGTAAATACGGGTTCTGCGGTTGCCAGTGCTCAGAAAGCAGTAGTAGATGCTGCTAAAGCGAAAGCTGATGCAGCTAAGGCTGTTGCAGAAGCAGCAAAACAAAAGGCCGAGGCCGCTAAGGCAAAGGCCGATGCTGCTAAGGCAAAAGCAGACGCAGAGAAAGCAAGAATTGATTCTGAAAAGGCAAAGGCTGATTCGGAAGTAGCAAAAGCAGATGCAGCTACGGCAGCTGCTGACGCACAGAAGGCACTGGCTGCTGCAACAAAAGCGAAAGTTGATGCAGAAAAAGCCTTGGCTAATGCTACTGCAAGTAGAGCTGCTGCAGAGAAAGCAAAGGCCGATGCTGCCAAGGCTAAGGCCGATACGGAGAAAGCTGTGGCTGATGCGGCAAAAGCTAAGGCAGAATCGGACAAGGCAAAAGCAGACATCGCAAAAGCTAAAGCAGATGCAGCAGCAGCAGTTTCGGCCGCAAGTTCTGCTATTGAAAAGGCAAAGTCGTCTTATTAATTCCTTTGCCGAAAGGGTTTGAATCACACTTTTGCATATTCAAACCCGTAAATAAATAGGGCTATTTTATCTGTCTTCAGAATAAAATAGCCCTGTTTCGTAATCTTTGTAGTCATATTCTTGTGTGAAAATGCTTTAGTTGCTGCGAGACGTATGGTTATCCTCCCGGTTATGTTATACATGAAATTTTTGAGTGGATGCGAAATTTATTTGTACGCTTTCTTCCCCCTTTCATAAAAAATGTATAACTTTGTCGGCTGTAAAGAGGCTTTTCTTTAAACAATATGATATTGATGGAGAATTAGAGAACTCTTTTTATATTAGGGAATATAAAGGAATAACACTTGATATTTCTACTTCAAATAGAGATGAGTTCTCATAGGGTAGTTAGAAATCAAGAATGCTAAGTATAGAATAATTAAACAATAATAAGGCATATGAATAAGAAATGGCTGGTATTTATATTGAGTGCGATGGTGTGCACTCCCGTCTTTTCGAAGGATGACTTGTTGCACAGTAGTGAGTTGCAAGTAATAGCTTCTCTTCTTGCGGATAGTCCAGATTTTGCAAAGGGTAACGCTGAGAAGCTGATAAAGAAAAATAGCGATAATACAGACTTGATCGCTGCTATCGGCTCCATTTACCTGAAAGCAGGAAAAGTGGATGATGCTGCTGAGTATTTTCGTAGGGCACAACGTTGCAAGAGAATCAGTACTAAAGCAATTAACTTAGGAGGCGATATTGCTATTGCAAAGAATAATGTAGATTCAGCCAGGTATTATTATGAGCGTTCTATCTATTTTGATAGAAAAGATCCAGATGGTTATTACAAGTATGCCAACTTGTTGAAAACAACAGATATGAGTAAGGCTGTGGAAGTCTTGACTCTCTTGAAAAAGAATAGGCCTGACTTGAATGTCGATAAACAAATTGCTGAAATTTATTATACAGCTAATGATATAGATAAGGCAATTGCCGGATATGAAGCTATAGGTGTAGATTCCCTTGATGATAGAGAGTTGATGCAGTATGCATTGAGTCAATTTATTAAAAAGGAGTATGAGAAATCACTTCAATTGGCAACAATTGGTCATCAACGGAATGCCGAAGATCCTATTTTTAATCGTCTCTTGTTGTATAACAATACCGAACTTCAACACTACGATGAGGCAATTAAAAATGCAGACGACTTGTTGAATCATAGCAAGGATGCAAAGTTGCAATACCAAGATTACATTTACTATGGTTATGCACTCAACGGTTTGGGTAGAACACAAGATGCAATTGATCAGTTTAATGTTGCTTTACAGAAAAATTCAGACTTGTTTGACATCAACAAACAGGTTTCTGAAGCTTATGCACGCATTCAAGATTTTGATAATGCCATCAAGTATTACCGTATCTATATTGGTAAGATAAAGGATGACAATGAGACAAAAGCTTATGAGATGTACCAGTTGGGTAGACTCTATTGGCGAAAAGGCATTACAAATAGCGGTAAAGTGCTGACACCTGAACAAACACAGGCACTTGAAGAGGCAGGAAAAACTTTTGGAGAAGTGGCTGCATTGCGTCCCAACAGTTATTTGGGCTATTATTGGCAGGGTAAAGTAAATACGTTGCTTGACCCTGAATATAAGAAAGGATTGGCTCGTCCTTACTTTATGAAAGCTGTTGAACTGCTTGAGAAGAGCGGAGGAAATAAAGATCAGTTGATAGAATGTTATAAACAGTTGGCTTATTACTACTATTTGCAGAAAGAGGGTAGTACGGCAATTGTTTATGCTAAGAAGATTGAAGCTTTGGATCCTGATGATGACTTTGCAAAGCAATTGATTGCTAATGCGCAAACGCTCAGCGAAACAAAAAGTGTAAAAGGCACAAAGAATACAGGTAAGAGAAATAAGAAGATAACTAAGCGCAGATAATTTTTTGATTATGATAAAGTCACGAGGACATAGACTGATACTATTGTTCCTATTGCTGTTTGGCTGTGGAACATCAGTAACCTTTGGACAGGTAAATCTGTTATATTATAATAAGGTAGATACCTTAAGCTTTGGGCAACGGTTTAACCTTAAGTCTAATTTTGTAGACTGGGTTACACTAACGCCTAACTTGGGTGTGGAATTTGCTCTTAACAATAAAAACTGGAACCTTTGGACAGTCGGCATGTATGGGCGTTTTAATTGGAATACGAATTCAAAGGAGAATGCTTATTATGTTTACGACTTAATGGGCGGACGTTTGGAATTGCGCAGATATTGGCATTCACGCATGCCTAAAAGAGTTTTTTATGTTGGCGTGTATGGTGGTGCGAATAAGTTTGACATCAAGTTGAGTGGCACAGGTAAGAAAGGTCAGTCTTTTGTAGGTGGTCTCATGTTTGGTACTGTTTCTCAACTTTATGGTTATCAAAATGGTGCTCGGTTGGATTTAGACTTAGGAATCAATGCCGGTGTCGTGTTTGCTAAGTGGCATGAATATAAGCGCGAACTGATTGGAGATAAATATGTCTATACCGTTACTGAGCCGGAAAATGACTATCAACTGACGTTCTCTCCTTGGATCTATGCGGCATCGACAGATATTTTGAATGTGTCGTTAGTATATCATTTCGGTACAAAATTGTCCAATAGGTATAAGAAACGGCTCCAGATTGATAACAACTATCGTATTGCACTTGAAGCTGCCAAGGTGAGACGCGACAGTATCAATACTGTTCTTGAAAAGATGAGACGACATAGAGCAGACTCTTTGGAAAAGGTTGATTACGAGAAACGTTTTGAACAGCAGCATCTTGAACTGGAAAGAAAATATCAGAATGATTCTTTACGCAAAGTTAATGAGGTGTTACGTGAAGAACAACTTAAAGAACGAGCTGAAGCTAAGCGCGTAGCCGACTCTTTGAAAGTTGTAGAACGCGAAAAGGCCATTGAGGAGAGAGCTAATGCTAAACGTATGGCCGACTCGCTGAAAGTGGTAAACGCTGAAAAGGCAAAAGAAGAGAGATTGCAGAAAGGACAAGAACGTGAGAATGCCAAAAGAACTGCAGATTCTCTGCGGGTTGTCCAAAAGAATCAAGAACAGGAAGCACAACTCCAAAAGGCTAAGGCTAAGGAAGATGCTAAACGTGAACGCGACTCTCTGAAGCAGGCCAATGAATTGAAACGACAAGAAGCCATAAAGGCCAAAGAAGAAGAAAAAGAACTGAAAAAGCGGAAGAAAGCTGAGGAAAAGACCAATAAGGAAAAGAAAGAAAACTCTAAAGATGCTACTCCCGCTGTAAGTGAAAATAGTTCAACGGAGAACAATAGTTCGGAGTCTGATAAGCAGGAAGAGTCTACCGATAGAAATAAGGAATAACAAAGAGAATGAAGATGAAAAGAATAAGAATTTTTCTTGTGATGGTATTGGGACTTTTCTGCCATACTTCTCAGGCGCAGACATTTTCTATTAATACCGATGTCGCAATGTTGGCTTTGCAGACTTATAATATAGGTGCAGAAATGACAATTGGTAATCGTTCTACTTTAGGATTGAGTGTCTTTGGAAACAATAAACCTTATTTCCATAAAGAAATGAGAATGGTGGGAGTACAACCGGAATATCGATATTATTTTGGAGGGCGCCCTCTTTACCATCACTTTGTTGGTGTAGGCCTTTTAGCTGCCAGTTATAATATGACTTGGGGAAATAAGAATTATTCAGGAACGGCATGGGGTGGTGGACTGACTTTCGGTTATGTCTTCTCCTTAACAAATAGATTGTCTATTGATGCACATGCTGGTGTAGGACTTGTTTTCTCTCATCATCGTGAGAGTTTTGAAGATGGTTCTAACCTTCTCTTAAAGAACGGGACAGAAACCAAAGACGGTTTTTTGAACTATAAGATATTACCTACAAAAATTGGTATTACACTTTCATATTCAATTTGGTAAGGTTATAGGAGAATATAATGATGAAAAGAAAAGGATTGATATTATTGCTTTTGTTATTGAGCTTTGTTGTGAAGGTCAATGCGCAAGCCATCCATATAACTGGTACAGTTTCTAAATTGATGAAGGAAATGACAGGCAACTCTTCTGCAAAGATGCCTCTATCAGTTCCTGTATATGTCTTTGATAATAGAAATGAAGCTCGTAGACAAGCACAGCTGTACAACGCGCAGAATAGTACTTTTGGAAGTATTGTTAAAATAAAAAGTAATGAAGTTGTAATCCCTGATTATGACGGGCACTTTGAAACGGATATTGCAGTAGGAGGTGCTTTGTTAATGATTAATGAGGGTGTATTGAAAATTGTTGATATTAGTGCAGATAAGTTGAATTATGACATTGTTTTCTCTCCGTCTAAATCTGATGGAATCTTAATCCAAAATGTGAATGTCTTTGCCAAGCGTCAAGGCATGAACTTTAAGGAACTTCCTCCTATTGATGATGGAGAGAATATGCGATGGACAATAAATATTAATCTCCCAGCTTGGTATACAACGAAGCATTCGCGACTGATTTATCAACCTGTAGTAGTAAATACTAATACCGGTGATACAGTGCAATATTTAGAGCCGTTGGTTTATGAGGGAGGTAAATATCACTTTAATCAGATAAGGCGTAAAAGCTATGATTTTGAACGCAACGATTCTTTATCTCCTTATTATATAGCCGAGAATGCAATGTCTGACGATGTATTCTCTTTTAGTTGGGATACGACGTATCCTAAACCTGAGGCTGATAAGAACTATAAGTGGATGTCAAAATTAAGTTTAGAGGATTATACACACGTTTATTTTCAAGATTATAAAGAAGGTACCAATAATGTTCGCAGACCTTGGAAGATGCTTGATGTTACAGCTTCTGCCAAGAATATGAAATTGGAACCACGTTTTTATGAAACGGTGCGGGCTCGATTGAGTGAAGTCCCCCGTGACTTGCAGTTGACATTTGTTGTTGGTAAAGACGAATTAACTGATGATATTGCAAACAAACGGACTTTAGATCTTTTGGTAGAAGAACTTCGCTCTTTTGGTAGTTCGCTAATGAATTTTACGATTCAAGGTACAGCGTCTCCTGAAGGTGCGCAAGCAAGTAATATTGAGTTGGCTCGAAAGCGTGCAAGGAAAATCCTTAGTATGGTTGGTGCTAATATCCGTAGTGCAAGTCTAAGCGTAAAAGAACCTTTAGTTTATACATGGAATGATGTAGCAGATTCGCTTGTTGAAAAGGGACAGAAATACGAGGCCGACGAGTTACGTCGTTATGCTCAGGCTAAAGATCTCGCAGGTATTGGCCGAATGCTTGTAAGCAATCCTGTAATAGGACAAATTATGCACAACCAGCGTTTGATCAAAAGTTCCTATACGCTTCGTCGTAATAAAGTAATGGAACCGCGTGAGGTTTTATGGACCTATTACAATGACCCGCGTTATGCAGAAGGAGGTGCTGAAGTTTTCTCTAATGGAGACTACTATAATCTATTCTCCCAGATAACCGATAGTGCAGAGTTGCGTAAACTCACTCATCGTGCTTATAAAGAGAATATGGCGAGAAAGACTGCAAAATACAGTCCGTTTGCTGCATATATTGCAAATAGAATGGCTGTGGAATTGTTATCTAAGGATTCGATAAACCTCTCGATTTTAGAGCCTTTTATCGATATGGCATCAGGAATAGAAGTCTCTCGTCCGGTTGCTTTTGAGAGCTCTTATATGTATACGGTCAATTTCCGTGAGATTATAGCCAATCAGGCATTGATGTATTTAAAAGCTCGCAAACTGAGTCAGGCTGCTTTCTTGGCTAATAAATTGCCTGATAGTCCTGAGTTTCATGAACTGAAGATGTTGATAGACTTAGAGGCTTTGTTCTTTAAGCAGAATAAAACCATTGAAGAGGAAGAGCGTGCAAAGAAAGCCTTGACTTATGTAATGGGAGCAAATATGCTAAATCATACGATTCTAAGTATCGAATTAGCACCGGAATTAGAGTTGTCTTATGCTTCGTTAGAATCAATGGTAGATTCTCTTCCTGATAATTTGGCTAAGAAATGGTATATGAAAGGAATTATTGCAGCCAATAATCCTGATATAGAATCTGAGAATGATTTCTCTACGCTGATTCAAGAATATGGAGCAGAACTTGCAGTGAAGATGCAAACGAATGAAACTCCTCGGTTCCTAGCATTCTTCCAGCATTGCTTTGATCTTGATCCTACTTTCTATGAAAAGTTTTATAAGTCAGATGCAAATGTTAGCGATGATATTAGAAAGAAGTATCCCTACGTGGAAGCTGATAAAGATCTCTATCGAGAGAAATTCCGTTATATAATGATGAAGTCCAAGCCTCTTGAAGCTGCTTCAGAAGGAGAACAATGATAAATTTATAATTTTAAGTTAGATTAAGATGAAAAAGAGATTCTTTGTCGTATTGACCGCGATGGTATTGCCTCTTATCTCAGAGGCAAAGGTACTTTCTCTGGCAAGCAACAATAATGTCTATACAAATATTCCTTCTGTGGTATTGCAGCGTGATACAGTGGTGAAGGACTTGGAGGATTTGGAAGCAATGATGCCTGATACAGTCTTACAACCTGACACGATTGTCGTCAGCCTTCCTGCTCCTAAAGGATATAATGGACTTAAATTTGTCTTGGACCGTCGACATCGCTATGTTGGTGATAAGTTTATTGATAAGGGCCTCTTGGGGCATACCTATCTTGACTTTGGAGGAGGTGTAACCAATTATCTTCAGAACGGATCCTTTCGTTATACACCCTTTGCCAACTTGCATCTTGGATTAGGAAAAGATTTGAGTCCGATGAGCTCTTTGCGTCTCTCGGTTGAGGGAAGCTGGGGATTTACCAAGGGAGAAGGAACCATCTCCTCACTGACTACATTCAAATCCTTGGGTGTAAATGTAGACTATCTGTTTAATTTCACCAACTACATGTTAGGCTATCGACCGGAACGCCCTTTGACAGTTTCGGGTGTGATGGGATTAGGACTGCAAACAGCCAAACTTTCAGCAACCGAACTGAGCTCTGTTACCAATTACGTACAGACATCAGGCTTTTCGTATGGAGCACGTTTTGGTCTGCAATTCAAATACGCAACAAGTCCGCATGCCTTTCTTGCCCTTGAACCCTTTGTGAAGGTTGGTTCTCGTAAGCAGGATTTGGTTCCAGGCTCTAAGTTTGATCGAATGGACTTTGGCTATGGTGCCAACCTCTCTTATATATGGTATTTCTGGCCGGAATTGTCTAAGCAGAAAGATGCTGGTGATTTCATGAAGCGTTTTGAAGAAGGAGAAAGATTCTTCTATGAGACCTATGCCAAGAAACATTGGCGTAGACCTATGTTCTTTGATTACAGCATTGGCCCGGTGTTCTACAATCACACTGCATTGCCAATGGGGAAATCTGTCGGTTATACGGCCAACGCTTATTTTGGTTGGTGGTTATCTTCGGCAATAGGTCTTCGTACAGGTCTTCATATTTCTAATGCCGATTGGACGAATAATTCAAGTGTAGTCGGTTTTCGTTTGCCGTCAAAGAGTTTATTAGGAACGCGTGGTGCGGTACTCGATTTTCTCTTTAATCCTTTCGGGTTCAAGCGTAACTATGATTGGGATAGCAAGGTAGGTATGAACCTGATTGCCGGCTACGAGTTTGGACGGATAAAGGTTGTAAATCCCGCGCATAACGACTACGTAAAAGGTAATTATGTTGGCTATCGTTTAGGTAGTCAACTTTGGATGAAGCTTACCAACGATCTTCGCTTGAATATAGAGCCCACTTATTCTTTCTTAGAGTTCTATAAAGGTACTTCTGAGCGCAAGCAGTTTGATGAATTGGCCTTGAAGTTAGGTTTGACAGTACTCTTCAGAGATAACTTTAGCCGTGAGAAGTTCAATTTGGATAGCATTGAGGTAAAAGACCGCTATGCGCAACAGCAAGGTTTCTTCTTTGGCTTAGGTATGGGTTGGAATACAACGGTACACACTTGGAGATACGCTAATGGTAATAATCCCTTGCTCAAGAATGGCGTTCTTTTCGGAGGATACAACCTCAACGAATATCACGGTATTCGGCTGAGTGGTGAATATTTAAGTGATCAAGTAGCAGTACCCGCAACCTTTGGTGGTGGTGTGCAAAACGAGACACTTAGAAACACCGTCCTCTCATTAGATTATCAGTTGAATTTATTAAATGCTGTTGCTGGATATAATCCCTATCGTCGGTGGGGCACTTACATCTATGGTGGTCCTGCATTGGCATTAGGAAGTGGTGGCACAGCTTTCGCCTTGAATTTCGGTGGAATGCTTACCTATCAGGTCAATCGCGACTTGGCCTTATTCTACAGTCATACCGTTTACAGAATGCCTAAAGATCGTTACGTCTTTTCACAAGTGTATCGCAAGGAAGGAACCTTTGTAAACAGTCTCAATGTTGGTTTACTGTACAACTTCAACCGTCCGGCCTTTGGCGAGAATGGAGCGTTGGTTGCCGATTACAGCCATCAGCCTCTCATGTTTGAGTATAGCGTCGGACCGGTATGGTATAATAATGTAGAGAATTCAATGGGTAGCTCATTGGGCTACACTGCTAATGCCAATATCGGGTGGTGGCTCAATTCCTTTGTTGGTGCTCGTGCCGGTGTTCACATCAGCAATGCCGATTGGGCTCACGATGCCTTTATGCCTCGTAAGAATCAGTTGGGCTTCTTTGCCGGAACGCTTGATTTGATGCTCAACCCGATGGGAATTACCCGCATCTATAATTGGAATCAACCTGCCGGTTTCAACCTCTTCATTGGTGCCGGACTGGGTAAAGTGCGTTTCGTTACGGACAGCAAATCGGCTTATGAAAGTAAATTCAGAGAATTGCGCCTGGGTGCACAGTTTTGGCTGAAGCTTACCGACGATTTACGTCTGAACCTCGAACCCACTTATTCGATGTTAGGTGGATTCACCGGAGCAAAAGTCGTGGATAAAGCGGACGAACTGGCGATGAAGGTCGGAGTCTCTATGTTATTGCGCGACAAGAGCAATGATAAGAAGGAAAATGAGGCAGCAGAAGACTACCGCCCCAATGGTTTCTTCTTCGGAGCCGGACTTGGTTGGAATACCACCGTGCACACTTGGCGTCCCACAGGGCAGGGCTTCCAATTACTGAAGAACGGCCTGTTCTTTGGTGGGTATAAAGTGAACGAGTATCATGGCCTGCGTTTGAGTGGGGAATATCTTGCCGATAAGGTTTGGAACGACCTGGGCGGTGGAAACATGGTTGCTCAGAAGTTTAACAATACGTTGCTTTCACTTGATTATCAGTTTGACATATTCAATGCCCTTGCCGGCATCCGTCCGGGTCGTCGTTGGGATGCATCGCTCTACATCGGTCCGTCATTGGCATTGGGCAAGGAGGGAACGCAGCTGGCTTGGAATTTTGGAGGTATTCTCTCCTATCAGCTCAGTCGCAGCTTGGCTCTCTTCTATAGCCACACCGTCTATCGGATGAGCAAAGAACGTTACAAGACGGCACAGGTATATCGCACGCCGGGAACGATTGTCAATAGCTTGAACGTCGGTGTGCTGTACAATCTCAATCGTCCTGCTTTCGGCAAGGAAGGGCTCTTGGTTACCGATTATACCCGTCAGCCTTTGTTCCTCGAGTATAGCATAGGTCCGGCTTGGTTCAACAAGCTTGATCTCTCCATGGGAAGTTCGTTGGGTTATACCGCCAATGCCAATATCGGTTGGTGGCTGAACTCGGCAATCGGTGTTCGTGGTGGCGTTCATATCAGCAATGCCGACTGGACACACGATGCTACCGGAGCACCCCGCAAGAATCAGTTAGGATTCTTAGCCGGAACGCTCGACTTGATGTTCAACCCGTTGGGTATGACTCATATTTACGACTGGAATCAACCTATGGGCTTCAACCTCTTTGCTGGAGCAGGAATGGGTAAGATTCGTTTTGTTACGGCCAAGGACAAGGCCTACGAAGGTCGGTTCAGAGAGTTCCGCATGGGTGCTCAGTTCTGGGTAAAACTCTGCAACGACCTGCGCCTGAACATCGAGCCCACTTATTCCATGTTAGGAGGATTCAGTGGTGCAAAGGTCGTGGATAAGACCGACGAGTTGGCCATGAAAGTTGGTGTGTCGATGCTGTTACGCGATAAGAGTAATGATAAGAAGGATGATGCTGCAGAGGTAGAGTCGCCCAATGGTTTCTTCCTCGGAGCCGGACTCGGTTGGAACACCACCGTGCATACTTGGCGTCCCACAGGACAAGGGTTCCAACTGTTAAAGAATGGTTTGTTCTTTGGTGGCTATAAGGTGAATGAGTATCATGCCGTACGTTTGAGTGGTGAATATCTCACCGACAAAGTATGGGATTCTTACGGTCGTGGCGACATGACGGCACAGAAATTCGATAACACCTTGCTTTCGCTCGACTATCAGTTCAACATCTTCAACGCCTTTGCCGGCATTCGTCCGGGGCGTCGTTGGGGAGCCTCGCTCTACACCGGTCCTACATTGGCATTGGGCAAGGCAGGAACGCAGTTTGCTTGGAACTTCGGTGGAATCCTCACCTACAATGTCAGCCGCAACTTGGCTCTCTTCTATAGCCATACGATTTATCGCCTGAGCAAGGAGCGTTACAATACGCCACAGGTGTACCGCACCCCAGGAACGATTGTCAATAGCTTGAATCTCGGTGTGATGTACAACATCAACAAGGCGGCCTTCGGTAAAGAAGGTGCATTGGTGGCCGACTATGCTCACCAGCCGGTATTCTTCGAGTACAGTGTAGGTACAGCGATGTTCAACAAGGTAGACCTCTCTATGGCTGGAACAACTGGCTATAACGCCAATGCCAATTTGGGTTGGTGGCTCAACTCGGCACTCGGGTTCCGTGGTGGTGTGCAGATTAGTAATGCCGACTGGTCTTATGATGCCGTAGAACAGCGCACCAATCAGTTGGGTTATTTTGCCGGAACGCTCGACCTCATGTTCAATCCGCTTGGTTTCAAGCGCATTTACAATTGGAATGCTCCTGCCGGGTTCAACCTCTTCCTTGGAGGCGGCTTGGGTAAGATTCGTTTTGTCACTGGTCGTGAGCAGGCCTACGAGAGCAAATTCCGTGAGCTGCGTCTTGGTACACAGTTCTGGCTACGTTTGGCACAGGGATTACGCCTCAACTTCGAGCCCACTTATTCGATCATGGGCGGATTCGAGGATGACAACCGACCCGTTGCCAGAACCAACGAACTGGCCCTCAAGTTAGGTATGTCTGTCATGCTCAACGATAAGGCTGCCGATAAGAAGGGCGAGCAATACACGGGCGAAGACTATGCCTCTACTGGTTTCTTCCTTGGAGCCGGTGCAGGTTGGAACACCGCTGTTCATACTTGGCGCACGGCCGGACAAAGCTCGTCGCCCATTAAGAACGGATTGTTCTTTGCCGGATTTAAGTTTGACGACTACAGTGCAGTGCGTGCCAGCGGTGAATATCTCACCGATAAGGTTACTACCAAGTATGGTGCAACCGCCATTGATCAAAAGTTCAACAACACGCTTGTGTCACTGGGCTACCAGTTCGATATTCTTAATGCGCTGGGTGGCATCAATCCTTCGCGTCGTTGGGATGTAGGTCTCTACACCGGTCCTTCGCTCGCTTTGGGCGACAAAGGCACGGAGTTTGCTTGGCACTTCGGTGGTACTTTCAGCTATCACATCAGTCGCACTCTTTCGCTCTTCTATAACCATATGGTTTACCGCATGAGCAAAGAACGCTACCAGTCGTTGCAGATTTACCGCACGCCGGGTACTTTCGTCAACAGCCTCAACTTCGGTTTGATGTTGAGCATCGGTTCTCGTTCAAAAACGAATAACGCGAGCCGCCGATAAAACAAGCTTTGCATCTTTTCTGTAAGTTGCAGTGGATACAAGCAGAGCCGCTTTAGTCATCACATTTTTGACTAAAGCGGCTCTTTTGTTTGCGGAAAGAGAGGGGTTATTTGGTCATTTCAGAAGAATGTGCTACCTTTGCCGCCGTGTTTGAGGCCATATCGCAAAGGATATATATATAAGATAATGTGTAGCGTGCATCTCCATACAGGTATCACAGTGGGGCAGAAAAGGGCGAACTTTTCTGCATCTTTTAACGCCGATTGTTTGGTAGTGTCACAGGAATTCGCTACCTTACACACACACACACACACACACACACACACACACACACACACACACAATGTTCGCACCTATTGTAGTGTAACACTTTTTAGCTTTCTCTTACGCGCGCGCGAAGCGAGCGCAACCCCTATCAGCAAAGGGCTCTTCGGAGTTCCCTTTGCTTCTCTTTTCGTGCCCGCTGTTCGCGGCAATGAAAGACAAAATCATACGCCGGTTCGGACTCAGAAACAACCCCTACTACAAGTGGCTTATTCTATTATACGCAGCATCCATCCGTCGGCTCGGGATGAGCAACAACCCTGTAGGGGTTGGTCTGTTGGTAGAGCAGGGTTGGCGAGTGCAGCGAGCCTACCCTGTTTACAGCAGGCAGAGAGGGAACAAGGCCGTAGGTCTTGGTCTGTTTCCTCTCTGCCGCACAACGATTGTTGGTCCCAGAGAGCATTCCCAGCCCATCCCATACGGGCATAATTGATCGCATTTTTCCCCCATATGTTTTATCTATAAATTTTCATTGTGTTATGAAAAGAAATCAAGTCAGCGGTCGAGCCTACTGCTCGCCCCAAATTCAAATCATGTGTTTGCAACAGGAGGTGGGCCTACTGGCCGCCAGTCCCCAGGTGCAGCCCGGAGGGGGCGGTGGCGGAACCGTTCATGTCAATCCTGCACCCGAGGATAACGAAGACGGCGACAACGAAGTGGCCGGTGCCAAACCCTGGAGCGGATGGGTTTGGGAGGAAGAGACCATTGAGTAGTAAGTAGTAAGAAGTAAAGTAGTAAAGGTAGTAAGTAGTAAAAGAAGTAAGTAGTAAAGTAGTAAGTAGTCGCTTCACGCCCTCTCCGCTAACAACTGCGGATCATCACCGTCGAGAACAACCGCATAGCGGTGAGATGTGGTAGGGCGAAGCAGGCTACCCCCATAAAGAATAATAACAATGAAACATTCCTATTCCATTCTTCATCGATGCCTTGCCGCCATGCTGGCCGGCATCGCCTGTTTGTCCATCGGTTCCTGTGCCGACGACAATACCAGTAACCAACAAGTGCAGGGTGACCGTGGCGTAAACGTCTCTTTCGATGTGAGCACCGCACAGGAAAACCGACTGTCCCAGCCGCAGAGTGCCCCCGCCACGCGTGCTGCCATCATTGCCCGCCAGCAGGCACAAGGCCTTTCGAGTGAAGACCTGGCCACGCGTCGCCTTGAAGTGCAAGGTCTGCCCAACACCTGCCTGATCGAAACTACCACCGAGGGCATCAACGCCGTGCTGCCCCAACCTGGTACACGGGCCAGCGTGAAAACCGCCATCGACGCCCGCTTCAGTTCGCTGGGCTATCGCAGCGCGACGGCCGGCTTTACGGTGGGCCGCCCCGAATGGTTCTACAGTGCTCCCACCAACGCTGCCGGTACCTTGGTCACGCCGCTTCAATGGGCCTGGACTCAACGCTATGCCCGCTTCTATGCGGTCTATCCCGAGGCCACCACGGCCAACGGCATCGCCCTCTCGCCTACCACGCATAGCGGCACCCCTTATCTCGATTTCGAGGTCAAGCCGAACATCACCGACCAAGTCGACCTCATGGTGGCCTGTTCGGGCGAAGTAGAGTATGCCACACGCCACCAAGCCCCCAAGACCAACCTCGAGTTCTATCACGCCCTCACGGCCGTGAAGATCGCTGTAGGTCAGAACCTCTCGTGGAACAAACACATCACGAAGGTAGAACTGCGCAACGCCTGCAGCAAAGGTCGGCTTCAACTCACGGATAGCACCAACGGTAAGGGCTTGCAATGGACAGTGGATGCCGGCTCGAAAACGAACTTCTCGCTCGCCCTGGGCATTCCTGGCATCAGCACGAGCAGTCTGCCCAATCAGGTGCTCGTAGGTAAGGATAACGACAGTTATACGTTCTACATGCTTCCGCAATCCTTGGCTGGCATCACCCTTCATATTGAGTTCAGCGATGCAGCCAACATCAACATTCCTTTGAGCGGTACCTGGCGACCTGCCACCACGCGTACCTACAAACTGAGCAACACCACCAGCAATTGGAACTATAGCTTTACGGTGACGAGCCCCACCACCGCTGCAGCCTACAACGAGACCAACGGCGGCACGTACACTGTGGAGAGCTTCCGCACCGACCCTTCCGATCCCAGTGTGAAACACGCAGTAGGATGGAAGATTGTAGGCTACGAGGAATACAACTATGCCACGAACGCCTGGGAGGACAAAGGCATGAACAAGCCCGACTGGTTGGAGGGCTTGAGTAACGTCCGCACCCAAACCGAGAACTATACGGCAGCCGATCAGGGGCAGGCGACGATCAAGAAGATGCCTATGAAAGACCTGCTCAAAGAGCGCAACGATGCCCTCAAGCTTGGTCCCAAGGGCACTTCCTCCGCCTATTACGACCTTTCGATGCATGACATCAAGGGCAACGCCCGCGCTACGCGCAGCACGGCCAACTGCTATGTCATCTCTCACCCGGGCTTTTACAAACTGCCCTTGGTGTATGGCAACGCCATTACTAATGGAATAAACAATACCGCGTCCTACACCTATAACGGCAGCCTCACCGACCCTAACATTGGCTACGTGTTGAAGAACTTTAAAGACCATAATGGTCAGAACATCACCGACCCGTGGATTGAAAAGACGAACGGCGGAGCCAACAACGGCATCGATGGTGCACAGATTGTTTGGGAAGACGAGAAAGACTTGGTACACTTCGATGCCAATCCCATTGAACGTAGTGGCAATGAAACCTACTTAAAGTTCGAAGTAAAGGCGGCCGATATCAAAAGCGGCAATGCCGTGGTGGCGGTCAAGAAAGGCAATATCATCGTATGGTCTTGGCACTTGTGGTTTGCACCCGATTATGTACTCGACCCCATCCCCGTGATCAACCACAGCGGCTCTCATACCTATAACTTCTCCACCGAAAATCTGGGTTGGAAATGCACCTCTTGGAATGGTTCAGTTCAGCAACAGCCTCGTCGGGTAAAAGTGCGCATTCAGCAGTTAGTCTCTCATCAGCCGGGCGACATCGTTATCACGCAGCATCCCGGTAGCACAAAAGTGGGTTATAACACGTTCTACCAGTGGGGTCGCAAGGATGCTTTCCCCGGTGGATTGACCGGAAACACTGAGCCTACTCTCTATCCCGTCGGTCAGCTGTTCAAGAAGAACGAGGGCGACAACATGTCCATCACCAATGGTATTCAAAACCCCGGTAGCTTCTACACTTCGGGTACTTCCTGGTCTAGCAATCCTCCTGCGGGTTACTCTTATTATAACCTATGGTCTGCCAATAATACCACAACGCAGATTCCTAATACCGGTAATGACCTTCCCGTGGTCAAAACGGTTTACGACCCCAGTCCTGTCGGCTTCCACCTGCCTGCCAACAACGCCTTCACACGGTTTACCACTACAGGACTCAATTCCACTAAGGCAGAAGAAATGAACGTGCAGGGTACAAAAGATGCCACCAACTTCAATACTAACTTTGGTTGGAACTTCTTTACCGACGGCAGCAATACCTCTACGATCTTTTTCCCCGCTTCGGGCAGTCGTGCCAACAACGATGGTTCGCTCGGCAGCGTGAGAACTGCCGGTTGGTATTGGTCGGCCGTTCCGAGCAGCATGAGTGACGCTTGCTTCCTGTTCTTCATCTCGAATCCCGTGGTTCCGCTGAATATCGACACTCGGTGTTATGGTTTGACCGTGCGGCCCGTGACGGAATAAGACATCAAAACGGCTTATAACCATCATCTAAAATAGCAGAGGTGACCTCCCGATGTGTGGGAGGTCACCTCTTGCGTATCGGGAGATCACCTCCCATACATCAGGAGAGCATCTCCCGCGCATCAGAAGGTCATCTGCCGCGCATCGTGAGGTTATCTGCCATATATCTAGAGGATATCTGCTATGTATTGGAATAGCATCTGTTATACACAGGTAGACCATCTACCATGCATTAAAATCGTATCTACCACCTATTGGAAACACTGTGCGCAAACAACCCTGTAAGGGTTGGTCCGTTGGTAGAGCAGGGTTGGCGAGTGAAACGAGCCTACCCTGTTTAAGCGGCACCCACCCATAACAACCCCAAAGGGGTTGGTCTGTTTTTATCGAAAATCCCTCTAACTCAAGAGGGCAAAACATCTCCCCGACCCGCCTCACTTAAGGGAATTAAACAGACCAAGACCTACGGCCTTGTTTTCTCTTTTCACGTCGTAGACAGGGTAGGCTCGTTTCACTCGCCAACCCTGCCCTGCCAACAGACCAACCGCTATGCGGTTGTTAACGAAAGAGTACTTGGTGCTCTGCGCGCGAACATCATTTACACCGCAAGAGGTGGTTTCTCGTACATCGTAAAGCACTCTTGTACATCGGGAGGCCATTTGTTATGCATCGGAATCGTATTTCTCATGCATCGTGAAGTCATCTCCCATGCGCTGGGAGGGCACCAGTCGAAGGGAGGGGAGAATACCTATTGGGGGAAAAGGCACGGCGATTATTTTGAAGAACGTGCCCTTTGTCGTACCTTTGCAGTGATCAACACGGATGGAGACATCACTAAAATGACAGATATCGATATGGAAAAAGTAGTAAGCGGAATACGGCCTACGGGCAATCTGCATCTTGGAAATTACTTCGGAGCGGTGAAGAGCTTCGTCAAGATGCAAGACGAGTATGAGAGTCTTTTCTTTATTGCCGACTGGCACTCGCTCACCACCAGTCCCAAACCCGAGGATATTCAACGCAGCGCGCGCGTCATCTTGGCCGAATATCTGGCCTGTGGCATTGACCCCGAGCGGGCCCCGATCTATGTGCAGAGCGATGTGAAGGAGACACTTGAGCTTTATCTCTTTCTGAACATGAACATGTATCTGGGCGAACTCGAGCGTGTGACCACTTTCAAGGAAAAAGCCCGCAAGCAGCCCGACAATGTCAACGCCGGTCTGCTCACCTATCCCACGCTGATGGCGGCCGACATCTTGCAGCATCGTGCCCAAAAAGTGCCGGTGGGCAAAGATCAGGAGCAGAACATGGAGATGGCTCGCCGATGCGCCCGGAGATTCAATCATATCTATGGGGTGGACTTCTTTCCCGAGCCGCAAAACTTCTATTTTAATGCCGAGGCTGTGAAGGTGCCAGGGCTCGACGGTAGCGGAAAGATGGGCAAAAGCGAGGGTAATTGCATCTACCTGCGGGATGACGATAAGACCATCCGCCGGAAGGTGATGCGGGCCGTGACCGACTTGGGGCCGCAAACGCCCAATAGTGAGCGACCCGAGGTGATCGAAAATCTTTTTACCTTTCTGCGAATTTGTTCCACACCCGATGCCTATGCTTATTTCGACGAGAAATGGAACGACTGCTCCCTGCGCTACGGCGACCTCAAGAAGCAAATCGCTGAGGATATCATCAAGACAGTGGCACCCATCCGCGAGCGTATCGAGGCTTTCAGTTCCGATGTCGATTTCCTTGACCGGGTGGCCCGTCAAGGAGCGGAAGTGGCCCGCGAGAGTGCCGCCGCCACACTCAAGGAAGTGCGGCGAATCATCGGATTCAGATGATGGTTAGGAGTTAAGGAGTGAACGGGAGTGAAGCTTTCTGTCAACGACAGAACCTTTAGCGAGACCCGCAGAAGTTTTCTGTCAACGACAGAGGAATCAGCAGGAAATCAACTAAAGAGAGCATGCCAGAATACGTCGGCATGCTCTCTTTTGTTGATGTATCTTGGAAAATTATCGTTTCTCCTCAACCTCTTTCACCTTTCTGAAGAGGTCGGAGGCAAAGACGAGATCGTTGAGGCGTTTGTTGGTCGACGTCATCACATCGTCTTTCGTTCCCTGCCATTCCTTTCGGCCCTGATAAATGAAGCAGATGTTCTCACCGATGCCCATGACAGAATTCATGTCATGCGTGTTGATGATGGTGGTCATGCCGAACTCGTGGGTGATACCCGAGAGCAGTTCGTCGATGACGAGCGAGGTTTTCGGGTCGAGCCCCGAGTTGGGTTCGTCGCAGAAGAGATATTTGGGGTTGAGCACGATGGCCCGTGCAATGGCCACGCGCTTTTGCATGCCGCCCGAGATCTCGCCGGGAAATTTATCCTGGGCATCGATAAGATTAACGCGGGCCAGACATTCCTGGGCGCGCTTGGTTCGTTCGCGTAGGGTGAGCGTGGAGAACATGTCGAGGGGAAACATCACGTTTTCGAGTACCGATAACGAGTCGAATAGGGCAGCGCTTTGGAAGATCATTCCCATCTCGCGGCGCATGTGCACTTTCTCGCGCTTCGAGAGGGTAACGAAGTTGCGCCCGTCGTAGAGCACTTGTCCCGAGGTAGGCTCGAGCAGACCGACGAGATTTTTCATCAATACGGTCTTGCCCGACCCGCTCTGTCCGATAATGAGATTCGTCTTGCCCGTTTCGAAAACGGCGTCGATGCCCTTGAGCACGGTCTTGTCGTCGAACGACTTGGTGAGTTGCCTGATTTCAATCATTTCTTTTTAGGAGTGAGGAGGAGTGAAGGAGTGAAAGGGAGTGAAGACATATGTATATGTAGGATGGAGGATGAAAGATGGATAGTCCTTATAATACGTCTTTTACTCCATTGTTGTTAAGAATGCCGTTACAATAGGCATTCAACAGTTTGCTTGCTTCTGATATGGCATTATGCAATTCTTGAAATGCGATACTATCGATATATTGTAAATCTCGCGATAAGATGATGTAGTCTCTGCATTCTTCCAAGCTACCTTGTGCAATATTCATAAAACGGAGTTTGTCTGAACGACTGATCTTCTTATATCCTTCTGCAATATTGGCTTCGATGGAGATAGCTGCTCGACGAAATTGTGAGGTTAAACCAAATTTTTCGTCATGAGGAAATAGGCGAGTCCATCTGTATACAAGTAGGACAAAAGCGTGTGCTTTTTGCCAGGCGATGATGTTTTCAAAACTAAAACTATGATTCATCTTATTTCTATTAACAAAACATTCGTCTTAACTCCTCCTCACTCCTTAACTCCTCCTTACTCCTGATTTAACTCAGTACTTGCGTGAGAAACACGTCGGAGAAGAGAATCAGTACCGAACTGCTCACTACAGCGTTTGTACTGGCTTTGCCCACCTCGACGGAGCCGCCCTCGACAGTGTAGCCGAAGTAGGACGAAACGCTCGCGATGATATAAGCAAAAAACAGACTCTTGATGATGCTCATCCACATGAACCATGGGTTGAAGGAGTGTTGGAGACCCAGGGTGAGATCGGCCGGTGTGAGGATATGCCCGATGTAGGCTGTGGCATAGGCACCGAGGATGCCCATAGCCGAACTAAAAATAACGAGGAAAGGCATAATCGTGACCAGTCCGAGAATCTTAGGCAAGATGAGATACGAGGCCGAGTTCACCCCCATGATGTCGAGCGCATCGATTTGCTGTGTTACGCGCATCGTGCCCAGTTCAGAGGCGATGTTCGAGCCTACCTTTCCGGCGAGAATCAAACACATGATGCTCGAGGAGAACTCCAGAAGCATAATCTCCCGAGTGGTGTAGCCCGACACCCACCGCGGCATCCACGGACTTTGGATGTTGAGCTTCATCTGAATACAGATCACCGCTCCGATGAAGAAGGAGATCAGCAGGACGATGCCCACCGAGTCGACCCCCAACTGAGACATCTCCTTGACATAACGCTTGAGGAACATCCGCATCCGTTCGGGTTGCGCAAACGACCGTCCCATTAAGAGGAGATATCGGCCCAGCGTGGTAAGATATTTGAGAATCAGCATAAAGAATACAACGTTGATTTTGGCTGCAAAAGTACGCAAAATATGGTAGAAAAGCATGTACCGGGTCTCTTTTATTTCCTGTTGCCACATTTAATGCCTACCTTTGCAGCCAATAAAATAAGGACTATGAACGAAATGGAAAACAACCCCGCACAGCACGCCGACACCCACATGGAACTGCGGGCTGAGGGACTTGTGAAGCGATATGGCAAGCGAACGGTGGTGAGCAACGTCTCCATCAACGTGCGACAAGGAGAAATCGTGGGGCTGCTCGGGCCGAACGGTGCAGGAAAAACCACCTCTTTTTATATGACCACCGGACTGGTCATCCCCAACGAAGGTCACATCTACATCGACAAAACCGAAATCACCGATTTCCCCGTCTACAAACGCGCTCGGGCCGGCATCGGCTATCTGCCGCAGGAGGCCAGCGTATTTCGCAAGCTCAGCGTGGAAGACAACATCATGTCCGTTTTAGAGCTCACCGGTCGGCCCCGCTCCTATCAGCTCGAAAAGCTCGAGAGCCTCATCCGGGAGTTCCGCCTGGGCAAAGTACGCCGAAACAAGGGCGACCAGCTCTCGGGCGGCGAACGTCGACGCACCGAGATAGCCCGTTGCCTGGCCATCGACCCCAAATTTATCATGCTCGACGAGCCCTTCGCCGGCGTCGACCCCATC